>JAAYDE010000025.1 GCA_012729375.1 Deltaproteobacteria bacterium | reverse complement strand
GCTGCGGTGAGCAGAATGACGGTCGTCGAGCCGAGGACACTCTCCCCCCCGAGCATGCGGTCACCGAGGACGATATACGTGGAGTAGATCAGAGCCGCGGCGGTGCCCAGCACCACCCCCAGAAGGCTCCCCTGCAAGCTGCCGCTGACCGTCAGTGCCGTTCCCGCCAGGGCGGCGACGAGGGCGGCGGTGCGCACCGGGCCGAGCCTGCTGCGGGTGATGAGGGCGAGGATGACGGTGACGATGGCCGGGTAGAGGTAGAGAAGCAGCGCCACCAAGCCGGCCGAGGCGTAATGAAGGGCGCTGAAGTAGCAGAAAGATTGGCCCAGATAACAGACGCCCCCCATCAGCAGGAGCACCAGCAGGTTCCTGCCCTGCGGCCACCTTCCCCCTTGCCACTGAAAAAGCACGGCCATGATCGTGCCGGAGATGGCAAAGCGCAGGAACATGGCCGTCGTCGTATTGAGGCCGTCATTATAGGCGATCCGCGCGAAGATCGGCGCAATGCCGAAACTGGCCGCCGACAGGGTTGAAAAGACGATGCCCTGCAGGCGCCGCCGGTTGGTGGTCACGTCCATTGTCTGTGTATGTTCCATGGTGTTCTCGAAAAACGGGGGGGCGGTGGGCAAAGCTGCGGCGGAGTGTACCTGTATAAGGGGATTTTGTCGAGGGGCTTAGCGGCCCCCAGGCCGCGGCCGCGGAATCTCCGGAAAAGGGTGCCCGGTGCCTGGAAATTTCTGTTATGCTGGCGTCCAACGAACAAGGATAATTGAATTTCCCAGCCATGGAAAAAACCATCATTACGGCGGTCAAACAGGAGCAACTGCTGCGGCGCATGGCCGAATTGAAGATCCGGGAGGCGGACTTGGAGGAGAAGTTCGTCCTTGGCTCGGGCCGGGGCGGGCAAAAGGTCAACAAAAGCTCAACTTGCGTCTACCTGCGGCACCGGCCCACCGGGGTTGAGGTCAAATGCCAGAAAGAGCGCTCCCGCGCCCTCAACCGCTTTTTCGCCCGGCGCCTGCTCTGCGACAAGATCGCGGAGATCACGGCCGGCGGTGATTCGGCGCACCAGAAAGAGCTTGCGCGCATCCGCTGCAACAAGGACCGGCGCCGGCGCCGCGCCCGGGGGAAAACGATCCTTGACGCAGAAGAATAGACGTCCTCTACCGGCAACGTCCCCGACTCGACACTTTTCACCTGCCACTTCAAACCGCCTTTACCCCTTACCGTTCTTTTTGATGGCCGCCATCGCATAGGGATAGAGGTTGTCGGTGATGATCCGGTAGCCCTCGGCGGTGGGATGGATGCCGTCCTCCTGATTGAGCCTTCTTTTGCCGGCGACGCCGGCGAGGAAGAAGGGCATGAAGATGAGGTCCCGCTCCTCGGCGATCTGCGGATAGACTGCGGCGAAATCGCGCAGGAATTCCCTGCCCAGGCTGGTGACCATCTTCATGCCGGCGAGGACCACGGTGATGCCGTTTTCCTCCAGAATGTGAATGATCGCGTCGATATTCTTCCGCGTCAGCTGGGGGTCGACCCCGCGCAGGCCGTCGTTGGCTCCGGTTTCGAGGATGACGATGTCCGGCTCCAGCTTGAGTACCCAGGAGATGCGGGAGAGCGCCCCGCTGCTGGTTTCACCGCTGATGCCGGCGTTGACGACCCGCCACGGGTAGCCGGCCGCGTGCAGCTTTTTTTCGAGGAGGGCGGGATAGGCCTCCTCCTCTTTGACTCCGTAGCCGGCGGTGAGGCTGTCGCCGACGGCGACGATGGTGCCGACGATCTGATAGGCGTCGAAAGTGGTCGCGGCCGGAGTGGCTTCGGTGGCGCGGTCGCAGCCGCCGGTCAAAAATCCCGTCAAAAGTATCAACAAAAATCCGCTTATCTTCACAACGTTTCTCCTTTGGTCATTATTCGTCCGCTTGCTGCCGCAGGAAAGAAGCCGGCTTGCTGCGCAGAATCGGCAGCGAGGCGGCCAGGCCTACGGCGACGATCAACACCGTGGCCGCGGCCGCCGTCACCAGGCTGACGCCGAGGAACGGGCGGTAGCGGAGGTCGAGACCATAGCGGCAGATCAGCCAGCTTCCCGCCTGGGCCAGAAAAAGGGCGAGCAGGGAACTGATCAATCCCAGCAACAGGCTTTCGGAGGCGAAGACGGCAAGGACGAAGGCGCGCCTGGCGCCCAGAATCTTGTAATAGACCGTCTCCCGGACGCGGGCGTAGCGGGTGGCCAGGACCGAGCCGACGATGATCACCATTCCCGCGGCCAGGCTGAAGAGGGTGAAAAAGCGGATGATGACCGAGAGCTTGTCCATCAGGCCGGCGAAGACGGTGACCGCCTGGGTGACGTCGATGACGCTGATGTTGGGAAAGCGCCCGACGATCCGGTTCTGCAGAGCGGGGATTTCGTCCCTGGCGGCGCGGGTGGCGGCGAAGAGGGTCTGGGGGGCGTCGGCCAGGACCTTTTCCGGAAAGACGAAATAGAAAAAGGGCTGCAGCCCCGTCTCCGTCCTGGTCCGGATGCTGGCTATCCGGGCCTCCAGGGGTATCCCCTGAATGCGGAAGGTGATGCGGTCGCCGACGGTCATGCCGCGCATCTCGGCCACCCGATCCAGAACCGATACCTGAAGGTCGCTCCAGTCCGCGCGGAAGAGGCTGGTTCCCGAAATCAGCTGTTCTTTGGCGATAAGATGGTCGCGATAGGTCAGGTTGAATTCCCGGCCCAGGTTGTCCCCCCGCCTTTCCCGCTCCCTTTGCGGGTCGATTCTTTCCCCGTTGACGGCGACGACCGAGCCGCGCACTACCGGATAGATCTCCGCCGGGATGGCCAGTTCGCGCAGGAAATCCTCCCGCTGGCGGGGCTGGATGTCGAGAAAGAAAAGGTTGGGCGTATCCTCCGGGAAGGATTGGATAAAGGAAGCCTCGAGGTTTTTCTCGACCAAAGTGATGGAAAGGATCACGGCCAGCGCCAGTCCCAGGGTGACGACGATGGGGCGGGTGGCGTTGCGCGGCCGGAACAGCCCTTTAAGGGCCTGGCGCAGCGCCAGATGGCGCGGCGAGCGCCGGCGCAGGAAGGTTAGGAGGAGCGTGGCCATCAGATAGGCGGCAAGAATCAACAAGATCATCGCGGAAAGGAAATAAATGCCCGTCTGAAAGCGTTCCAGGCGCAGGAAGACGAGGGGCGCCAAAATAAGAAGGGCGGCGCCGCCGATCAGCCAGGCGCGGCGTTTTTGAGCGGCCCCAGGCTCTTCCCGGCCGAGTATGACTCGTGGTTTCAACTCTTTGAGGCGCCACAGGGGAAGGGCGGTGAACAGGGCCACGACGAGCAAGCCGATCGCCGTTCCTTCGGCGACGGCCGCCGCCGAGAGGCTGGTGTCGATCCCTTCGGGAAGAAAGTCCCGGAAAAGCCGCGGAAGCTGGTTTTGCAGCAAGATTCCGGCGGCCAGGCCGAGAAGGGTTCCGCATAGCCCGAAGAGGAGCACCGTGATGAAATAGTGGCGGATGAGAAAAAAGCTCCTGGCCCCCAGGGCCTTCATCACGGCGAGGGGTTTTTCCTGTTCCTGGAGCAGGGCGTCGAGGGTGCTCTGGATACCGATACCCGCCAGCAGCAGGGTGAAGAGACCGACCATGCTGAGGAAAAAGAGCAGATTGTCGAAGAAGCGTTTGACCCGGCTGTTGGCGCTGCGGTAGCTGTCGACGCGGATGCGCTCCTCCGGTGCGGCGTCGCGCAGGGTGCGCAAGGTTTCTTCCAGCTGTTGCCCGTCCCCAACCTTGGCCAGGATGACGTGGCGCACCCGGCTGCCCTCGCCGACCAGCTGCAGGGCCTCCAGGTCGGCGGCGGCGACGAAGATCCGCGGTCCCAGGGAAAAGATATCCACCGGCCGGTCCGGCTCACGGAGGACGATGTCGCGGATGACCAAAATCGCCTCGCCCACCCGCAGAGGGTCGCCGACATTCAGGCCGAGACGTTCGACCAGGGCCTGTTCGACCACCAGGCTTCCCGCCGTCAGCACTTCCCGGAAGGGTTTTCCCGAGGCCAGCTCGACCCGGCCGTAAAAGGGATAGCCCGGCTCCACCACCTTGAGCTGGCTGAGCAGCGAGCGGTCCCCGGCCAAAGTTCGCACCACCGAGTTGAATTCATGGATGCGGGCGGCGGTGATGACCTGTTGCCGCTCCAGGGATTCGACAGCGGCGAGGAATTTGTCCGGAAAGGGCGAGCGGGCGCGGACGATGATGTCGGCGGCGTGCAGGGTCCTGGCGTCCCGCTGCAGCGACGAGTGGACGCTGCGGCTGAAACTGCCGAGGGTGACCAGGGTGACCATGGACAGGGCGACGCAGAGTATGAAGATGGTCGCCTGGTGGCCGCAGGCGGCGATCTGCCGACGGATCAGGGGAAGTTTAATCATCGCTGTCGCCGGCAAGGATGCGGCCGTCCCG
>JAAYDE010000006.1 GCA_012729375.1 Deltaproteobacteria bacterium | reverse complement strand
GTCAGCAGAATGGCGTCGAGGCTGTTGTCGACCAGGGAGCGGTATTGCTCGTTCAGGGACGCCACCTGCCCCCGCAGGGCCTTGACCTGCTGCTCAAGATCGGCATAGCTGGGTTTTTCCGGCATGGATGTGTCCACTCCTTTTTGAGGGGTTTTTGCTGTGGTCTTTGGCGGCCGGAGTTTGCTTTTTTGTCCCCGTCCTTTGGTTAAGCGCTCGCCGCTGCGCCCAGGGAGCCGGCGGCTTCCTCCTCGATGGGCAGGCGGATGATGAAGCGGCTCCAGGCTCCTTCTTCCGACTCAACGCGCATCTCGCCGCGGTGGCGCTGGACGACGATGTGGTAGGAGACGGAAAGCCCCAATCCCGTCCCCTTGCCGACCTCCTTGGTGGTGAAGAAGGGTTCGAAGATCTTTTGGCGGATGGCGGCGGGGATGCCGGTGCCGTTGTCTTCCACCTCGATGACCGCCCACGGGTCTTCGCGCCGCGTGCGGATGGTGATGCGAGGCTTTTCCCTGGCGGCCTCGTGAAGGTTCTGGGCGGCGTTGCGCAGCAGGTTGAGAAGGACCTGCTCCAGCTCCGTCTCCACGCAGGGCACCCTGGACAAAGGATAGAATTCGGTATCGATGGCGATCCTGCGGAAATCGTATTTTTTCTTCAGATCGAAGTCGGTGCCGGCCAGGGCGATGGCCTTTTCGACGATCAGATTGAGGTCCTGGGGGGTTGCCAAGGCGTCGTTCTTGCGGCTGAAATCGAGCATGTTGTCGACGATGCGGGCGGCCCTGGCGGCGGCCTCGCCGATCGCCTCCAGGGAGCCGTAGACGTTGCGTTTTTCCAGGTAACTTCCTATGGTTTCGAAGGGAACGCCGCATTGGCGGGCGGCATCGAGATTGACAGAGAGGGGTTCCTGGGTGCGCCTCTTTACGTTCTGCACGCCGTGGACGATGACGCTCAAGGGGTTGTTGATCTCGTGGGCCATGCCCGCCGCCAGGCCGCCCAGGGACATGATCTTTTCGGTCTGGACGATGATCTCCTGCATCATGCGGCGCTCGGTGATGTTCTGGGCGACGATGAGAATCCGCTCGATGCCGTTGAGGGTCACCCGGCGGAAGGTTTTGGCGGCCAAAATCGAGCGGCCGTCCTGGATGGGCTCGGGAATTTCAATGGACACGGTCTCTCCCGCCATGACCCGCCGGAAAACGTCCCGGCACATCTGCTTGTCGGCGTCTTCGGCCAGGGTGACGAAGCAAGCGGGTTTCAGGGCGCTGATCTCTTCCCAGGCATAGCCGTAAAGATCGAGAAAGGCTTGGTTGACGTCGATGAAGTGAAAGTCGTGAAGATCCTGGATGGATACGGCAGCGGCGTTGGCGTCGAACAGTTCCCGGTAAGTCGTCTCCGATTCCCGCAGCAGACGCTCCGCCTGTTTGCGTTCGCTGATGTCCTGGAGAAAGACGAGGATGCCCGACGGTTCGAGGGCGCGGAAGGGGACGGCGGAGACTTCCACATCGGCGGTGGAGCCGTCGAGACGCAAGCAGACCTGCTCTTCGAGAAAGGCCTGGTCGGAGCCTTTTTCGAGTTGCTGGAAATATTCCACAAGGGGGCTTTTGTCGCCGGCCAGAAAGCGGCCGCTGACCGCCTTGCCGAAAAGCTGCTCGCGGGAAACGGCGCCGAACAGTTGCGCCGCCGCCGGGTTGAGATAGATAAACCGCCCCTGCTCCTGGAGGTAAATGGCGATGGGGGCGCTTTCCACCAGCTGGAAAAAGCGCGCCTCGCTCTCCAGCCTTCTTCTTTCCGCCTTTTTGCGTTCGGTCATGTCGAGAACGGCGAAGGTGGCACCTGCTTGCGGATTGTCGGGATCGAGGAGGGCTCCCCGCAGCAAGGTGTCCATGGTGGTGCCGTCCTTGCGCCGGCAGCGGGTCTCCGTCTCTCCCACGCCGCGGCGGGCCATCTGCTCGTAGATGAGCGCTCCGGCGCGCTCGAATTCCTCCCGGTCGGCATAGAGAATGACGGCGTTTTTGCCGATCAGTTCTTCTTCCCGGTAGCCGTGCATATCGAGGAAGGTTTTGCTGGCCCACTGCACGATGCGGTTTTTGGTCACGGTGATGCCCACCGGGGAGGCGGCCAGGATGCTGTTGAGGGTTTTTTCCCGTTCCCGCAGCGCCTGTTCCGCCTCCTTGCGGGCGCTGATGTCGTGGATGATCGAGTAAAGGAGGGAGCGCCCGTGGATTTCGATGGGGCCGGCAAAAATCTCCACATCGCGGATCGATCCGTCGGCCAGGCGGTGCCTGGGTTGGAAATGGGACCGCTGCCGGATGCGGGCGAATTCCATGATCTGGTGGATTTCTTCTTCGCTAGAGGTGCTGATGTCGGCGACCCTCTTCTTCTTCAAATCGTCCTTGCTCCAACCGTAGAACAGAGCGGCGGCCTCGTTGGCGTCGACAATGGCGGCGTCGGCGGGATCGATGATCAGCATGACGGCGTGGTTGTTCTCGAACAGGCTGCGGTAGCGGTTTTCGCTGGCGGCGAGGGCTTTTTCGGCCAGATGGTGGGCTCTTTGGCGGCCCAGAAACATGGCCAGCAGGCTGGTGGCCAGGGGGAAGATGAGCATGACCAGAGGCCCGACCCGGGTGACGGCGGTGAGGACCGCGGTACCGGGCAGGGTCGCCATGGACAAGATCATGACCAGATGGACGCCGCAGCCGAAGAGTAAGAATTGGCGCCAATCGGGGATGCTGTCCCGGCCGCGGCGCAGATAACGCCAGCCCAGCCCGAAGCCCGCCGAGGTCAGGATGGTGGTCATGGCCATCCAGATGCCTCCTCCTCCCAGGGACAATCTGAAAAAGAGGGTCATTGCCGCGGCGATGAGCGTCGGCACGAAGCCGAAGAAAAAGCCGGATAGGCTGAGGAGGATGGTGCGGGCGTCGAAGACGACCCCCGGGGCGAAGTGCAGGGGGGTTGATATAAGGGCGATGCCCATCAGTCCGATGGCGAGGCCTTGGGTCACCTTGGTTATCCTCCATTTTGATCCCGGTCTCAGCAGGGCAAGTTCGTAAAGGAGGATCAGGGCCATCAACAGGGCGGCATTGTTTATCAGGCCTTTGAGTGCTTCAAAAAACATGAAACGAACCCTCAAAAAAGAGGTTTAAAGGAAAAAGCGCGAACCCACCTTGAGACAAAGAGAAATAAATTTGTATTCTGAAAGTAATGATCCGTTACAGAAATAAATTTTAGCTGGTTTTTCAAGGATATTCCCAAACGGGGTTTCGCGCCGGAAAAAATGACAAAAAAGAGGAGCTTAATGGCGATTTTCTTCCGCGGAGACAAGATCTGCCGGGCGACACAACCCGGTTTGCCGTCCGCCCAAGCGGCGGCGGATCAAAACCGTCATCCAGGAGTTGATGCATCTGAAACCATGGAACCGGCTCAGGATAACCGGGTCGGAGTTATGCAAGCC
>JAAYDE010000024.1 GCA_012729375.1 Deltaproteobacteria bacterium | reverse complement strand
CGGCGCCGATGATGAGGGCTTTTGGGGGTCTCTGACCGGTCATGGTTTGTCCTTTGGGGCGCCGGGCTCGGCGCCGGAACTCCGGAGCCGCGTAAACATCCGCAGAGCCAGTTTAATCCATTCACGGGACTTGGCAAGCAGCCCCGGTCCGGCGCCGAAGCGCAGCCGGATCAGGTTTTCCATCAAAACGGCCAGGTTGTCGTCGTAGGGGAACCAATGGAGGCCGGAAGCCCAGGGGTGGCGCTGCCCCAAAACCCCTTGGGGCCGGGTGAAGGCGAGCAGCCCCTCGGGGCCGTGGTAGCGGCCGAAACCGCTGCTTCGGACGCCGCCGAAGGGGAGCACCGGGTGGCCGGCGTTGATCAGCACGTTGTTGATGCAGACGCAGCCGGTCGTAAGGCGCGCCGCGAAGCGCCGGGCCCGGTCCCGATCCCTCGTCCAGAGGCTGGCGTTGAGGCCGAAGTCGCTGTCGTTGGCGAGCCGCAGGGCGTGCTTTTCGTCTTTGAAGGGGGCCGCGGCCAGCAGCGGCCCGAAGCTCTCTTCGCGCATCGCCGCGCAATCCGGCGGCACCTCGGAGAGGACGGCGGGAAACAACGCCTTCCCGTCCCGGGCCGGGGTCAGGAGCCGGGCGCCCCGTTCCAGGGCGCCGTCGATCTGGCTCTGGAGGCGGCTCGCCGTAGCGGGATCGATTCCGGCGCCGAGATCCCCCTCGGCTCCGTTTCCGCGCCGCAGCCGGGCCGCGCCTGAGGCCACCTCGGAGACGAAGGCTTCGTAGACCGGTTGTTCCACCAGCAGCCGTTTGATCGAGACGCAATGCCGGCCGTCGTGGGCAAAGGCGCCGTAGAGCGCGGCCCGGCCCGCCCGTTTCAGATCGGCATCGGCGAAGACGACCATGGCGTCCTTGCCGCCGAGCTCCATGATGACCGGGATCATCCGCTCCGCGGCCAGGCAGTAGAGCGCTTGGCCCCCGGCCGTGCCGCCGGTGAAGAAGACCAGATCGGGCCCGGCCGAAACCAGCGCGGCGGCGGTCTCCGGCCCCCCTTCGGCGATCTCCAGCAGCGGCGGCGCCAAACCGGCCTCGGCGAACAGCTCCCGCAGCAGGGCCGCGACCTGGGGCGTGCGCTCGGAGGGCTTGAGGATCACGGCGTTGCCCGCCAGGAGCGCGGTGGCGGCCGGCAGCAGCGAGAGCTGAAAGGGATTGTTCCACGGCGCCACGATCAGCACCGCGCCATGGGGGTGGTGGCGGACCTCGGCCCGGCTCCCGGCAAAGAGCAGTGAGCCGGAACGGCGCTCGGGGCGGAGGATGCGGGGGGCCTGCCTTTCATTGAACCTCAGGATCTCCAGAGTGGGGAGCAGATCGGTGAGCAGGGCCTCGGTGCGGACCTTGCCGGCGTCCTGAGTTATTGCAAGGAGAATTTCCTCCCGGCGGGACACAATCAAAAGACGAAGGGCGGCGAGCTTTTCCAGACGGGCGGCAAGAGGAACGGACGACCAGGCGGCGGAGGCTTCTCGGGCCTGTTGCATGGCAGTGGAATGTCCGGCCGGAAATGAATTCAAAAAGGGCCCCCGGAGTAGATGGAATCGCTATTCAAATTTATACTGGGCCGGGGTTCGCTTGGCAAGCCGACTTCCGAAAAATGCTCGCGGAGCAGACTTTGCCGAATACCGGAAGAAACGGGGGTTTCCTTTGTTTCAGAGAGAAATAATGTCGGTTCCATCAACCCGGTCTTTTGGCCCTTAACAAGCCGGCAACGAGAAGCCATGAGCAAGAAAAATCTTTTAGCCGCTGGTTTTGAAACTTGGAAAGTGCTTTTTAGGGGATTACCTTGCTGAAAAAATCTGCGAAGATGACTATCGGGGAAAAGATTTGGCAATAATTCACCCCTTTTCCACGGATCATACCAATTTGGCTCGAATCAAGGCGCGTTTTTCTGATGTGGCGCGCCTCGCCTTGCCTCGACCTGAAACCGGAGGCCTCGGTTTGAAGCGAACCTGCACTGCCATCGTCGGCCCCATGCGGCCCAATTTCCTCCTCCTGCCCCCCGCCTGTCTGGCTCTCGGCCTGGCCGTAACCCACTGGCGGGGTTTTGCCCTCGACTGGCCCCGGTTTTTCCTGGTTCTGACGGGCGCGGTGGCGGCCCATGTCGCGGTCAACGCCCTCAACGAATATGCCGACTTCCGCAGCGGCCTCGACCTCCTCACCACCAAGACCCCTTTCTCGGGCGGCACCGGCACCCTTCCCGCCCTTCCGGACAAGGCCCACCTGGCGTTAGTTGTCGGCCTGGCGGCGCTGGGCGTGACCGCGGCCGTCGGCCTCTATTTCCTTTTCCTGAGAGGTTGGCTTCTGCTGCCCCTGGGCCTTGCGGGACTGCTGAGCATCGTCCTCTACACCCCGTGCCTGACCCGCCACTGGCTGCTCTGCCTGTTCGCTCCCGGCCTTGGATTCGGACCGCTGATGATCATGGGCACCGAATTCTGCCTTACCGGCAGTTACTCCTGGGCGGGCTTGGCGGCCTCGCTGACCCCTTTTTTTCTGGTCAGCAACCTGCTGCTCCTGAACCAGTTCCCCGACCGCGAGCCCGACCGGGCCGTGGGCCGCAATCACCTGATCATCCGGACCAGTCCGCAGCAGGGTGTTGCGGTCTATGGTTTGTTACTGCTTGGCAGCTTCCTGGTTCCTGTGGTTGGCTGGCTCCTGGGAATACTGCCGGCGGGCGCCCTGCTCGCCCTGCTGGTGGCCCCCCTGGCGCTGCGTACGTTTCGCGACGTACGCCGGGGCTTCAATGATTTGTCCTTGCTGCTGCCAAGCTTAACCCGAAACGTGGTCCTGAACCTGGCCACACCGGTGCTGATGGCCTTGGGGATCTACCTTGCCTGAGGTGCCACATTGCGAAAGAATGTGACCTTTCAATCCTTGAGTCCCGGCACCTATTATGCTCACCCTCTGGAAATACCTAAAACCCCATAAGGGATTGATGAGCGCCTCCCTGCTGCTGGCGGTGGTGGCCCATTTGCTCCACCTGGTCGATCCCATCATCTTCGGCGTGGTCATCGACACCTACGCCACCGGCGACACCAACCTGGACGAACCTGCCATGCTGCAAGGGGTCCTTTTCTGGCTGGCGCTGGCCATCGCCATTGCCATCCTCGCCCGGCTCCTGAAGGGTGTGCAGGAGTTCCTGACCCGCCTGGCTGTGGCCCGGTTCGGCATGGACATCTTTAATGAAGGGCTGAAGCAGACATTGAGGCTTTCCTTCGAGGAGTTCGAAAGCAGCCGCAGCGGTGAAACCCTTTCCCTGATACAGAAAGTCAAGACCGACACGGAACGTTTCGTAAATTCCCTGATCAATGTTCTGCTAACCTCCTTTATCGGCATCGGTTTCCTTGTCTGGTACAGCGTCACGAAAACCTGGCTGCTGATCCCGGTTTTCCTTATTGGCCTCGGTGTGCTGGGGGCTCTCACCGGCTTGCTGTCGAAAAAAATCAAAACCGTTCAGCGCGCCATCAATCGCGAAACCCATCAGCTTTCCGGCGTCATCACCGAATCGTTGCGCAATATCGAGCTGATCAAATGCCTGGGGCTTTCCTACCAGGAAATCAAGCGTCTCAACCTGAAAACCCGCGAAATCTGTGATCTGGAGATCGGCAAAGCCAAAAAAGTCATCTCCCTCTCCTTTGCCCAGGGCGTGGCTCTCAACTTTCTCAAACAATCCATTTTTTTCATTCTCCTGTGGCTGATCTTCCGCAATGTGTTGACCACCGGACAGCTCATTGCCATGCAATTCATTTCCAACGCCATTTTCCATCCCCTGCAGGAGATGGGGAATATCATTCTTCATTTGCGGGAAGTGGACGCTTCCATCAACAACTTTGAGACGCTGATGGAAAAGCCTGTGGAGCTTCGCCCGGAACACCCCGACGAGATTGGGCCCCTGGAGCGCGTTCGCTTCGAGCGGGTGACCTTCCGTCACCGAAACGCATCCTTCAATGCCATCGACGGCATCTCTTTCGATGTCCGATCCGGAGAGACCATCGCCTTCGTAGGGCCTTCGGGATCGGGGAAGTCGACCCTGGTGAAATTGCTGGTCGGCCTGTACAAGCCGGCCACTGGCGACATCTATTTCAACAACGCCCGCTCGGCCAATATCCGCTACAACCCGCTGCGCAGGCAGATCGGCTTTGTCACCCAGGAAACACAGCTTTTCGCCGGCAGCATCAAGGAAAACATGCTGCTGGTGAAAACGGACGCCAGTGACGCGGAGATACTGGAAGCCCTGCACAAGGCCCAGGCCATCTCGTTCCTGGAACGGGCGCCCGACGGCATCGACACGGTCATCGGCGAGAACGGCCTCAAGCTGTCGGGGGGTGAAAAACAGCGCATCTCCATCGCCAGGGCCCTGCTTCGGCAACCGCGCTTGCTTATCTTTGACGAGGCTACGTCTTCCCTGGATTCGGCCACCGAAGAGGAGATCACGCAAACCATGCGGGAGATCTCGGCCGACGGCGACCAGATCACCCTTCTCATTGCCCACCGGCTTTCCACCATCATGCATGCCGATGTGATCTATGTCCTGGAAAGGGGCAAGATAGTGGAAACGGGAACCCACAGCCAACTGCTGTCTCAAAAAGGCTTGTATTACGCCCTGTGGCGTCAGCAGATCGGCGAACGGGGCAAAGACGCGAAGGAGGTGTTATTGTGAAATGGGTACTGTTAATGATTGGCCGGTCTGGGGCCGGATCAGGACAAGTGTCTGTTTTTCGATCCAATTTACTCTGAAAATTGCTCTTATCCTGTTCTATGGGCTGATTTTTCAGCATTTCCCGCAGCGCCGGGGGGAACCCGGCTGAACGGGCCCGGCCGCAGACTTTCACTAGGCGGGACGGGATATGGGGTGCAAAGGGGTTTGATGACCCTCGTACTGCTGATGGGAGTAAAGCAGATAATGTTCGCAGGGCAGGTTTTCCATAAAACCGGTTTCATTCATCCACGGGCGCCGTTGCTCCCATTCAATGACTTCCAACACGCCCCGAGGGGGCCTGGGCGGACCGTTCCGGGAGACCTCGCGGAACTTGAGGCGGCTGGAATGGACGGATGCGGACCCGATTTCCAACAACTTCTCCGCGCCGAGGATCTCTAGGCCCAAACGGTGGGCTTGCCTGGCGAAATAGGTTGATTGAAAGAGCACGAAGCTGCTGGCGCAGATCGCATCCAGTGAACATTGAAGATTGTCGAGCAGGGCGAAAGTTTTCCAGAGATCGATGTCGGAACCGGTGGGCAGGCCGAAAATCATCATGGCGAGGTTGGAGATTCCCGCCGCTTTGGCGTTATGAATCACCGTTTCGATCTCCTTGACGACGGTCCCTTTGCAGATCAGGTTCAGGAGCCGCTGCGAACCGGATTCGATGCCCCAACTTATCCACCGGCAACCGGATCGGGCCATCAGACTGAGCCGCTCGGGCGTGTAGTCTTTCAGCGGGCGACACATCACCTGGTAGAAAATCCTTAAACGACGCCGGATCAGGGTGGCGGCGATTTCCTGCAAATCCGCCGCACCGATATACTGGTCGGCGAAATAGAAGTGGCTGACATTAAAGCGCCGATTGAGTAGTTCCAGCTCATCGACAAAAAACTCAACCTTTTTTTTGCGATAGCCGGCGAAGGAAAAATTGTGAGCGCAGAAACGGCATTTTTTCCACAGACAGTCCCTTGAAAAAACGACCGGGAACACGCGGCTGGGATTAAAGTAGCCGTTGAGCGGAAGGCCGCTGAAGTCAGCCTGCCCGGGTTCCCGAAGGGATGTTGCGGGGAGATGGGGATTATGCTGAATTCCCGAAGCCGACCGGCAAAGCAGACCTGGGATCCTTTCCACCGGCGCCATCCGCATTAATGCCGCGAAAGAGGATTCTCCTTCCCCCGGAACAATTCCATCGATCTCGGGACAGGCCGTCAGCAGCTCCTCCGCGTTGAGGGCATGCATGGAGGCGCCGCCCAGGATGATTCTCCTCCGCCGGGACGAATCCTTGCGCCGGATGTATTTTCCCAGAGCCAGGGTCATGCTCAGCTGATCCAGATACATCACGGAAAAACCGATCAGCTCGGGATCGACGCTCATCACCTCCTCGACCGCCGACTGCAGGCAACTCTCCAGGCCGGTATCGGGTTCGTTCTTTTCGACGTACCGTTTCGCCTTCTCGACCAGATCATTCATCCGAAAACGGAGCTGATCCCAGATGCGGTTATGGGAAAGATAAGCATTTTGATCATAAAAAAGGTATGAATCGGTGTGCAGAAAATCGAGCAGCCGGTTTCCATCGGGATGTTCGGCAGCCAATCGCTGCCATACCAGGAGGTTGGCATCGACCAGTTTTAGGGAATGCGGTCTGCCGTTTTCCTGAACGGATGCGGCCAGAGTGGCCAGACTCAAAGGAACGTAGGTTGGGCTTGCCGCCGGGGGAAAAACCAGGACGCTGCGCATGACAGGCTCAGGAAGTTAAAAGATTGCATGGTTTCGGGGAAAAAAAAGAATGCTGCACTTGCTTGTACCCGGCTCCGGTTCGCCGGACGGTAGAAATTACTCTCGATTTTTCTCCTGAGCAAGGGAAAAAATTCCAGGATTCCCCAGACCAAAAATTCGGCCTATTGCCATTTTTCAAGGATTATTTTTACTGTTTTCCCTTTATTATCAATAAGGTGACTTGCAAATCCGGCAAACCCGCCACCGCTTCTTCCCGTCCATCAAGGCCCTTTTTCAGCGCGGTCAAAAAAGTCACGGACGATTTTTAGATATTCCGGGAAGGCTTCCAGATGATGTTCATGGGAAGCATTTTCAAAAATATAAATCTCGGATTCGGGGATGTTTTTTTGATAATATCTGGTTGTCTCCGGAGTAGCTTCGTCATAAAAACCACAGGTCAATAGAACCGGAACCGAAATTCGCTTGAGCCGATCTACCCGTTCATAGTTTTTAAGAGATCCAGTCACAGTAAATTCACTAGGTCCCCACATATGACTGTAAATTGAAAAATTCAACTTTTCAAAACACCTGTTCAAACAATCCGGCCATGGATTTAGACGACAAACATGGATTTTGTAATATTCCATCATGGCGTCCTGGTATGCCTGAGAACTGAACTCTCCGGCCTCCTCGGATTCGAGAATGACATCACGGACGTTTTCAGGAAGTTCTTTGATGTAGGCTAGCTGATTTTCAATCCAGCATCGAGCGCTGAGCAAAGGACCGGAAAGGACCAAACTCACCAGCCCATGCGGATTTTTCGTCAGCAGGTAATCTACCGCAAGCGAGGTTCCCCACGACTGTCCGATGATATGGACCTTTTTCAGCCCGAGAGCCATGCGAACCAGATGAAGCTCATCAACATAACGCTCTATCGTCCACAAGGATGTGTCCTCGGGTTTGTCCGAGTTCCCACAGCCGAGTTGATCATAAAAAACAACCGGCCGCTCATCCGCAAGTTCCGCCAAAGGTTCTAAATAATCATACGACGCTCCCGGCCCGCCATGAAGCACCAGGACCGGAACTCCTTTTGTGTTCTTTCCCACCACCTTGTACCAGACTTTTCCGCCGCTTACGGAGATATGCCCTTCTTGGAATCCCCGCTCACCAGCATATCCATTTTTGTTCACATGACGGTTCATGACAGGACCTCCAAAAAGATTTTAAGGGCGATTCCATCAGGGACACTTACCGGAACAGCCTGGCCATCAGACAACCCAAAAGGGCCCCAGCGCCGCCGACCACAAGACCCGTCAGAGCAGCAATTATAAGGGCTAAGGGCCACAGGTTGTGACGACCGGGTTCCATGATCCCCTCGATGACAACTCGAATCATCAGTGTTGCCGGAAAAGCCAATCCTGGCACGATCAGTCCCTTTTGAAAACTGAACTCAAAAACGGCACAGAGAACCGTTGCCGCAACAAAAACCCCCAGGGCGCCGATGCCAAAAAACGAATTGGGAACGCTGACCCTTGAGTAGGGGATTTGCCAGAAGGGAATTCCCACCAGGAAAAAACACAACAGGAAAGCACCCAGGGTGACTTTTTTGGGGGTCCACATAATATTTTCCGCCATAGCTGTTTTGAGCAGGCCGGACCATGACAAGCAGCTGTTTTTCGGGAACGGAAACGGGGTCAGGCCTTAAAGCTTGAAAGTTTCAATTTTCCAAGCCTGACACCATAAAATCCCATGATTCTAAGGCGCATCGTAAACTACGCAATTCTCATGGATTCGGAGATCTCTTCTCGTAGCTTGTGGGGCCGTCTTTATATCCGACCTGTTCGAGCCACCAGGCCGGATAAAAAACGGGGTGGCCGATCTCCACGTCGGTATTGATGTAGCCGTCGTTGTATTTCACATAAAGCAGTTCGGCCAGCTTCCACCAATCTTCGAGCACCGCGGCCGCATTTGAATCGCTGTACTGTGTCAGCAGATTGCGGGCGCCCATTTTGTCGTCCTGATTCCAGAGCGCCAGCGCTTTGGCTTCTATTTCCTTTTGTCCGGCAAAAACGTCGTTTTCAAGGCTCTCCTGTACGGCGCGGATATCCTG
>JAAYDE010000023.1 GCA_012729375.1 Deltaproteobacteria bacterium | reverse complement strand
TCCTCCCCAGATACTCGATCTCGCCGTTGTCCAGCCAGCGGGCCCGGTCGCCCGTGCGGTAGAGCCGGCCCTCGCCAAAGGGATTGGCGATGAACCGCTCCCGCGTCAGCTCGGGACGGTTCAGATAACCGCGGGCGATACCGGCGCCGCCGACATGGATCTCACCGGGCACGCCGATGGGCTGAAGGTAGCCGTTCCTATCCAGGATGTAGATGGAAAGAGGCGCCAACTGGCGGCCGATGTTGGAGATCCCCGCCGCGAGCTCTTCCGTTCCGATCTCTTTCCAGGTGACATGGACGGTGGTTTCGGTAATACCGTACATGTTGACGATGCGGGCCTGGGGGTAGCGTTTCCGCCAGTTGCGGACGATGTGGGGGTAGAAGGCTTCACCACCGAAAACGAGATTCCGCACCGCCAGGTCCCGCGGCCGTTTTCGGCCGTCAACGGCACTCAGTTGGGTGAAGTAGGATGGAACCTGGTTGAGAACGGTGACTCGCTCCTTTTCCAGAAGATCGAGGAAGGCCTCTGGGTCCTTGGCGGCGGCGGATTCAACGATGACGAGGCGGCCGCCGTAGAGAAGGGCGCCGAAGAGTTCCCAGACGGAGAAGTCGAAGGCGTAGGAGTGGAACAGGGTCCACACATCCCGGTGATCGAAACGGAAGGGGAGGCGTTTCTGGAAGAGAAGCTGAACGACGTTGCGGTGCTCGACCACCACCCCTTTGGGTTTGCCGGTGGAACCGGAGGTGTAGATGACGTAGGCGGTATCCCCGGGCTTGGAGCGGTTTTCGGGGTTGGCGGCGGGATGGCGTGCCAGTTCCTCCATCCTGTCGAGGCAAAGGACCTCTCCGGTGAAGGGAAGGGCGCTGTCCGAGGTGGTAACCAGATACTGCAGGCGGGCGTCTTCGACCATGTAGGTCAGGCGCTCGGCGGGATAATGGGGATCGAGGGGGAGGTAGCCACCCCCCGCCTTGAGGATGCCGAGGATGGCGGCGGCCAGATCGACGCTCCGCTCCAGACTCAGACCTACCAGGGTATCGGGCGCCACCCCCTTTTCCCTGAGATCGTGGGCGATGCGGTTGGCCCGGGCATTCAGTTCTCCGTAGGTCAGTTGCCGTTGCTGATCCCTGACGGCGACAGCGTCGGGGCGCAGGGCCGCCTGCTCCTCGAAAAGCCGGTGGAGAATCTGCTTCCGGGGATAATCGGCGGCCTGGTTGTTGAAGCCGTAGAGCACCAGATCGTGCTCGACGGGATCGAGAAGGGAAAGGTCGCCGACCGGGATATCGGGACGGTGTACCGCACGGGCGGCGAGATTGCAGAAATGTTGGGCCATCCTTTCAACAGTTTTCCGCCGGAAGAGGTCGCGGTGGTATTCGATGTTTCCTGCCAGTCCTTCGCCGTCGGCGCCCAGGTTGAGGGTGAGGTCGAATTTGGCGCTGTCGAATTCGGCCTCAAAGGGACTGACATCCAGACCTTCCAGGGCGAGATTTTCGAAGGCGGCCTCCACCGGAGCGAACATGACCTGGAAGATCGGCGCGTGGCCGGGGTTGCGTTCCGGCGCCAACTCTTCCACCAGTTTCTCGAAGGGGATCTCCTGATGGGCGAAGGCTTGCAGAACGTTTCCCCGGGTCCGTTCCAGGAGGGCGTTGAAGTCCGGTTTGCCGGACAGATCGTTGCGCAGCGGCAGACTGTTGACAAAAAAGCCGACGGTGTTCTCGATTTCGGGTCGGCTTCGGCCGGAGACAGGGGTGCCGACCACCACGTCTTCGCTGCCGCTGTAGCGGGATAAAAGCAACGCCCAAAGTGTCTCCAGGGCCATGAAGAGGGTGGTGCCCCGCTCCCGGGCGATGCGCTGCAGCGCCTGGGCGGTGGCTGCATCGATGCGCACCGGTACATGGCCGCCGCGGTTGCCGAGGATCTCGGGACGGGGAAAATCGGTGGGCAGGGGGAGCAGGGGGGGGATCCCACGCAGTTCCTTGCGCCAGAAATCGCGCTGGCGGTGGAGCCCATCCCCGGCCAACCGCTCTTTCTGCCACTGGGCGTAATCGATGTATTCGGCGCCCTGTTCCGGGAGTTGCGGCTGCTTTCCGCGTCTGCAAGCTTCATAGCAGGAAGCCAGTTCCTTGAGGAAGATGCCGAAGCTCCAGCCGTCGCAGACGATGTGATGAAAGACGAGGGAGAGAACGTGTTTTTCTTCGCCGAGGCGCCAGAGGCGGAAGCGGTAGAGGGGGCCACGTTCCAGGTCAAAGGGACGGACGGCCTCTTCGGCCAGGGTTTTGTCGATTTCGGCAGTGGGCAGGGATTCAACGAAGAAGGGGAAGTTCTCATCGGCGACGATTCTCTGGAAAGCCTCGCCGACGGTGTTTTCCTGAAAGATGGCGCGCAGCCCCTCGTGACGGCGCACCAGGAAACGAAGGGCTCGTTCCAAGGCTGCGGCGTCCAGTTCCCCCTCCAGGCGGAAAGCGGCGGGGATATTGTAGGCGGCGGAAACGCCCTCGAAGCGGTCGAGGAACCAGAGCCTGGATTGGGCGAAGGAGAGCGGGGCCTCTTTCTGACCGCTTTTGCGCAGGGGCGGTGCGGGGACCCCTTCGGTCCGCCGGATCGCCTCCAGCAGCAGGGCCGGCGTCGG
>JAAYDE010000022.1 GCA_012729375.1 Deltaproteobacteria bacterium | reverse complement strand
GTTAGAATTATCCATTAGCAGGAAAAGTAAAAACACCGACCGGACAAAAAAGTTTGGGAGATGAAAATTTGAAACTCATCGTTGTTGGCGATCGCCGTGAACATCTTCTGAATACCCTTGAAATCATCCTCAAACATTGGGGTTACCGGGTTCTTGTGTCATCCAACCCGGAACAGGTGAAAGCGGTTCTGAAGGATATGGATGCCGATCTCCTCATCCTGGGATCAGGTCTTTTCCCCGAAGGAAACCCTTTCTGGATAAACAACCTGAACCTGCGCAAGAAAATTCCCCCGAAGAACCCGCCAACCATCCTCCTGGACAACAAAGATTTTTCCCATATCCGGGATGCTGGTGACAGCCTCCTGCCGGTCCCGGTCAATATTTTTTCCCTTTTTCAACTCATCCAGGGTTATCTGGAAAAAATTCCGCGACGCAACATACGCCTGACCGTTCAGCTTCCGGCTATCCTCTTTACCGATGGAGACTTCCGCTTTGGCGAAATCCTCAGCCTGAGCATCCAGGGAATGTTTCTCAAAAACAGTTCCCGCCTCAAAAAAGGGAGTCCGGTGAGGGTTCTTTTCCCTTTATTGGGAATGAACAAAGAGATAGAGGTGGAAGCGAGAGTCCGTTACCATATCGCTCCCAACATAGAAAACAATTTCCTGGAGGGGGTAGGCCTGGAGTTTTCCAATCCGAAAAGAGAAGAGACTTTGTGGCTGCAGACCTTCATCGAAAAATCTTTTCGGGGAGAACTGGAAGCCGGAGATCCATTAAAAAGGAACCTCACCGCCGAGGAGCCTTCTCCCATCGATTTCCAAATGAAAAAATCCGCCTGATCTTTCCACGCTACGCCCCCTTTGTCTTCGCTTGTAAAAAGGACGGTCGACAGCCGAACACCTCCCCTATCAACTCCGCCACCGCGGCAAAGGTTCTGCCGCGCCCCAAATTCTTGCCCCCTGGCAGCGCCGGGCAGTAAACCAGAAGCGGCACAGCCTCCCGGGTATGGTCGCTGCCGGCCATGGCCGGATCGCAACCGTGGTCGGCACAGAGGATCAGCAGATCGGTTGGCCGCAACCGGGGAAGAAAACCCTCCAGCCATGTGTCGAACTCCGCCAAAGCGCGGGCGAAACCGGGAACATCGCGCCGGTGCCCGAAGCTGGTATCGAAATCGACCAGATTGGCCACCACCAATCCTTTGTCGAGAGAGCCCAAAGCTCCGTCGATTTTGGCCATGCCGTCGCCATTGTTCAGGGTCACAAAGGATCGGCTGATCCCCCCCCCGACAAAGATATCGTGGATTTTGCCGATGGCCCAAACCGGCAGACCTTGAGCTGCGACCCGGTCGAGAATGGTGGGTTCGGGAGGTGCCATGGCGAAATCGCGACGCCCGCTGGTGCGCCGGAAATCCGCCGGCGAGGTCCCTATGAAGGGCCGGGCGATGACCCTGGCGACACGGTAGGAATCGAGGATTTTCCGGGCGCAACGGCATAGGCGGTAGAGCCGCGGCGGCGGAATGATCGTTTCGTGGGCGGCGAGCTGGAAAACCGAGTCAGCGCTGGTGTAAAGGATGGGGCGGCCGCTGCGGAGATGCTCTTCCCCCAGCAAACGGATGACCTCCGTGCCGGAGGCGGCGATGTTGCCCAAGGGGGAAAGCCCAGTCGCCCTGCGGAAAGCGGTGATTATCCGGGAAGGAAAGCCGGCGGGGAAAACGGCGAAAGGTTCATGGGTGACGACCCCTGCCAACTCCCAGTGACCGATGACCGTGTCCTTGCCGGCGGACGCCGCCTCCATGGAGCCGAAAGCGGCCAGGGGCTGGGTCACCGGCGGAACCCGTGGCAGAGGAGCGATGTGGCCGAGACCGAGTCCGGCCAGGGCGGGAAGGGTCAAAGAGGGACTGTTTTCGATGACATGGCGCAGGGTGTTGGCTGCCGCGTCTCCGTACTCCGCGGCATCGGGGGCGGCACCGATGCCCACGCCGTCGAGGACGACGAGGAAGACGCGGTCGACGAAAGGTAACTTCACTGCGCTGCCGCCCCGCGCCACTCTTCCATGATGCGCGGAGCGCTGCTGGTGCCGATACGGGTCGCTCCGGCCGCCAGGAAGCGGCGACACTCCTCCCAGGAGCGGATACCGCCGGCCGCCTTGACGCCGATTCTTCCTTTGGCGGCCCGCGCCAGGAGTCGCACATCCTCAACCAGAGCCCCGGCCGACCCGAAACCGGTGGAGGTCTTGACAAAAGCGGCGCCGTTTTCCGCCACCAGTTCGGCGAGCTGCACTTTCTGGGTCTCATCCAGATAACAGCACTCGATGATTGCTTTGACCGGCACTCCCCGCGCCGCCGACACCACTGCGGCGACTTCTTTACCGACAGCGGCGAAATCCCCGTCACGGACCTTGGCCAGGGAAATCACCATGTCCAGCTCCGTGGCGCCACAGCGGACCAGTTCCGCCGTTTCGAAAATTTTGACCGCCGGCAGGGTATAGCCGAGGGGAAAACCGACGACCGTCCCCACCCGCACCGAGGAGTCGGCCAAAAGTTCCGCGGCCAGGGAGACATGAAGGGGCGCCACGCAGACCGAGGCGAAGCCGAAACGGCATGCCTCGGCGCAGAGACGGCGGATATCCCCCGCACCCGCCAGGGGATGAAGAAGGGTGTGCTCGATGAAAGGAGCAGGCGAAGGGAGCTGCGCCTCAGGTGTGGTACTCGGCGTTGATGCGGACATAGTCGTAAGTCAGGTCGGAGGTATAATAGAAGGCCGACCCGCTCCCCATGTGAAGATCGACGGTGACCGTAAACTCCGGCTGCATCATGACCTCGTGGGCTTGGTCCTTGGCGGCGGGGCCGGTCCCCTGGCCGTTTTCGACCAGCAGGATATCGTTGAAACGGATATCGATCCGCGCCGGGTCGACGTTTACCCCGGAGTAGCCGACGGCGGCGATGACCCGCCCCCAGTTGGGGTCGGCGCCGAAAAAAGCCGCCTTGAGCAGGTTGGAGGTAGCGACGCTGCGGGCCACGGTGCGGGCGGCAACCTCGTTTTCCGCCCCGTCGACCTGAATGCGCACCAGTTTGGTCGCCCCTTCGCCGTCGCGGACGATCTTCTTGGCCAGTTCGAGACAGACTGCGGTCAGTTTGTCCACAAACTCCTCCGCACCGGGTTCCCCTTTTCGGATCTCGGAGTTTTCCGCCAGCCCGTTGGCCAACAGCAGAACGGTGTCATTGGTGGAGGTATCGCCGTCGACGGTGATGCAGTTAAAGGAGCGGTCGACGGCCAGACGCAGGGCTTCCTTGAGGAATTCACCGTCGACGCGGGCATCGGTGAGCAGGTAGGCCAGCATGGTCGCCATATTGGGATGAATCATCCCGGCCCCCTTGGCGATGCCGAGAATGCCGTACCCCCCGGTCTCTTCTTCCTCTTCCGTCGCCATTTTGACAAAGGCGTCGGTGGTGAGCATGGCCTCGGCCACGCTTTTGGCCTGGCCTGATTGAAGCATGGGAATCAGCAGGGGGATATGGCGCTCGAGTTTCTCCATCGGCATCGGCCGGCCGATGATGCCGGTGGAGGAAACCGCTACCAGCTCCTCGCTGATGCCCATGGCCTGGGCGGCCATTTCGGAACAGCGCAGGGCGTCCTTCAGACCCGCTTCACCGGTGCAGGCATTGGCGTTACCACTGTTGATCAGCACGGCCTGGCAAAACCCCTTGCGGATGCGGGGAGCAGAGACAATCAGCGGCGCCGCCTGCACCCGGTTGGTGGTGAAAACGGCCGCGCAGCGGGCCGGCACCTCGGAGAAGATCAGGGCCAGATCCAGTTTCCCCGAGGACTTGACGGCCGACGAGCGGGCCGCGAATTTGAAACCCCTTATTCTTTTATGCGCCTTTTCCATATCAAGCCTTCCCAATGTCCAGGATGAAGCAAAAATTTCGCTGAAATTCACGGTCATTTTCCGCAGCACTTCTTGAATTTTTTGCCGCTGCCGCAGGGACAGGGATCGTTGCGCCCCACCTTTTCCTCGTGGCGGGTGACCGGCCTGTTCCCCTCCTGGCCGGCCCCAAGGGCGTCGAAAATCCGCTTGCGGCGCCGCTCCTCCTCGCGGCGGGCCTGCTCCATCTCGCTATCGCTGGCCAGTTGCACACGGAAGAGTTTGCCGAGAAACTCCTGGCGGATCCTTCCCATCATCTCCATAAATAAGGAATAGGCCTCTTTTTTGTACTCTTCCTTGGGGTTTTTCTGGCCGTAGCCGCGCAGACCGATACCCTCCCGCAAATGATCCAGGGAGAGGAGGTGATCCTTCCACTGGCTGTCGATGACTTGCAGAAGAAGCATGGTCACCAGTTTTTCCGTCACCTCGGGTGTGAACTCCCGCTCCCTTTCCTCAAAGCGCTGGCGCACCTGATCCAGCAGTTGCTTTTCGAGGACGGCGTCGTTGAGGTCGGACGCTTCCGGGTCGGGGAGTTGGGGATGGAAAAAAAAGAGGCTGTAAAAATCCTCGGGAAGATCGGCCCAATTCCACTCCCGGGGCTTGGTCTTGGCCGGACAGAAGGTGGCCACCATATCGCCGATGGTTTCCTCCATCACTCCCAGGGCCGTTTCCCGGATATTTTCCCCGGACAGAATCTCGCGGCGTTGGCCATAGATCACCTCGCGCTGCTTGTTCATCACATCGTCATATTCGATCAGATGTTTGCGGATGTCGAAGTTGTGGGCCTCGACCTTTTTCTGGGCGTTGGCGATGGCGCGGTTGATGAAGCGGTGCTCGATCGGCTCCCCTTCGGGGATCTTCAGCTTGTCCATGACAAAGGCGACGCGCTGGGAACCGAAGATGCGCAGCAGATCGTCCTCCAGACTCAGGTAGAAACGGCTTTCGCCGGGGTCGCCCTGACGCCCGGAACGGCCGCGCAACTGGTTGTCGATACGCCGCGCCTCATGGCGTTCGGTGCCGAGTATGTAAAGGCCGCCGGCGGCGATGACCTCTTTCTTCTCACCGGCACAGCGTTCGCGGTAAACGGGCAGAAGCTCCTCGAAGGCCGGCTTGCCTTCCTCCGGCGGATTGGTCTCTTTCTGAGCCAGCAATTCCGGATTGCCGCCGAGAATGATGTCGGTGCCGCGCCCCGCCATGTTGGTGGCGATGGTGACCCCCCCTCTGCGCCCCGCCTGGGCGACGATTTCGGCCTCCCTTTCATGCTGTTTGGCGTTCAGGACATGATGGGGGATGCCCCGCTTCTTGAGCATGCTGGAAAGCAGTTCCGATTTCTCGATGGAGATGGTGCCGACCAGAACCGGCTGCCCTTTGTGGTGGCGCTCGATGACATCCTCGATGACCGCGGCGAACTTCTCCTTCTCGGTCTTGAAAATAATATCGGAATGGTCCACACGGATCATCGGCATGTTGGTGGGTATGACCACCACATCCAGCTTGTAGATCTCGCTGAACTCCGCGGCCTCGGTGTCGGCGGTGCCGGTCATTCCCGACAGCTTGTTGTACATGCGGAAATAGTTCTGGAAGGTGATGGTGGCCAGCGTCTGGTTCTCGCTCTCGATCTTGACCCCTTCCTTGGCCTCCACCGCCTGGTGCAGGCCGTCGCTCCAGCGCCTTCCCGGCATCAGGCGGCCGGTGAACTCGTCGACGATCATCACCTCGTCGTCCTTGACCACATAATCGACATCGCGGCGGAACAGGGCATGGGCCTTCAGCGCTTGGCTGACGTGGTGGAGAAGCACGATGTTGACGGGATCGTAGAGGTTCTGCACGCCCAACAGCTTCTCTACCTTGGCCACCCCCTCCTCGGTGAGGGCGGCGCTCTTCGCCTTCTCGTCGATGGTATAGTCCCCGGTGTACTCCCGCATCGTCTGGCCGATCTTGCCGTCACGATGTTCGATGACCGCCCCTTTTTGCAGCATCGGAATGATGCGGTCCACGGTGTAATAGAGCTCACTCGAATCCTCGCTGGGACCGGAGATGATGAGCGGAGTGCGCGCCTCGTCGATGAGGATCGAGTCGACCTCGTCGACGATGGCGTAGTTGAGCTCCCGCTGGACATAGTCGGCGAGGGTGAACTTCATGTTGTCGCGCAGGTAATCGAAGCCGAACTCGTTGTTGGTACCGTAGGTGATGTCGGCGTTATAGGCCTCTTTGCGTTGGCTGTCGGTGAGACCGTGAACGATGCAGCCCACGGTAAGGCCGAGAAAACGGTGGATCTTGCCCATCCATTCCGAGTCGCGCCGCGCCAGGTAGTCGTTGACGGTGACCACATGCACCCCTTTTCCCTCCAGAGCGTTGAGATAGGAGGGCAGGGTGGCCACCAGGGTTTTTCCTTCACCGGTTTTCATCTCGGCGATTTTGCCGGCATTGAGGACCATGCCGCCGATAAGCTGAACGTCGAAATGACGCATGCCGAGGACCCGGCGGCCGGCCTCCCGGACCACGGCAAAGGTCTCGGGAAGGAGGCTCTGGAGATTTTCGCCGTTGGCCAGGCGCTGACGAAATTCCACCGTCTTGGCCGCCAGTTGCTGATCGCTTAAGGAAAGCAGGGCGGATTCCAGGGCATTGATTTTAGCGACCAGAGGCGCCAGCTTTTTCAGTTCCCGATCATTCTTGCTGCCGAAAATTTTCTTGATGAGCAGGTCAAGCATTGACTACTCCGTTAAAAAAGCTCATGAGATGGCAAATCCACCTATGGCGGAAAGAGTCATCATAAGCCAAACCCGCCACCCAAGGCAAAGGATTAACACCACGGGAGACCTGGCCGATCAGCCGATGGCGCCGGCAACAGAGCCCGCATATCCGCCCTAAAAGGAGCGGTTTGTGCGCTTTTTAACTACTCTTTTCCCGAGAGAACCATTTCTATGGTCTCGATACGCCGATCCGCCACCTTGACCACTTTGAAAGTGGTTTTTTCATAAGTACAGAGATCTCCCTCCTTGGGAATCGTGCCCATGGTGAAGAGGATGAATCCGGCCAGGGTGTTGACATGTTTTTCGGAGAGACGAAGGTTGAACTTGCGGTTGACGGTGCGGATCGAGGCGCTGCCGTCGATGAGGAAGCGGCCCGGCGCCAGCTCCCGAAAGAGCAGATCCTCTTCCAGATCGTATTCGTCCTGGATGTCGCCGACGATCTCCTCGAAAATGTCCTCCAGGGTGACGACCCCCTCCACCCCGCCGTATTCGTCCACAACCACCGCCAGGTGGATGTGCCGCTCGCGAAAGGACTGGAGGAGTTTCTCGATCCGCTTCGACTCGGGGACAAAATAGGGCTCGCGGGCGATTCGCCGAAGGCAAAAATGTTCCGGGTTGCCGATGAAGGAGAGAATGTCTTTGGAATGGATGACGCCGATGATGTTGTCGAGGCTTTCCTCAAAAATCGGATAGCGGGAGTGCTCCTCCTCGCGGATGATCCGCAACACCTCGTCGAAAGGGGTGTTGACGTCGATCCCGACCACCTCGGTTCGGGGGATCATCACATCCCGCACCCTGGTTTTGGAGAGCTCAAAGATGGCATGCAGCATGCGCCGTTTTTCCTTGGCCACAACTCCGCTCTTTTCGCCGACGGAGATCAGGGTGCGGATCTCCTCTTCGGAAATCAGCGGCAGAGCCTCCCTTTTCCCCAGAAAACGGCTCAGCAACCTGGTAAGTCCACCGATCAGAAAAACCAGGGGCGCCAGCAGAAACAACACCAGACGGATGGGACGCAGCACCAAGAAGGTGACCTTCTCGGCATTGTTGGCGGCGAACACCTTGGGCAGGATCTCGGAGAAGATGAGGAGCACCGGGGTCAAAACGAGGATGGTCAATACATCTCCCCGGTCGCCGTAAAGGCGGACGAAAAAGGTGGTGGCGAAAACCGAGGCGGCGATGTTGACAAGGTTGTTGCCGACAAGGATGGCGGTAATCAACCGGTCAGGCGGATTGAGAATCGATTCCAGATACTTGGCCCCCGGCCGCTTCTTGCTTACCAGATAGGTGAGGCGAAGCCGGTCCAGGCAAAGAAGAGCGGTTTCGGAGCCCGAAAAAAATCCGGAGAGGGCCAGCAGAACCGCCAGCCCGCCCAGCTCGGCAAGTTTGTCATACTCCATGGAAAAACCTGAGAAATTGGATAACTAGCAGATATTTTTTGAAATATAGCCGATGGGGAAAATTATTACAATCTTCGCCGCGGCCCGGATGGGATATTGTCACGATCGGCCTTTCCTGATATACCTAGCGAAAAACACAACATATTATTTTTAATGGACTTTTCCACAACGGAGGAGAGGATGTCAGGCACCGTGGCAAAACGCTATGAAGAACTCTGCCGGCTTCTTCATCACCACAACCATCTCTACTACGTTCTTGACCGCCCGGAAATCAGTGACGCCCAATACGACCGGCTGTTCCGGGAACTGGTGGCGATCGAAAAGGAGCAACCCGAACTGATTACCGCCGACTCTCCTTCCCAGCGGGTCGGCGCGCCGCCGTTGGAAGGGTTTGCAACGGTGCCCCATTCCCAACCGATGCTGTCCCTGCAAAATGCCCTCACCCTTGGCGAAATCAAGGAGTTCGACGCCAGCGTCAAACGATCCCTCAAACCCTCGGGAGCGATCGACTACTTCTGCGAATTGAAACTGGACGGCCTGGCGGTGGAGCTGGTTTACCAAAAAGGACGGCTGACCGTCGGCGCCACCCGCGGGGACGGCGTCAACGGCGAAAAGATCACCGAGAACCTGCGCACCATCCGCCAGATCCCCCTTGCCCTGGCGGACGAGGCTCCGGAGCTGGTTGCCGTGCGCGGCGAGGTCTACATGGAACTGGCCGATTTCCGCAGGCTCAACGAGGAGCGCGAGAACAACGGCGAAGCGGTCTTCGCCAACCCCCGCAACGCCGCCGCCGGCAGCCTCCGCCAGCTCGATTCGGCGGTCACCGCCCGCCGCCCGCTGAAGATATTCTGCTACGGAATCGGCGCGTGTACGGAGAAGGGCTTCTCCTCCCAGTCGCAGATGCTGGAGAAGCTCCGCCGCTGGGGGCTGCGGGTCAACCTGGAGCAAAGCCGGATCGCCCGCGGCGTCGACGAGGTCGCCGCCTTTTATAACGAAATTCTCGCCCTTCGTGAGGAACTCCCCTTCGAGATCGACGGCATCGTCGTCAAGGTCGAGCGCCTCGACCTGCAGGCCCGACTCGGCGTCACCAGCCGGGCGCCACGCTGGGCCAGGGCCTGGAAATTTCCGCCGCGCCAGGCGGAAACCCGGGTCGAGGAGGTCCGTCTGCAGGTCGGCCGTACCGGCGCCATCACCCCGGTGGCCAAACTGACCCCCGTCAGGGTGAGCGGCGTGACCGTCGCCAGCGCCAGTCTCCACAACTGGGACGAGATCGCCCGTCTCGACATCCGCCAGGGGGATCACGTCATCATCGAACGGGCCGGCGACGTCATTCCCTACGTGGTTCGTTCCCTACCGGAAAAACGCACCGGCCGGGAAGCCGCCATCCCCGTTCCCGCCGTCTGCCCGGTCTGCGGCAGTCCGGTGGCACGCCTGGAAGGCGAGGTCATCCCCCGCTGTCAGGGCCTCGACTGCCCGGCGCGGCTGCGGGAGACGCTGAAGCACTTCGCATCCCGCAACGCCATGGACATTGACGGCCTCGGAGAACGCTACATCGACCAGCTGCTCCGTCTCGGCCTAGTCAAAAGCGTGGCTGATCTCTACACCCTGACCAAAGAGGATCTCTTCCGCTTCGAACGGATGGGGGACAAACTGGCGGAAAACCTCCTCGCCGCCATCGCCGCCAGCAAGAAACGGCCGCTGGCCCGCTTTCTCCATGCCCTCGGCATCCGCCATGTCGGGGTCCACCTGGCCCGGGTACTGAGTGACCGCTTCGGCTCGGCGGCGGCCCTCACCAAAGCCTCCCGAGAGGAGTTGACAGCCATCCACGAGATCGGCGACCAGGTCGCCGACAGCGTGGTCCGCTTCTTCCAGTCCCCTCACAACCTCGCTATCCTCAAACAGCTGGAAGATGCCGGGGTGGTCCCGGAAACCGGTGAGAAAAAAGGGGGCACCGCACTGGCCGGAAAAACCTTCGTTTTCACCGGGGCGCTGAGCCGCTTCACGCGCCAGGAGGCGGAGGCGATGGTCACCGAGCGGGGGGGGCGGGCGGCCGGTTCAGTCAGCAGGAAGACCGATTTCGTGGTGGCCGGTGAAGAGGCCGGGAGCAAATACCGCAAAGCGGTGGAACTGGGAGTTCCCGTCCTGAGCGAGGAGGACTTCATCCGATTGCTGGGGGGCCAATGACGGGTCAGGGAAGCGGCTGCTTCTCCACCAGGCGCAGGATCTGCTCCGTGCGCTCCCACATCAAGGCCTCGTTCCCCCGTGCTTCCACATTGAGGCGCAGGATCGGCTCGGTGTTGGAGCTGCGCAGGTTGAAGCGCCAGTCGGCGAACTCGACACTGAGGCCATCTGTGCGGTCGATGGCGCCGCCGGGAAAGGACGCCTCCACCCGCTGCAGGACGGCAGCGGGATCGGCGACCTTGCGGTTGAGCTCCCCGGAGACAGGGTACAGCCTCTTGCGCTCTTCGACCAGTTGGGAAAGAGGCTGGCCCGTCACCGACATCCACTCCGCCGTCGCCAGCCAGGGGATCATGCCGCTGTCGCAGTAGGCGAAATCGCGGAAATAATGATGGGCGCTCATCTCGCCGCCGTAAACGGCGTCTTCCCGGCGCATGCGCTCTTTGATAAAGGCGTGGCCGGTTTTACTTTGAATGGGAGTCCCTCCGAGCCCGCGGACGATGTCGATGGTGTTCCAGACCAAGCGGGGATCGTGAATGATCCGGGCGCCGGGGTTTTTTCTCAAAAACATCCCCGCCAGCAGTCCGACCAGATAATACCCCTCGATAAAGTCCCCCCGCTCATCGAAGAGAAAACAGCGGTCGAAATCCCCGTCCCAGGCGATGCCGAAATCGGCGCCATGACGGCGGACCGCCTCGGCGGTCTGTGCGCGGTTTTCCGGCAGCAGGGGATTGGGGACACCGTTGGGGAAATTGCCGTCAGGCTCGTGCTGAAGACGGATGAAATCGAAAGGGAGCTTTTCCGCCAACCGGTCGAGGACCGGCCCGGCGCAACCGTTGCCGCTGTTGGCGACGATTTTCAGCGGCTTGAGGCGGGCGTAATCGACATAACCGAGCAGGCGTTCGACATAGGCGGCGCGATGATCCAACTCTTGGATTCCGCCCGCAAGGCTTTGCGGCACAAAGCTCCCTTCCCGGACCATGCGGCGAATCGTATCGAGACCGCTGTCACCGCTGATCGGCCGCGACTCTTCGCGCACCAGCTTCATGCCGTTGTAAGCGGCCGGATTGTGGCTGGCGGTGACCATGATGCCGCCGTCCATGGCGAAGTGGAAGGTGGCGAAATAGACCTCCTCGGTACCGCACAGGCCGATGTCGAAAACCTCCGCCCCCGCCTCCCGCAGGCCTCGCGACAGGGCTTGGGCCAGGGCCGGGCCGGACAAACGCACATCCCGCCCCACCACCACCCGCCGCGGCTTCAGCCACTCCGCATACACCCGCCCGATCCGCCAGGCAAGCTCCTCGTCCAGTTCCTCCGGTACCCGGCCACGGATATCGTAGGCTTTAAAGCAGGAAAGATTCAATTTTTCACCGTCCATGGCCGCCGCTCAGCGGCCGTATTTGTCCTCAAAGCGCACGATGTCGTCTTCGCCGAGATAACTTCCCGACTGGACCTCGATCAGTTCCAGAGGGATTTTGCCGGGGTTTTCCAGACGGTGCCGGGTTCCCAGGGGGATAAAGGTGCTCTGGTTTTCCGACAGCATGATCTCCTTGTCATCGCAGATCACCCGCGCCGTTCCCTTTACCACTACCCAGTGTTCGGCGCGGTGATGATGCAGCTGCAGGGAGAGGGACGCCCCGGGGTTGACCGTTATCCTCTTGACCTGGAAACGTTCTTCATGGTCGACCGTCTGGTAGCTCCCCCACGGACGATGTACCTTGACATGGCCGAAAAATTCGGCCCTTTTTTTCTCCTTGAGCTGCTCCGCGATCTCCTTGACCCGCTGCGCCTGGCTGCGGTCGGCCACCAGCACCGCGTCCGGGGTCTCCACCACCACCAGGTTCCCCACCCCCACCGCCGCCACCAGGCGGCTGTGGGCATGGAAGAGGTTGTCGCGGCAGTCGCGGACGACGACATCCCCCTTAAGGACGTTGCCGTCGGCATCCGGCTGTTCCATCTCCCACAGTGCCTGCCAGGAGCCGACATCGTTCCAGCCGGCGTCAAGGGGCACCACCACCGCCCTGGAGGTTTTTTCCATGACGGCGTAATCGATCGATTCCGCCCGGCAGGAGGAAAAGGCCTTTTCCCCCAATCGGATGAAATCGAGGTCCGTCTGCGATTCGGCCAGGGCGGCACGGCACGACTCGAGGATGTCGGGACAGAACCGCTCCATTTCATCGAGGATAATGGAGGCCCGAAAGAGGAATATGCCGCTGTTCCAGGTATGTTCCCCCCCGGTCAGATAGCTTTCCGCAGCGGCCTGGTCAGGCTTTTCGACAAACCGTTCCACGGCGAAGGCGGCGGGCTCCCCATTCTCTTTGCCGGCCGTTTTCAGCAAAGCACCCTTGCGGATGTAACCGAAACCGGTTTCGGGGCGATCGGGAATGATACCGAAAGTGACAAGAGAACCCTCCAGGGCCAAAGGAAGGGCAATTTTCACCGCCCTGACAAAGGCAGCCGGATCGGCAATCACATGATCCGAAGGCATGATCCCCAGGATCGGATCCTCTCCGCCACTCGCCAGATGAATGGCCGCCACCGCCACCGCCGGTGCCGTATTGCGCCCCATCGGTTCAAGGATGACGGCCGCGGGACGGCGGTCTATCTGACGCAGCTGCTCGGCGACGATGAAGCGATGGCTCTCGTTGCAGATCACCAGCGGCGCCCTTTCATCGGCCAGGCCCTGCAGCCGCAGCGCCGTATTCTGCAAAAGGGACAGGTCTCCGATAAGGGGAAGAAGCTGTTTCGGATACTCCTGACGGGACAAGGGCCAAAGACGAGTTCCCGAGCCGCCGGAGAGAATGACGGGGACAATCATAAGGTTCTCCTTTTTTTGAAAAGCTCCGGGAAGAAGGGATGCGATATGGTAACGGTTTCTCGGCGGCGAGTCCACTGTTGTGCTGCGAAATACCTGCCGGGGACTGCCGGTTCAGGCCTTGGCTTGGCAGAGCGCTGCGGCCACACGGCGCCCCCTCTCCTCCTCGCCGACCGGGACGGGGATACGCACCGCGTTGTATTGACGCCAAAAATAGAGGGTGCGCCCCGCCACCATGAGATGGGAATAAATTACCAGGAGATGGGGCATGGGTTTGGCCTGCAAGGCGGCATTCTCGAAACGGGCGCCGGGAAAGTTCCAGGTATGGACACTTCCGTTGAGATAGATACATTTCTCGCCGACATAGACCTGCCCGGTGGCGCCCAGATGGCGACGCAAAGCCAGTTTCGGCAAAACCACGGCGAGGAGCCAGAGCAGGGCCATGAGCCCCATGAGAAAGGCAAAGACCCAGACCGAAGCCTCGTCCCGCATGAGCAGCATCACGCCGACGCCGACAACCACCGAGATGACAAAGATCACCAGCCACATGGAACGTTTCTGGGCCGCCTCTTCACCGTAATTCCAGCGGGCGAATGCGCACCACTCCTCCGGGGAGTAGGTGAAGTGGGCCAGGTGGCCGCCCACCTCAATCAAGCGCCGGAGCAGCCTGACCTGGCTGCCGAAAAGGATCATTCCGACCAGCGCCCCCAGGGTTAAAAGACCGCCAACCATTATCGATGCGTAACTCATATCGGAGCCGACACTTCGGTAGACAAAAGGCCAGGCGATCATCGCGGCGAAAAAAACGCCGCCCACCGCCGACCAGCGCAATCCCTTGCCGGCGGAGCTTGCCTCCACCAGAGTGGACTTTTTGCCCGGCCAAAAACCCAGAAAAAGGGCGCCGCACCCTCCCGCCAACAGCAGCCACCGGTAAGACCGCAGAGGAAACTCGATTTCCGGGGGGATACCGTGGGACGCGAACTCCGCCGCGGGAATGAACCGGTACTCCAGGTAGCGCAGACCCCCTTCGTCCCGCCAGGTGAGATAACGGTGACTCGCGGACAAGCCTGAAAAGGGCGCCATCCTTGGCTCGACATAGCGTAGCGCCTGTCCCTTCCGTGACAGCTCTTTTTCCAGATCCGCAAAGAACGGCCCCCAGGCCGGTTCTGTGGCGACCAGGGTCTTGTCCGCCGTCCTCTCGGCGACAAAGCGGGACAGGGGCTGGGGCTCCGTCACGGAACGGATAAATGCCCGGGCCATGCCCATGGCTCCGAAACCAGTTCCCGAAGGGGCATAGCGGGCTTCATACAGTTTGCCCCAGTTGACCAGTTCGGCCCGGATCAACAGCGGTGCCGGAAACCACCAGGCCATAACCGCCGCCGCTATCACCAGGGAAGCCAGGACCTGCCGCCAGATCAAACCCATCTAATCCTCCGTTACCATTTCCTGCCGAAAGCCCCACCCATCCTTCCAGCCGGTGGGGACGGCATTACGGGGTAATTCCTCTGTAATCGTCACCGTCTGCCAGGTACGCCCCTCATCCCGGGAAACCCTGAGCCCTTCTTCCAGCCCGGCAAACAGGGAACCGTCCACAGAAACAGCCATGGAGACAACCTTGTCCTCCTCCAGGCCGTGGCGCAAAGGCACCAAGATGCCATCTTTCATGGATAGCAGAGCGATCCCGCCGACACTTTTCGCTCCCAGCCACCGGCGTTCCCCGGCCGCAACGAAGTGGCTGAAAGCGGCGGTACCGGGCATATCCTGAACGGAGGCCCATTCTTCCTCATGGGGGCGAAGGACAAAAGTGCTGAGCATCCGCTGAGTGAATATCGCGCCACGGCTGTCAAAGGCCAGGGACCGGAACCCCTGCCCAAACCGTTCCCTCCGCCAGGTCTGCCCCCAGTCCGTGGAAACCAGGAGATCCTGATAGCCGAACGCGACACAGCGCCCATCGGGCAAAAAGCGCACCTCCCACACACTGTAAGCCCAGTTGTCTTCGCCGACTATCGGCAGCAGACGCCAATCCCCTGATTCGGATCGGGCAAAAAGGCCCGAGGCGTCGGCCGGCACGGCCAGAAGGATCCCCTCGGGGGTCACACTCAGATGATTGATGCCGCCTTCGGGCAAGCCACGCATGTCCTGGACCCAGGTTCGTCCCCGGTCCTCAGAGCGCCACAAGCCGTCGGCCCGCGACCCCACAAGGACATTTCCCTTCGAGTCCACTATCACGCGCAGGTCTTTGCCCGGACGGACCGGCGTCGCCACAAAATTCCAGCGCCGGCCGTTGTCGTCGCTGCGCAACAGGCCCAGTCCGGCCAGAGCGGCGTAACCGGCCCCGCCGGCACCAAAAGCCAGATCCGTGACCCGCGTGACGTCGGCAAAGGGGCGATGCCGCCAGGTCACCCCGTCCTCCTGCAAAACGTGGAGGCCCCCTTCCCACAAGCCGGCGCAGATTTTTCCGTTGCCGTCCACGGCCACGCTCTGCACGGCGGTTTTCGGCATCACCACCGACCGGTTCCAGGTCTTCCCCCGGTCGGTGGAGGCAAAAACGCCCTGGGCCTGGGTCGCCACCACGCACTCCCCCCCCCGGCCAAAAGCGATTTCCTCCACCACAGCATCGGCCGGGCCACCGTCAACAGCACTCCAGGCGGAAAGCACCTCATCCCAAGCCCACAGACCGGCCCCGTAGGTGCCGGCGTACACCGTCCCCCAGGGCGCCGCGGCCATGGTGACGATCCATGAACTGCCCAGCCCCGCGGAGGAGGAACGCCATTCCTCTCCCGGCTTGGCTCCGTAAACACCGAAACCGAAGGTTCCTGCCAGCCACCTCCCCTGTCGATCCATGGCGGCGCAGGTGACCAGCCTGTCGGCCAGGGCGCCTTTCCCTGCCAGGCTTAACCCCTTAAGTTCCTTTTCCAGCCCCTGGACAGCCCCCTGAATCTCCTGCCACCGCCGGTACAGCCGGCCGACACCACGGGTTCCGTCCTCTCCGGTGACCCCTCTTTGGTCCCTCATTTGCGCCATGAGAGCGCCGGCTTCCCCTTCCAGCGCCTGCTTCCGCGCATCCAATTCTCCGAGGCGGCGGACCCTTTCCGCTGTCAAAGCCTCCGGGCGCAGGCAATAAACCCCTTTGCCCCAGGCCTTGACCAGCACTTGTCGGCCCGCAGCGTCGAAATAGACGGCGGCGAAGGTTCCTTCCAGAAGCGATTCCCATCGATCCTCCACGGAGCGGAGCAGACCCTCGCTGGTGGCCAGATAAATCCGTCCGGCGGGATCCAGGTTCAGGTGATGGATGAACACCTCCGGGACATTGGGCGCCTTGTGCCAGCCGCGGCCGCCGGGCAGGCTTTGGTAAAGCCCTCCCTTTTCCGGACTCAGGGCCAGCAGGCTGCCGTCAGGCAGGGCCTTGATCTGCATGATTCGCGGGACATCCACTGGCACCTTGCCGCCCGGTATCCTGCCATCCTGTCCCTGTGCCGGGGACGAAAAGGCCAAAGCCATGACCACCAGCAATACGGCAAATCTTTTCATCGCAACATCCCTTGTACCGATCACAGCGGCGGCAGCGCCGTCAGATAAAGGTCGTACCCGCCCCGGCCACCCGGACGGTCCGAGGAAAAAAGAAGCACCCGCCAATCCGCAAAATCGGCAAACCCCAGGGTCAGCACCGAGGGGCGGAACTCGTTTTCGGCCGTGTTCAGCTCCACTCCGGAAGGCATGAACTTCTGCAGGTTGACCGGTGCCCCCCAACGGCCATCGGCGTAACGGGACAGGTAGAGATCGAATCCGCCCCGGCCGCCCGGACGGTCCGACGCAAAAAAGAGCAGATCGCCGGAAATAAAGGGAGCCATGGTCTGCCCCGGCGCGTCGAACTCGATTGCCGGAACGATCTTCCCGGCCAGGCCGGCATCGCCAAGCCACTCGCCAAAGTTCAGGTTGCGGCTCGCGTTGCGGTACCGGTACAGACGATAGGTTCCGGACCGGTTGGAACAAAAAAGGAGTTCGTGGCGGCTGAAATCGTAGGTGGCGTAGGCGTCGTCGGCCTGCGGATCATTGCCGAAAAAGGGGCGCACCCGGCCGGAATCATCCACAAAATAGAGATTGCGGCGACCTTGGTGATCGGCATCGAACATCCACACTCCGCCCGAGGCAAGCGCTCCGCTGCCTGCGCCGGGCAAAGGCTCTTCTTTTTGGATCAGTTTCCTGGTCATATAGTGCTGGAAAGGTTTGCCGTAATCGCGGTCCGGAACCAACGTCGAGGCGAAGGGCGTCGGCCCGCGCACATGGCCGGGCAGAACGGGAATGGGAGCGAAGGGGCCCAGGCGGCGGGCGGCGAAGCCCGGCGCGGGCGGCCGCCTCTGGCGACGGCTTGGATAGGGGTTCTGAAGCAGGGTCAGGCGGCCCGCGTCGATGGAAAAAAGCCCGCCTCGGCTGACGTCGTTGCTGGCGAAGGCGATAAAAGCATCCATTTCCAGCGGCGGCGGACCAGCCACCGCGTTGAACTCGTCATGGGGCCCGTTGATGCCGTCCAGGGCATATATGGCCGGCTCCATGCGAACGGCATCGGGCAAGCCGCCGTAAAGGGCGTCCATGATGCAGCCGCACAGCACAAGCGGCAGCCAAATCCACATCAAGCAGCGGGTCATGGCGCCCCCTCCAGCGGGACACGGTCCACAACTTGGCGATCTTTTCGGTAAATTGAATCGCACCCACTCACTGGGCGGGAAGGGTTTCCACCCGCGTGAAACCCCGGCCGTCGGATTGCGGATTGTGCGCCCAGGAAGACGGATCGGAGTCGATAACCCTGTAGATTCCCGCCGGCAGCAAGGTCATGGGGCGGGCTTTCCAGTAGGCGTTGGGCACGCCGCCCTGACCGGGGCTGCCTTCGGTTTTCCAGGGTCCGTATGTTTTGCCGCTTTCGTCCTGCAAGGCAATCGTCCCGGGGTCCGCGCCCCGGGCCGAATGCCAGTGATAGGTCTGGATCAGAACCAAAATACACGGCGTGTTCAAGGTGAAGACCGTGGGCTTTGTGGGTCCGTTGGCGACACCGTAAATATTGCCGATCTCGAAACTGACCTGCGGCTTCCCCGGCACCGCGGGGCCGCTCCCGGCCTCGCTTCGGCCAATCAGCCGAACCGCTCGCAATGCGGAAGAATCCTTGCCGGCACCATATTCAGCGCGAATGCGGACCCCCGTCACATTGCCGAGCAGCTCGCCCACGGATTGGGCGCCGCCGCTCAAGCTCCAGCCTTCGCCCCCGAGGGCTATGGAATACTGACGCCAGTTGCCGGTGTGATCGGGCTCAATGATGAATCTCGCCGTACCGCGGGAGCTCTCGATAACGACATCCCCGTCACCCCCGTAGGAATAGGGATCCTGGTACGTTCCGCCGCTGCTTTTCTTTTCAAAGCTCAGGCCACGGTACCCGGTCCAATCCCCCAGCAACGACGCGGGGGCGATGTAATAGCTCGTCTTGCCCTCCGATGGCGGGTCAGTAGAAATCCATCCGGCGGCCTCTTCGGCAATGCCATAATTGACGGTCCAGCCGGACATGTCGCCCTCGTTTCCAGGCACGGCGGCCCCCGAACTGGCGGAAGGCAGAGTCGCTGCGCCAGTCCCGGCATTTGCAGGCGAAGACGGTTGGTTGCCCTGAATGCTCTGGATTGTTTGGGCTGTTTGCTCCGTTTCCTTATTCTTGCGGTCGGCCAGGAATTTTTCCAAATTGACTACACGTTCCTGGATGGAGGGATCGGTCCCCAGGGCCAGCCCCGCCCGGTATTTTTCCAGCGCCTCTTCATAGTTCTGATTTTGCTGCAGCCCTTGGGCCTGACGCCACAGTTCTCGGGCGTCGGACTGCTTCTGGAGTTGGCCCCGCAACTTGTCCAGGGTCCCTGCCAGTGCGGCATCCTTCTGGATACGCAAGCTTGCCTCGTATTCCCGCACCGCTTCGGCCAGATCTCCGTTCTTCTCGAACTGTCGACCAAGTTTTTTCTTGTCCTCTGCTTTTTTGAGCTCGCTCCGGTGATAGCCCAACTGGCTGTTCAACCCCTCCAGGACGTGCTGAGAATGTTGCCATTCTTCAAGAGTCTTCTCCAGGATGGGGATGGCCAAGCGGTGTTCGCGATCCGGCCCCAGAGGCCTCACCTCGGCCCACATGTCCTGCATGGCCTGTTCATAGCGCCTGGTCAGTTCCGCCGCCCTTTCCTTCAGGGCCAGAAATGCCGGGTCCTTGACCGCCGGCGGCAATGGTCTGCCCGGGCCTTTGAGCATTCTGTACTCCAGGACCTCTATTTCACCCTTGGCCCTCTGGCCCTGTTTCTGACGAATCAACTCATCGATCTCACGGAATTGCTTATCTTTGGTTTCCTGCCATTTTTGCGCCCATTTCTCGTACTGGGCTTTGCGTTGACCCAGGTCAGAGGTCTTCTGCGGGCTGTGGGCGCCGATCTTGTTCAGGACCCGGTCGAGGTTATCCACGGCCCGGTCGATAGCGCCCGTCTGCAGATTTTTTACGGCGTGATTTTCCAGGTACGGTCCAACCATACTCCGCACCACGTCCGCATCCTGGGGCAGGAGAAGTTCCTGGATGGACGCGAAACGATCGGCGATCGCCCGCGCCATATTCTCATCCTCCATGGCCTTGCCGTTGGCGATGTCCTGCTTGATGGCGGCCAACTCGGGCTGAACGCTCCTGGCGTTCTCCTCAACCATCTTCTGCCGCCATTGGTCGAAAACGGCCTGCGCCTCGCTGTAACGCATGCGGGTGACCTGGTTGAAGCAGTCGTGCTGGGCCTGTTTGTCGCCGGCAGGCAAAGGGGTTTTCCAGATGGTTAACGGACCGTTGCACTGACAGGGGCCGTGGCCGATATCCGAAGTGCAGGCGGGATTGAAAAAACCGCCCAGGGAGCCGCCGCAGCCCCGGCACAGGCAATCCAAGAAAGGCTTGGCATCCGATTCGTGCAAGCCCATTTTTTTCATGTTGGCCAGAACCTGGTCGAATTCCTGCCGGTCCTTGATCATCTGACGCATGACCCGGGCCAATTCGTTCTGCATGGCCGCGTAGCCCTCCATCTCCTTTTCCTGGGTGAAGTATTCCCAAACGGTGTCGGGCAGGTAAAGAACGCCGATAATCGCGTCCCGGCCCATGTAGACCCCGGTCTTGAGCAGGGTGAAGGTCACATGCTTGGCCATGGACGGCGCCTGGCCGGCCTCGAACTCCTTCATGTAGCGTTCGATCTCCTCCCGTTGGGCCTGCTCAAAAGCCGGCCCGATGCCGGTGCCTTCCCAGGCCGCGTGGTAATAACAGTTGCGGAAGTAGTCCCAGAGGGTGTCCGTGGCCTTGACGTTGTTGAGGGTGATGGTGACGCCCTGATGGGCCATGAGCACGGCCCCGCCGGCAGTCATGACCACCGAAAACTTGGTCATGCGGTTGATGCCGGTGACATTCTTCATCCGCTCCTTGAAAGCGGCCCATTTGCTGGATGCCGTCCCGGCCTTTTTGAGTAATCGGGCCTCGGCGACAGCGCCGTGGACCAGGGTTTTGTCCAAGCCCCTGACCCCTTTGGTCGCGTTCTCGATGCGCTCGATGGCCTGCCCGGCCCGGTTGGCAGGCAGCCTGCTGATTTCCTTGCCCAAGGCCTTTTGGATCTGGGCGGCTTTGGACGGGTTCTGCCTGGCGATGTCCACCAGGGTGTCGATCATGTCGTCCGTGGAACTTTGCAGGGCGCTTTGATGGAGATTGTGGATGGTGGCGGCGTCCTTGCCGGTGAACGGATTGCGCCCGCTGACTTCGATAATGTCGGCGGACTGGTCGAATCCCGTTATGTTCCTGGGCTTTTCGGGAAGGCCGTGCTGCCTGCGCAGATGGTTGTTGGCGGCGTCGATGCGGTTGTGGTATTTGGCGGCCTGATAGTCGAATTGCCTGGCCTGGGCTTCGAGATATTCGGCGTGGCCGGGATTGGAATGGCGGATGGATTTGGCCTCAGCGCGCAGGGCGTTGGCCTTGTGAATCTTCATGTCGGCCATGTCCTTCATCGTCGAGCTGAAGGAGGAAGCCTCGTCAAAGGACAGGGGCCGGGAGGTGCCGAGTTTGGACTGGGCCGAGGCGGCACGGGAATCGGTATAGGCCGTGCCGCCGTTTTGATTGACATAGTTGACGATCTTTTTGAACTCGTCCGAGTCGGTATGGGCCGGATTGGGCATGAAATCCGTTTCGGTGTTGATGTTGCCCGTCGGCGGTTCCACCCCCTTGCCGCGAAAATGCTCTTTGACGATTTTCTGATAGTTGCCGTCGATTTTCTTGATGTCGTCGAGGGTGACCTTCTTGCCGGCATTCCCCAGGACATTGACGTCCGTGTCCGTGCCGGGGTTGTATTTGCGGTTGCCGATGCTTGGGTCGAATCCTGCCTCCTTCACCGCCTTGCTGGCGAACCCCTCGTTTAATTTGAAAAACTCCTCCTGACAGTTGCGATAGGTGGACATGGAGATCTTGCCCTCCTGGGCCAACAGGTTGATCTCCTTGTTGTGAACGAAAACCATCATCTCCTGGGTCGGGGTGGCCGTGCCCAAAGCAAAGGCATCGGCCGCCTCCTTGAGACCCGGCGTCCAGGCCAAGGCTTGGAAGGGAAGAAACAGAACGAACAAGATGGAACAGACAAGACCGAAACGCAGCATAATCACTTTCCCTTGCATTCTTGGCAGAATTGATGTTGCTACGGCATCCAATGACAGAAAAACCGGCCATCTCATGCAGAAGGTCTCCGCTCAAAAAAATTTACACCTTTCCAGCGGACAAAAAGACTTTCTGCACTTTTATTGCGGCGGCAGGCCAAGAGCACGCTCGGCCAACCGGGATAAAAGATTCAGGTCCTGATCGCTCACAACGACTTCCGGGACAAGCCCCACGCCGCTACAGGAGGTCCCGTCGGGGAAGAGAATCTCGCTGTTGGTGTAGCGAAGAATCGAGCCATCGGAAAGAACCTGGTCCGTCTGGGAGGTGCATTTGCCGTAGGTTCTCTGTCCGACAAGCCGGGCGCGGCCATGGTAACGCAGCACCCCGGCCAGGATTTCGGCGGCGCTGGCGGTGTCCGGGCCGACAAGAAAGACCAGGGGCATCTCCAATTTCTCCTGGCCAGGGGCAAAAAAGGAGCGCTTTTCACCCCCGCTTCGGCGCAGGGTCGCAAGCGCCGTACCCGCCGGCAGGAAGAGTCCGGCGGTGTCGAGGGCTTCGTAGAGATCGCCGCCGGAGGACTCGCGCAGGTCGATGATCAGGTGTTCGCTGAAAAAATCCTTCCCCTCTTTCGCAGTCGCCGCCACAAAGTCGACGGTGGCCAGTAAGGCTGACCGGGTCAGCCCGCCGATGAAATCCCGGATACGCAGCACCTTGAGGTCTCCGGGGGGAACCATTTCCACATCCAGGGGGCGGAAGGGTTCGCGGGTGACGCTGAAGGTTTCTTGTCTTCCACCGGGAGCGGCCAGGGTCAGGCGGATAACGCTTCCCGCCTCTCCCCTGAGGCGGGCCGCCACCCGATGCAGGTCCCAGCCGGCTATCTTTTCGCCATCGATTGCCACCAGTCGGGAACGATCGGCGATCCCCGCCCCTTCGGCGGCTCCGCCATAATAAAGAGACAGCAGCACGTTTTGCCCCTGAGGGACCAGCTCCGCGCCGATGCCGACCCAGGATTCGTATCCGGAAAGAGGCGACCGGTATTCCTCGGGCCTGAAGTAACGGGCGTAGGGGTCGATCTGCCTCAACCCCTCCGCCAAATTACTTTCGGTCAGGGTTTGCAGCACAGACTCCGGAGGCGGATCGAGAGCCCTGCTGCGCAAAATCTGGACAATTTCCTCGACAGGCGCCGCAGTTGCCCCCTGGGTCAGGAGCAGCAGCACCGCCAGAAAACAGAACGGGCCTATCCTCACCGGGCCAGCTCCATCTGCATTTTCATCAACAATTCATACTCGCGGCGCAGAGCGTTTCTCTGCTGCTCCAGCTGCTTGCGGCGCAGGTCCACTTCCTGGTCACCCAGGCCGCTCCCCTCCAGAGCATCCAGCGACGTAGACTGCCTGGCCATCTGCTTCTTGAGCTCGGCGGTACGCTTTTGCAGTTCGGCGATGCGTCCCTTGTCGGCTCCTTCCTTTTTCGCCAAGGCTGTGGATTTTTTTTCCAGTGCGGCAATCTCCGCCTGCATGGAACTCACCTTGCCCTTGTCCTTTCCGACCTGGGCCAAAGCCACCGATTTTTGTCCCTCGAGCCCGATCTGCTCGGCAGCAAGCTGCCGCTGAGTGGCGCGCAACTGCTCCAGGCGAGCCTCCCGCTCCTGCACCCGATCCTTGTAGCCGCCGCTGCTCAGACCCGCCACGCCGCCGAAAAAACCGCCTTCGCGGGGATCATAATCCTTGCCCGCGCAGCCGCCGAAGCAAAACCCCAGACAGATAAAACCGATGAACACTTGTGTTTTCATACCGACAGCCTCTGATCGATCTGGGCAAGCTGGGTGCTCCCCTCACGGAGTGTCTCCAGGTTCTTTTGCAGAGCGTTGACCTCTTTTTCCAGTTGGCCGATACGCTGATCGTTTTCGGGCCGTTCCTTGCGTTCCTGCTTGAGAATGCCGGTCTGGACCTCAAGTTCCTTGGCCAGGGTCTCCTCCAGTTTTGTATTCTCGTCGATCCGTTTCTGCAGAGCATCCCGTTTGGCGATAAGGGTTTTCTTGTCCACCGTTCCCTTGTCATACTTGGTCCGCAGGGCGGCCGATTCTTTCTCCAAAGCGCCAATCTCTTTGGACAGCTTATTGTTGTAAGCCACAGCCGTAGCGTTGTACTCCTGAACATTGGCGATCTCGGCATCGAGAAACTCCTCGGTACTGGCATAATTCTTTTTCCGCTTGGCGATCTCGTTGCCGACCAGGAAACCGAGACCGGCGCCGGCCAGGGCACCGATAGCCGCGCCCTTCTCCTTGCCGATGGCCAGGCCCACCAGGCCGCCGACCACGGCGCCGACGGCCGCCCCTTCCGCTTTGGTTCGGGACTGGTCGGACATGTTGGCGCAGCCCGCCAGCCAGGCACAGATGACCAGCGCCGCCACAACCGCTTTAAAAAATTTCATACATTCCTCCTTTTCTTTATATTTCCGACAGGTTATGAATCAGAAAAAGCTTCAAAACGTTTCCGGTACTCCTGCAGCCAGGCGTCGCCGTCGGCGCGCCGCTGATCCGCAAAAGCGGCGGCGTGAAGTTTGACCAGGCTGAGAACCAAACGCTCCCGCTTGGTCATCTCCTTGGCCTCCAGCTGTTGGAAGGCATAATCCATGTAGGCTTTCTCGTACTCCCCCAAAGTGCCGATCTTGTCCTTGTATCCCTGCAGCTGCTCCTGCAGGTTGCCCTCCAGTTCGCCCATCGATTTCTCCACGGCGGCCACCTGCTCCTGGTAGCGGGTCGAGGTGGCGGCCAGTTCCTGGGCCATTTTCAGCGTCGTGGCAAGCCGCTGCAGGCGGGACAGAAAAACGGAGAGGTTGACGCCGTTGCGCGCCGCGTCCTGGGCCAGGCTGCGGGCGCTCTCGCGCTGCGCCAGCTCGAGGCGCTCCCGGGCCTTGTCCAGCATCGCCTGAACGGTTTTGAGGGGTTCCCGCAGGGATTCGTTTTCCCTCATCAACCGATCCAGAAAGGGGTCGACGGAACCCAGCTGGACGGAAGCCTGGGCCACCAGATTATCGAGAGTGCGCCCCACCGGCATGGTGCGCCGCAACTCGGCCTTGTAGGCCTCATATTCCTTCTCGAGCTGGGCGCGCTGGGTGGTATTGACCACCACATTGGCGCCGATGGCCAGCCGGGCGCCGGTGTTGAAGGACCTGCGCTCCTCGACTCTTTTCGCGTCGGCGTTCCAGGCGTAGGCGTCAAGTTCGGCGCGCAAGGAACTGCGCAGCTCCCCGGGCGGGGTGGAGACGCTCCCGCCGCGCACCGCCACACCCCCGGGTTTGCCCTGCCAGATCTCCGGGCGGAAGAGTCCGGAAGTCATCTCCTGGGCGTTGCCGAAGAGGTCATGGAGCCCCTGGACATCGGCTTTGCGTAAACCGACGGGACGCAATCTGTGCTTGGCGTTGCCCAAATGCCAGGCATATTCGTTGGTTTCGGCGGCGGCAAAGGGCAGCTTGTCGTTAAAGGTGCCGGCCTGAATGGCGTTGATGCCGCCGCGGGCGCAGTATTCCCACTCATCCTCGGTGGGCAGGCGCAGGAATCCCGGGGCGCCGTCGATCCGGGGTATGGCGGCAAGCCTTTGCGGATGGGCCGGGTCGAAGAGCCACTGGTTGTAGCGGCGGATGAATTCGCCGATGTCCTGGTGGCTGACAAAGGTCAAAGGGCCCATCAGCGCATCCCGCCGGGCACGCCCTTCGAGAGTCGGGATCTTCTTGTCCTCGGGATCGCCGCTGGCGGCAAGCAAACCATCCATGCCCATGACCGCGGCATATTGTCCCTTGGTCAACTCGTATTTGGCGAGGATCAGTTCCCAGCCGTTTTCGTTCCCGGAAGGGAACGAGCCGCTGATCTGGGTGCGCTGCAGCCCCTCGAAAACCCCGCCGCCGGCATCACCGATCTGGATGATGCGGCTCTGATCACCCCAAAAACCGCTGCCGGGGACTTTGATCCGGCGAAAAACCATCTCCGCGCCTTCGGGCATCGGCAGGACGAGATCTCCCTCGGCGGGCTTGGGATTGTAAACGGTCGCCGCCGGCGCTTCCGCCCAGGCCGTAAAATTACTGAATAAAAACAGCAGGAACAAAACCACTGACAAAAAACGCCCTGGCAAAAAACCGTTACTGTTCACGAATGACCTCCGCCGGATCGATGCAGGTGGCCCGCCAGGCGGCGACCAGGGAAGCCAGGGCCGCCAGCAGGATCGTCGCCAGGGAAAACAAAGGGATGGAGGATGCCGGCAAAAAACAGAATGCCTCCCCCGGCGCAAGCTGGGAAGAAAAGGCCCGGTTGATGGCAAGGGCGAGAACGCCGTAGCCGCCGAAACCGGCTACCAGCCCCAAAGCGGCAATGATCAATCCCTGGGCGACGGGAAAGAAGAAGACATGCCAGCGGGCGAAACCGAGCAGGCGCAAAACGCCCAGATCCCGGCGCCGCCGCTCCACCGCCGCATAGAGGCTGGATACCAGAACCGAGGTGCCGCCGAAAAGACTCAGCAGGGAGATCAGCCAGAAGAGACGGCTCAATCCCCGATCCAGAGTCCGGATGCGCTCGATGGCTGCCACCTCCGCCGTCACCTCCACGCCTTGGGCTTTGAGCTTCCCGTATAGGGGAGGCACATCGTCGATGCTCCGGGCATAAAGACGAAAACCGCGAAAGCCGCCGCGGGCCATCTGAAAACGTTCCATTTCCTTGTCGAAGAAGACCTTCCTCTGAGTGGCTGTCCGCAAAACACCCAGCAACTCCACGGGAACCACCGGCCGCGGCAAAGAGGTCGATCCTGTGAGATGCAGGTTAAAGGCCAAGGCTCCGTCCATGCCCGCAAAGGAGACGGCAACGGCATCCTCCTTGGCCGGCGGCTTGGCGGACGGCCACAACATCTGCAGCAAGACTCCGTTTTTCGACAGGTTCCCGCGGTTTCCGCCCCACGGCGGCGGCTCCACCCGCAGCAGCGTCCCTTGTTCGCCATCCAGGGAAAGGCCGATGGGCGGTAGCGCTTCCCCTTCGATCATCAGCTCGATGCCCTGGGCGTAGGGTAGAAGAACCTTTTCTTGTCCGCGCAATTTCTGATCGACAGCCTGCAGATTCGAGGCCGTGACGGAGCCGCCCGGAGCCGTCAGGTCATAGGCGGCAAACCCGGGGGGAGGAAGAAAGCCGAAAAGCTCCTGGATCTTTTCCCCGCTCACTTCGGCAATGCGTCCGAAACCGGTGTTGATGATGAGGCCGGTGCGGGCGATGGGGAAAAGCGGCTTGGCAAGAAGCAGCACCGCCCCGTCAAAACTGGCATAGGGATCGGGGGTCTGTCCGGCCCAGCCACGGGCGGGGGCGCCATACCCCTCTTTATAGGCTTCCACATCGAGAACAAAGGAAAGCGGGGCATAGACCCGCGGCAAAGCTCCGGCCCGGGGATCAAGGACGGCGATAACCTTGAGCGCCACCTCCACCTGCTCGCTGCGCCCGCCCCTGGAACGGCTGATCCGCACGGTTATCGCGCCGCCGGCCTCCAATCGGCACCGTCTGGCGGCTTCGCTAGTGATCACCACTTCCCCCTCCGCCGGCACCGGGGCGCCGTTCTCCAGCAGCAAAGGATCCCCCGGCGCCGTCGGCACCAGATCGAAGAGTTCGTTTTTCCCCTCTTCCCGGGCAACAACCTGGACCACCGAGGACAGAGGAAGGATGGTCGGAGTCAAAAAACCGACTCCCGCCCAGGCCGAAACCTCGTCAAACCACCGGGGAACGAATTCCCGGGTCTGCGTTGGCCGGATCTCCCGGAAAACGGGATCTTCCACCAACCGCTCCCGCAGGGTCTGAATGGTGCCGTATTTGAGGCCGAGAAGGACGAGGAGGGGGGAGATGACGGCCGCCAGGGCGACGACCAGGCAGAGGGTCAAAATCCATTCATGACACAGGTGGGAGGCCGCCAGGGCGGGAATTTGCCGCAAGGGACGGGAGCGGGCATTCATGGGGACGCCTCCGCCAGGGGACGACATACCGAGCGGGTGGTCTGCCCGCCGATCTGCTCGGTTTCAAAGGTGTAGGCCAGATCGGCCCGGTCCATGACCAGGTCAAGGTCATGGGTTACCACGACCACCGCCACCCCTTCGTCGACGGCCAGATGCCGCATATCTTCCATGATGGTTCTGGCCCTGGTTTTATCCACCGCCGCCGTCGGCTCGTCAGCCAGAAGGAGGCGGGGCCGGTGGGCCAGAGCGCGCAAAATGGCCACCCGCTGGCGCTGACCGATGGACAGGGAGAGGGGCATCCGCTCCAGGCATCCCTCGATCCCCAGGCGCCGGGACAGGGCCTCCAGACGTCCGGCGGAAATCTCCGCCCCCTTGAGGCGGCCGGGCAGGCAAATGTTGCCACGCACACTTAAAAAGGGCAGCAAGCCGCCGGTCTGCAGAACATAACCGAAGGAATCACGGCGCAGGCGGGCCAGAGCCCCTTCGTCCTCCCGTTCCCAGAGGGCGGCGACATCCCAAGCCGGTCCGCCACCCGGATCGATCCGGAAGAGGGCCACTCGGGTCGGCACCATGACCAGGGCGAGGATGTCGAGGAGGGTGCTCTTGCCGCAACCGCTTTCGCCGACAACCGCCACCATCTGCCCTGGAAGAACAGTAAAACGGGGCACATGGAGTTCAAAAACGCTCTCGCTCTGGCTGCGGACCTTGACCAGCCCCTCCACAGAAACCATGGGGGTTACTGTTGCCGTCATGTCAGGATCCCATCACGGGAGATAATCCAGGTGGAGCGGATAGACCAGATCCTGATCGGGATCGGTGTCGTTCAGGCGGAACCAGGCATCCACCTGTTCGTTGATGGCCCGATACTGGTCCAATTTGGCCAGGATGCTCCACTCCAACTGGGAGCGCTGGTCCGCCGTCATGCTGGCGAACATTTCGTCGGTCAAAGAGAGGATGTCGCTCTTGTATGGAAGACTCTGAATGAAGGCCGGAAGCAAGCCGGTTTCGGCCAGCCGCGCCCCTTTGCCGAGATCCTCGGGCCGCTTCATGGCCTGCCCGGCAACCCCCTGCAACGCTTCGAAGAACTGGGACTGGGTGACTTCCGCCCGCATCAGGGCCTTGACCACCTGATCCAGGGCCTGGGCCAGGGAAGACAATTGTTCGCGGGTCACCAAAACCCGCACTTCGAGGGAGCGCTGCGTCGGATTGAGCATGTCCCGATCCAGGGTCCAGGCGACGATGTCCTTGGGCGGATTGGCCTCCTTGCCGATGTATTCGATCAAAGCAGCTTCCCAGAGCTTGTCGATTTCCTTGAGGGGAGGGGCCTCTTCCGCCACCGCGCTGCCCATGGTCTGGTTGAGCAAGGTGTTGATCCGCCCCGTGAGGTGATCGGCAAAAGCACGGTATTCCTTTTCGTCGAAGGCCTTGACTTCCCTTATGGCCGAACTGGTTTCGTCGCCGCGCACTCGGGAGAGATGGCGGAACTGGGCCAGGGCGACGGGGTGATCCTCCGCGGCGCGGGGATCCTGCAGGTGGATGGCGAAAAGATGGACCTGGGCATCGTCATATTCGCGGCGCAGATCGGTTTCGTCCTTGCCCGTTTTGTTCTGGGGATGGCCTTTCGGGTGGGAACTGGCATCCCCCAGCAGGATGACAAAACGCAGGGCGCCGTCCCGCCATTTGGAGCGCAGGGCGACATCGACACCGGCGAAGACCTCCTCCGCGTAATCGACGCTGCCCACGGTGGTCGCCCCCCCTTCCTTTTCGAGAAGTTGCACCAGTTGCTCGCCGTCGACCAATTCCGGAGTCAGATTGCGGGTCAGATATCCAAGGTTGGGCGCCGCATCGAGGGAATCCCGATAAACCACCAGGCCGAAGCGGAAACGGTCGGCGGTCTCGGCGCTGAACTTTTTGGTCATCGCGGCCACCGCGTCACGGGTCATGTCGATAAAGGGCTGCATGCTGCGGGTGGTGTCGACGACGAAAACGATATCGGTTTTCACGCTCTGCAGAGTGGCCCCGCCGGCGGTGCGGCCGACCTGGGCCTGTTCCCGGTAATCGCTGTTTTCCAGGGTGTCGGCGCCGCGGCTGCGGGGCACGGCGGCCGCCAGCTGGAGCAGGCGGACGTCGTCGCCGTCGATCCGCGTCTGGGACCATTGCAGGATGGGCAGGACATAGAATTGCCGGGTGATGTCGACGAAGCGCTTCGGCTCCATGCTGACCAGTTTTTCCGGGAAGCTTCCCTGGCCGATGCCCTCATAGAGGGCTTTGGCCGTGCCGGCCATATCCAGATCATTGACGATGTTTTCCAGGGAAGAACGATCGCGGAACATCAGCACCGGGTTCCGTCCTTCGAGGGGATTTCCCGGATGGGTATAGGAAACCAACAACGCCTGCCGCCATTCGAGAAGATCCTTGGCCTGCATCCAACCCTCGGGGGCGCTGCGGGAGCGGCCGACCTGGTACCAACCCTTCGGCTCCGCAGGCTGGCTCAGGTCAAGGTTTTGGCGGTTGAACACATAAAGGGGACGGAAAGAAGGGACGTTGGCCAAGACGACATCGGCCTCGTTGACCGCCGCCTCCCTATACAGGTTGGAAAAAGGACGGGGCAGAACGCGCAGCGGCAATTGGGTCGCCGTTTCTAGACAGGGGCCCGTGCCTCCACAGGCAACGCCGTCGTTGGCGGGAAGGGCCACGGCAGCGGACTCAGCCGTGGCGGAAGCGTGTCCCGCCGTCCCTTCCAGGGCCGACGATTGAACGGCGGGAGCATGCCCCTGGGTCCCTTCCAGGTCCGCAGGCGCAGCGATAAGAACTGCGGGAGAAGCGGCCAGAATGAGGGCGGCAACCGCACCGGCGCAAACCCATCTCCAAACCATTCCATAGTGACTGAACATGCGACCTCCTATTCAATTAAGGGCAAAAAATTCTTCAGATTCGTCCTTCTTCGATCTGTCAAAACCAGCGGCTTTAAAGTTCATATGCCGATTATCTGACGGGAATGCTTTCCCGCCGGAAACGGCTGCCGTCGATGGCCAGATAATCGATGGCGTCGGCCTTGAAACTCGCCCGCGGAATGATAACATCATGGACTCGTTCCTCCCCGCCCCAGACGCTGACGTGGAATTTTCTCTCCTTATCCAGGTGGAAATAGACCAGGGTCTTGCCGTCGGGACTGAATTGCGGCGGATCGTCGGTGTAGATCTCACCCACGGCCGGTCCCTCCTGTCCATCCAGCAACAGCTTCCAGGTCTTCTTGTCTTCTCCCCTTTCGACCCAGGCGACCCTTTTGCCGTCGGGGCTGAAACCGATCTTGCGCAGGGTTCCCCGACGACGGGCCATTTCCTTGCCGTCCGCCAGAAGCACATATTCCCCGCTGGGCAGCTTAAAACCGGCCGCCCAGCGGTGCCCGTCCGGGCTGAAGGTCAATTCCAGAATACTTTCGACATCCCCGAAATCGTGCCTGAATTCCTCTTCATTCAAAGCCAGAAACGCCTTCTTGTCCCGGTAGCCCACATAGGCATAGCGGGTTCCGTCGGCGTTAAACAGGGCGGGATACCAAATGCTGGAAAAATTCGGCCCAATCTTGCCGTTCAAAACCATGCAGCGGATATTATCTCCGCAGGGAGCGACATAGGCGTAGTACGCGCCGTCGGGGGTGACAGTAAATTTATAGCCGGTACCCATGGACGGTTTCAGTTCTTCCCCGTTGCGCACCAGATAACGCTGGCCATCCTCCTTCTCGGCGATATAGTAAAGTTCGGCCCTTTCGCCGATAAAGCGCGGCCATTCGATAATGGACTTATAGGCCGGGCTTTCATAACCCGCCGAAGTAAGAATCCTTTCCGTCCGCGCCTGGCGGTCGGCCTCCACCCAGGCCGCCGTGCCGTCATCGGCCAGAGCCGCCCGCCATTTCAGATCCGCCTCGGTTTCCCGGATCTGCGCTCCATCGACGAAAACCCGGTCCTTGCCGTTGGATTTGCCCGAGACCAGATTATGGGCGCCGTTTTCACTTTGCAGAATCAGGTCGATATCATCAAGGGGCGGCCCCTCGACGCCGTTGCAGACGGGAATCTCCTTGTCTCCCATCCTCCCTTCAAAACAAAAACTTTTCCCGTTGGCGGAAAAATTCATTCTGTAGAGCGGCACCTCGTCGTACCATTTCCCCGGCATACCGTTGAGCACCACCCGCTGGCGGCCTTCCTCCCCTTCAACCCAGGCGGCATGGCGCATATCCTCGGATAAGCGCATTTCCTTCTTTTTCATCGTGCTCGGCGGCAGTTCAAAATCGAACTTTTCCGCCGGCGCCACCGGCCATGCCCAGTTGGGGGCGGCTCCTGCCCCTGCCACCGGCGTTTCCCCGCCCACGGCGTAGAGGGCTTTGCCGTCGCCGAACAGATCGCCCGGCATGCCCACCACGACCCAACCGATGCGGTGATAGGTGAGGCGCAACACCCCAAGGGCATTCTGCCCCACCGACTTCTGGACCCGGTAGGCCATATAAATGCCGATAACCCTCGGCCCCACCGGCAGACCGGTTTTTCCGTCCCGACGCGGTGTCCAGGTGATGGTACCGTCCGGATTTTCCGCGTAGCCGGTATCGGCATTGCCCCGGGCCTCATCCGTTTTCAGAATGAGGAATGATTTGCCGACAACCTTGTAGGAGGCGCTCCCCTTCTTTTGCGCGTCGCTCAAAAGAATCGGCGGCTCTTCAGGGGCCTCGACGCGGATCGTAATCGGCTGGTCGATCTGCGCCATAGCCAGATACAGATCATAACCACCGCTGCCGGCCGCAAATTTTTCATTCACAGGAAGAGTTTCCCCTCGCCTGTCGAAACGTTCCGTCTCCTTTTTCTGAACCTGAGGATTCTCCGGCAATACCTGGGGAAGCCTCTCCTGAAAGTAACGCTCATCCTCTTTTTTGACTTTCCGGACACCGTCGACAACCAGTTTGGCACGGAACGTGCCGGCAATCTGATCGTTGATGGGAAACTCGATCCCTTCACCGCCATCGGCGGCGGCCGCCGTCTCAACCGCCGCCGCGGCGGCAGCAACCGCAGTTGCAGCGGGGGGTTCCTGCTGCGGCTCGGAGGGAGCCGGGGCAGGGATTTCCTGCGCCACCGCGGCGGCGGCCGGAACCGCCTCCTGGGTCCACCGCTTTCCGCCCTGACGCACCAGGGCTCCCGTCGGAATCGGTTTGTCGGCGGCGGGCGCCGACCACTGGAGATGCGCCCCTTCTTCCATGTAAGCCACCAACTCCCGCAAGCCCTCCTTGGCGTTCGCCAAAGCGGGGTCTTCCTTGTCGAGCCAGCTTTTTATCTTATTCAGGTCGGCCCCCAGCAGGTCGAGTTTGGCCTCTTGACGCAACTGTTGGGCCAACTTGATATATTTGTCAGGAAGTCGTCCCCAGGCCCGCAGGGCGCGAACGGTGATCTTGCCCTGCTGCTCCAGGGCGAGCAAACCTTCCGGCCCGATGGCGACCTCCACCGGATCCGCTGCTGTTTCCTGGGCCCCAAAGACAACGGGCCCGCCGCTGCAAAGGACCAAAACCATCATCCAAATCGACACGACACGCATGCGAACCTCCCTCCGGACACCTGAATTCCTGACCGATAAACGCTCCACTCTCAAGACAAGCAAGAATCATACTTCCCAGCTTGTAAACAGTCTGCCGGCGAAGATAACCACCCCGAACAGACAGAATCCGGACTTACCTTTCAGAAGCATCCGTGGGCCGGTCATCAAAACCGCCCCTTTGACGTTTTTACATTCTGATTGACCTCCCGGCCCATGGTGGGGGATGATCAGGCCATTGCCGCAGAGGAAAGCAAATGTTGGGAAAATGGCAAAACAAAATCCACGGGCTGCAGAACGCGATGGAACGGATCGGGGGACGGATTGCGAAGGAAAGGAGTTTCCCGGTTACCGACCGGCTTGTCAATCTGCTTCTGGCCAGGAATCTCGACCGACTGAGCAAAACCGTTGGTGCCAAAATCGAGCACGTAGAGACAAAAAGTGCGCCCGATGGGGTGAACATTACCGGTAAAGTGATAAAAAGCGACGTAACCGCCGATTTTTTTCTGAAAGCCCTTCCCCTGGAGCCGATATGGTTAAAAAACAACCACCAGGTGCGTTTCAGGGTGGTGGAAAATGACCTGGTCATCGACAGGAGAGATGTCCGCGGCCTCCTGGCTTCACTGGGGAACTGCATTTTCGGCGCGGTAACGGGCAGGAATCTTCTTAAGTTCCAGCTTCACTGCCTTGCCGATGAAAACGGAGTTATCGGTTTTGGCCTGGATGGATTGGATAAACGCCTGGACCAGGCCATGGGCCTGCTGCGGTTGACGCGCATCACACCAATGGAGGGAAGGATTGTCGTGGCGGGAAGTTTGAACCTGAAAAATGTCTTTGCCGCCCGCTGAAACCCTTGGGGTAAGGATGAAAAAGCCCGGCCTGAAAAATACGGCCGGGCTTGTTTTTTTGGCACGCCAGGCAGGACTCGAACCTGCGACCTACGGATTAGAAGTCCGTTGCTCTATCCAGCTGAGCTACTGGCGCTGGTCGGGGCGAGAGGATTTGAACCTCCGACCCCCTGCTCCCAAGGCAGGTGCGCTACCAGGCTGCGCTACGCCCCGAAAATCCGGATTTTTTAGCACAAACAGGGGGTTTCTGCAATGAAAAAGCCTTGGAACGGATATCCAGCCGGAAAAACAACAGATCCCCCAAAAAGGAAAAAGGGCCCTTGGGAGTCCATTGTCATCTTGGCAGGAGAAGGATATCAGCCTTTTCTGAAAAAGGCCCGCCAAATCATCCTTGCCTGTGCTCTGGAAAATCCCCGGACAAAATGGAATTTATCCGCTTTTGACGGGCAGAGAATCGAACCCCTTGGTTCCGCGCGAGGATTTTGCTATCCTTGCCCGGATTTGGCGATTTTTCCGAGGAGAAACGACGGCCAATGACGACGACAAAGCCTGCGAGCCAGGAGCGGGAAGCGGCGCAACAACTGCTTCTCATCGTCCGCAATTTCCACCAGGAAATCCACCCGCAAACATCGGCCTTCCCGGAAATTCATCTCGACAGCACCTTCGACCGGGATCTGGGTTTCGACAGCCTTTCCCGGATGGAACTCATGGCCCGCGTCGAAAAATATTTCGGCGTTGTTCTGCCGGAACCGATGTTCGCCGAAGCGGACACCCCCCGTGATCTGCTGCGCGCCGTAGCAATGGCCGGCAGGACGGCACCGGGACGGGCGCTCCGCGAAGGCCCCGGTATCGGGCCGACGGCGGTGACATCCCTGCCCCTTGCGGCCGGCACCCTGAACGAGGTTCTGCAATGGCATGCCGCGGTCCATCCCGATCGTCCCCACATCCGCCTCTATCACGACGAGGATGACGGCGAGGTCATCACCTACGGCGATCTCTGGCGGGAAGCGCAGATCCTGGCCACGGGGCTGCTCAACCTGGGCCTGCGGCCGGCAGAACCGGTGGTTATCATGCTGGCCACCGGACGGGATTATTTCCGCAGCTTTTTCGGCACACTGCTGGCGGGAGGCATCCCCGTCCCCGTCTATCCACCGGCTCGGGCCACGCGCATCGAAGAGCATCTGCAACGGCTGCGCGCCATCCTCGGCAACTGCCGGGGGCCGACGCTGATCATTCCTCCGGAAACGAAAAAAACCGCCCAACTGCTGAAAACCCAGGTAGACGCCCTGCACCACATCGCCACCGTCGAGGATCTGTCCGCGGCGGTGGAAGCTTCGCCACTACCCGCCGTGACTCCGGAGCAGATCGCCTTTCTCCAGTATACCTCCGGCAGCACCGGCACCCCCAAGGGGGTGGTTCTGGCCCACGCCAACCTGCTGGCCAACATCCGCGCCATGGGCGCCCGAATCCGCGTCGATTCCGAGGATGTTTTCGTCAGCTGGCTTCCTCTCTACCACGACATGGGTCTGATCGGCGCCTGGCTGGGAAGCCTCTACTTCGCCGCGCCGCTGGTGGTGATGTCTCCCCTGTCCTTCGTTTCCCGTCCGCTGCGCTGGCTGCAAGCCATTCACCGCTTCCGCGGCACCCTTTCCGCCGCGCCCAATTTCGGCTACGAACTGTGCCTGCGCCGCATCGCCGACAAGGAGCTGCAGGGGCTGGATCTCAGCTCCTGGCGGGCCGCATTCAACGGCGCCGAACCGGTCAGCCCTGACACCCTCGGCCGCTTCGGCAGCCGTTTCCGACCCTACGGCTTCCGCATGGAAGCGATGATGCCGGTCTACGGCCTGGCGGAGAATTCCGTGGGGCTGGCTTTCCCGCCGCCGGGACGCGGTCCCCTCTTCGACGTCATCGACCGGGACGCTTTCATGTTGGATGGGGAGGCCAAACCTGTTCCAGAAACGGAGCCCGCTGCCTTGCGCTTCGTCGCCTGTGGCCGCCCCCTTGACGGTCATCAGATCCGCATCGTCTCCGCCGGGGGAAGAGAGCTTCCCGACCGCCGGGTGGGACGCCTGGAATTCCGCGGGCCTTCCGCCACCAGCGGCTATTACCACAACCCCGGGCAGACCGCCCGCCTCTTCGACGGTGATTGGCTCGATTCCGGCGATCTCGCCTACATGGTCGACGGGGAGGTTTACCTGACCGGCCGGGCCAAGGACCTCATCATCCGCGCCGGGCGCAACATCTACCCGCCGGAGCTGGAAGAGGCGGTAGGGCAAATCGAAGGGATCCGCTCGGGATGCGTCGTCGTTTTCGGCAACCCCGATCCGGAAACGGGAACGGAAAAATTGATCGTGGCGGCGGAAACCCGTTGTCACGATGGAGACCGCCTGGAGCAGCTCCGCTCCCAGATCAACGCCGCGGTCAGCGAACTGGCGGGGGAACCGCCGGACGATGTGGTGCTGGCTCCCCCCAACGCCATTCCCAAAACCTCCAGCGGCAAGCTGAAACGAAGCGCCAGCCGCGAGCTCTATCGCAAAGGGGAATTGGGCAAACCGCAAAAGGCGGTCTGGCTGCAGATAATCCGCCTGGCCCTGGCGGGCGTGCCCGCCGAATTGCGCCGCACCCGCAACCGCCTCAAGGAACTCCTTTTCGGTGTCTACGCCCGATCCCTTTTCTGGCTTTTTGCGGTTACCACCTGGCTGATGGTCGTCCTCTTGAACAATCCGTCACGGCGCTGGCAAAGGATAGCCAAAAACGTCCGCCTGCTGGCCCGGGCCACCGGCATCCCCCTCGCCGTCAACGGCCTGGAAAACCTCCCGCCGGCGGAAAAACCCTGCCTTTTCGTGGCCAACCATGCCAGCTACCTGGACAGCCCTGTGCTCTTCGCAACGCTGCCGCGGCGTTTCAGCTTCGTGGCCAAAAAAGAACTCCGCTCCAATCCCCTGGCCAAACTTTTCCTGGACAGGATCGACACGGAATATGTGGAACGTTTTGATGCCCAGAGGGGGGCCGAGGACTTTCAACGGCTGGCCGACCGCTCCCGCGCCGGGCAGTCCTTGTGCTTTTTTCCCGAAGGGACCTTCACCCGCGCCCCCGGTCTCCTCCCCTTTCACATGGGGGCCTTCGCCGCCGCCGCCGAAGCGGGGGCGCTGGTCGTTCCCCTGGCCATTCGCGGCACCCGCTCCGTGCTGCGGGCCAATTCCTGGCTTCCCCATCAGGGCGCGCTGACGGTCACCATCGGCCAGGCGATCGACCCGGCCTCCCTGACCGGGGAAAAGGGTGACTCCTGGAGCGTCGCCATCCGCCTGCGGGACGCCGCCCGCGAGCAGATTTTGCGCTATTGCGGCGAGCCCGACCTGGCCGCTGAAAAATTTCTCGCCAAACCGCCGTTGAAAACTACGGTTCAAAAAGGGCGAGGAAGAGAAGAGGGTCGACGTTGACGCCGTGGAGGCGCACCCCCCAGTGGAGATGGGGCCCCGTGGAACGGCCGGTGGAACCGATCCGGCCGAGGGTCTGCCCGACGCGAACCTTTTCCCCCGGAACGACGGCGATCTCCGCGAGGTGAAAATAGAGGGTAACGATGCCCATGCCGTGGTCGACATAGACCGAGCGGCCGGCGAAGAAGTGGTCTCCGGTCAGTGCCACCAGGCCATCCCCGGCCGAGGCCACCGGGGTTCCTGCGGCGCCACGGAAATCGACCCCTGAATGGGGACTGCGGGGCTTATCGTTCAACACCCGGCGAAAGCCGAAAGGGGTACTGATGGTGCCGGGAACGGGGCGGCGGAAAGAACCCGTCCACATTCTCCCTGGTTCCGGATCGGCCAAGGCCCGGCGCACGGCCTCCTGCTCCCGGCGGTGACGGGCCAGATCCCTTTCACTCAGAGTCACCTGGGATTCGGCGAGGGTCAGCCTTTGCACGGGAAACTCTTTGGGCAGGATGGTTGCCGCTACCTTGCGGTTGAAAGTTTTACCCCCCCGGGCCGTGAGGACCAGAGCCGCCTCCCGGCGACCGGGATCGGCATCCACGCCGACAGGGAGAAAAGCACCCAGGGAGCGGCCGTCGGGAAGGGAACATAAAGAAAAACTTTTGCCTTCCCAGGAAATGCGCCCGGCAGCGGCCCCGCTGACCTGAACCAGAGCCGCTGCTCCCGGATAGAGGCGCTGCGGAGTCAGGCTGACGGCCACTTCGCCGGTTTCCGCGCCCGCCGCCGTCAGTACCGCCAGACCGAGGCCCCAAAACAAAACCTTTGTTTTCTTGCGCACCACCACCGCCTCTCCCCAAAGATGGGGCCGTCAGGGTTAAAGAACCATGAAAGAACTGCTGCATGCCGCACAAACCATCGCCCGCCAGGCGGGGACCTGCATCGTCGCTTCCCTGGGCGATCTGCACCGCATCGACTACAAGGGTCGCGTCGATCTGGTCACCGACGTGGACCGCCGGGTGGAGAAACTGATCCTTGATCGCCTCCGCCATGATTTTCCCGGTCACGGCGTACTTGCCGAAGAGTCGGGAACCGGCCCGGGCGCCGGGGATTTCCGGTGGGTGATCGATCCCATCGACGGCACCACCAACTTCGTCCACGGCTATCCCTTCTTCGCCGTCTCCATCGCCGTGCAGCATCAGGAGGAGACGGTGGCTGGGGTGGTGTACAACCCCCTTGCCGATGAGCTGTTTTCCGCCCTGAAGGGGGAAGGGGCCTTCCTCAACGGCCGGAAAATAAGGGTTTCGGCCACGCCGGAACTCTCCTCGTCCCTGCTGGCCACCGGCTTTCCCTACCGGATCGGCGATCACTGGCACCAGGCCATGGATCTTTTCAAGCTCTTCTACTACCGGACCCGCGGCGTCCGCCGCGACGGCTCCGCCGCCCTCGACCTCTGTTACGTGGCGGCGGGACGTTTCGACGGCTTCTGGGAGTACGACCTCCACCCCTGGGATGTGGCGGCAGGCATGCTCATCGTCGCTGAAGCGGGGGGCAAGTGCAGCGATTTCCAGGGGAAGCCGAGCGCCATCGACGACGGCCAGATCCTCGCCAGCAACGATCACATCCATCGGCAGATGCTGCAGATCCTCCGTTTACTGCCGGATTGAGGGGACATGAACCGGAGCGATAGCTCCTCAAACCACGACAGGACGAAAAGACCGGATCCCCCCGGAAACCATTCGCGAATGACAGGAGGGCTCTTGGTTGTCTTTCCCGGAGGCTTTTATCGGGAATCCGGGGGTTTGAGTTTTTTAACCCGGCTGGCAACGGCCAAAAAATTCCCCCGGATCCCGGGAAATGATGAACGGATTCAGCCGCTTCATTCTGTCAACAGCCCTTGCAGCACCAAGGCGTTTAGCGGGGCGCAGCCGTTCTCGTCGTTGTCGAAAAAGCAGAAAACATCCTTGCCCTCCCGCGACCAGCGGCCGATCCGTTGCGCCCACGCCGCCAGGGCAGCCTCATCATAGCTTCCCTGATAAGCGCCTCCCGGCCCATGGAGGCGCAAATAGACAAAATCGGCGGTCACGGCAAGGGGGGAAAGGCCACCTTCCATGTCGAAGATACAGAAGGCCGCATTGGCGGCCCCAAGAATGCCAAAAACATCCTCCGTCAGCCAGCTTTCGTCGCGAAACTCAAAAGCGCAGCGCCGGCCGGCGGGCATCTCGGCCAGAAACTCCCGCAGCCGCTCGCCGTCACAGCGCCACCGGGGCGGCAACTGGAAAAGCACCGGCCCCAGTTTGTCCCCCAAGACCGCGACCCGCTCCAGGAACAGGGGCAGGCTCACTGACGGATCTTTGAGCTTTTTCATGTGGGTGAGGAAACGGCTCGCCTTGACGGCAAAGATAAAATCATCGGGGACCGTCTCCCGCCAGTTTTCCAGGGCGTCGACCGTGGGCAGGCGGTAAAAGGTATTGTTGATCTCGGTCGCCCGGAAACGGCCGGCATAAAAGGAAAGCATCTCCCGCGCCGGCAATTTCCGGGGATAAAAGGGACCCCGCCAATGGCCGAAATGCCATCCCGAGGTTCCAATGCGGATTTTCCCGTTGCCGATCATAGAACCCCTGAAAAACCATTTTCCCGAAAGGGTGGGGGGGGTATAATTTCTCCTCCATGGGAGGGTTCCCAATAACAAGGCCGAAAAGGTGTCCCGTGTTCCAGTTTTCCCTGAAATCGTCGGTCCGCGTCGGCTCGGCGCTGCTGTTTCTTGTTTTGTGCGGGGTCCCCGGCCACGCCTATGTCGATGAGCCGGGGTACATCTGCAGTGTTCAGATTGCCAACGATTTCTTCAGCGGCAGCACCGACCGCCACTTCACCCATGGCACCGCCGTCAACTGCCTGACCCGGCCCCTGCCGTGGGTCGTCAAGGCGGCAAACCGATTGCCCTGGTTCGCCGTTGAGGAGGAGATTGACGAGGAAAAACCCCGCGCCCGGGCCAGCTTCTCGATCAACCAGAGCATCTTCACCCCCGAGGACATCTCGCGCACCGACCTGATCGAAAAGGAACGCCCTTACGCTGGCTGGCTCAATTTCGGATTGGGCCTGGTGGCCAACCAGGGGAGCCGCCGCTTCGACAGGATCGAATTCAATATCGGCGTGATCGGTCCCTCTTCCTACGCCGAGGAAGTTCAAACAAACTGGCACTCCTTTTTCGATCTGGATAAGCCGCGGGGATGGGACAACCAGCTGAAAAACGAGCTGGGTATCAACCTTTTCTACGAACAGGCCCGGCGTTTCGACAAAAAGAGTCTGGTCTCCGGCCTGGAATACGATTTCCTTCCCCACTTCGGCGGCAGTCTCGGCAATGTGTTCACCTACGCCGCCGCCGGTTTCACGGTCCGCATGGGCCCCGACCTCCATGAGGATTTCGGTCCGCCGCGCATCCGCCCCAGTCTGCCGGGCGGCGGCTTCTTCCGCAACCGCAACGGTTTCAATTGGTATCTCTTCGCCGGGGTGGAGGGGCGTGCCGTACTCCGCAACATCTTCCTCGACGGCAACAGCTTCCGGGACAGCCATTCCGTGGACAAAAAGTACCTGGTCGGTGACCTGCAGGCGGGCCTGGCCCTCCAGTTCCATCGCTACCGGATCGCCTATACCCATATCTTCCGCACCAAGGAATACAAGACCCAAGACAGCCCCGACGAGTTCGGCTCGCTGAGTCTTTCCTGCCAGTTCTAAAAAAACGGTCACCGGTCCCTTGGCGTGGATCAGGAAAAAGCCGGATTGGGCTGCCGTGGAAATGAATCTTGGGTGCTCCAATAAAAAAGGCGAACAGCGGATTCGCCCCTACGGTTTGTTCTTGAGCAGGTTTTCCAGAGCGGCGAAAGGCTTGAAAGTGGTGGCAGGTTTCTGTGTCTCCGAAGAGGAATCGCCGGTCTCGTACCAGTCCTGGTCGAGAGCGCGGGAATGCTCGTCGTCGTGGCAATAGATGCAGAGCAGTTCCCAATTGCTGCCGTCGGGGGGGTTGTTGTCGTGGTTATGGTCTTTGTGATGGACGGTGAGCTGGGCCAGTTTTTTGCCCGCGAATTCCCGTCCGCAGCGGGCGCAGATCCAGGGAAAAATCTTCAGCGCCCGCTCCCGGTAACCCTGCATCCTTTGTTGCTGCTCACGGCGCGCCTCGGCCATGAATTTGTCGCCGCGCTCCGGGCCGGCAACCGGTTTTTTTGGTTTCATGGCAGCCTTTCCTGGCACCTGTTCCTCTTTGCCAGACTTAAAAATTGGTGACTGGAAATATTTCCTGATTTTGAATAATCGCTTCTCACCGACCGCCAGTCACCGATTTACTGCCGCCCCGCCAGCATCACCAGCAAGGCGCCGACGATACTCAGAAAGGCGCCACCGCGGCCGATCCATATCCACAGATGGCTGGCTGCGGGAGCCGTCCTCTGTTTTTCACCGGGAATGCCGTTTTTGCCGTTTGTCTTTCGGGTCCGCAGATAGTATCCCGCGACCACCACCAGAATCAACCCCAGCACCAGCAAAAAAGAACCCAAGGTCTGAACATCCATCAAATTCACTCCGGAATAGCGCCCGATTTCAAAGGGAAGTACCTGGCCCCAGTATCGCATCGGCACCGCCTTAACTCAAGGCCTCGGCAATTTTTTTTCATCCGCCAGAAAGTTTTCTTCCGCTGACGGCTTCCATTGAAATATCCTTAAGATATCAAGATCCGCGAACGGCTCTGTTGGCCTTCTCCGGGAAAAGAGAGAGAATCCGCCGCAGCGTTGGCCATGGCAGGCGGGCGAATCTTGTTAAATGGGACAAACATAAAAAATTCGCCGCAAAGACGAAAGATGAAGCGCCTGTCCGCCCCACAACCTGGGCCGGAAGACACCACCGCCGATGAACTTTTTGTCCAACCGTCAGTCCTTCAGGGCTTTCTTTTCGTCCGCGCCAGCCAGTCCTTGAGAGCTTCGATGACCACCGTCGCCTGCCGCACATCGAGCCGCCGCAGATCCTCCACTCCGGTAACCCGCTTGCAGAAACGGGCCAGCGAGGACCAGCCGGGGTGGTTGACGGCGCCGAGGGCATGGAGTTCCAGCCATAGATGGCGAGCCTTCCAGACCATCGGCGGCAGCGGACGCGTCACCGACCGCGGCCGGCGGGGCCGCCAGCCGAGCAGGTAGAAACGGTTGAGGAGAAGGTGCAGCTGCTCTTCATCGAGTTCGGCCGCCGACTCCTTGTCGGGAGCCACCGCCCCGATCAGATCCCGGTATTCGGCTTCGCTGAGGCCGAGTTCCTTGCCGGCGATATGGATCTTGGCCAGAGCTTTGCGGCGATAACTTGCGTCCATCGATTGGTCCGTTGTTTTTTCATGATATTGCCGCGTTTTTTAATCCCCTTTTTCTGATACTATAGCAAGATATCTCTGTCCGTCGGGTAGGCACCGCCCAAACGGCTCTTGAAAAACCTTCCGGCGGGCTTTACCATAACCCTTCACTGAACCAAATGGGGAGATATTGCCGCCAGGTGGGTGATGCCGGAATTTTTTCTTAATCTCAGTCCAGTTACCCAAGCCCTGCTCGCCACCCTCTTCACCTGGCTGCTCACGGCGGCCGGCGCCTCCCTGGTTTTTTTTACCGGTTTCGTCAATCGCAAACTGCTGGACGCGATGCTCGGTTCCGCCGCCGGGGTGATGATCGCCGCCAGCTTCTGGTCCCTGCTCGCCCCGGGTATCCAGATGGCGGAAGACATGGGAATGTCACCGTGGCTGACGGCGGTGGCCGGCTTTCTGGCCGGCGGTGTTTTCATGCGCCTCACCGACCGTTTTCTGCCCCATTTGCATCCCGGCCTGGCGATGAGCCAAAGCGAGGGAGTCAAAACCTCGTGGCGGCGCAGCACCCTGCTGGTGTTGGCCATCACCCTCCACAACATTCCCGAGGGATTGGCGGTGGGCGTGGCCTTCGGTGCCGCCGCGGCCGGGTTGCCCTCGGCCACCATAGGGAGCGCGGTGGCCTTGGCCATCGGCATCGGCCTGCAGAACTTCCCGGAAGGAACGGCGGTTTCCATGCCGTTACGGCGGGAAGGCTTGAGCCCGCGAAAAAGCTTTTTTCTCGGCCAGCTTTCCGGCATGGTGGAACCGGTGGCGGGGGTGATCGGGGCCATCGCCGTCATCCACATGCAGAGCATCCTCCCCTTCGCTCTCTGCTTCGCCGCCGGCGCCATGATTTTCGTCGTCGTGGAGGAACTGATCCCGGAATCCCAGTCTCGGCAGGAGCACATCGACACCGTCACCCTCGCCACCATGGCCGGTTTCGCGGTCATGATGGCTTTGGACGTCGGTCTGGGATAACCAACGAGGGATTGCTCGAACCATGAATCATCAGCGGCTTGCCCAATTGATCCGGGACATAATCCCCACCGTGATTGCGGCCCGCCATGCCCTTCATCGGCAACCGGAACTGGCCCACCAAGAGTTCCGCACCGCCGCTCTGGTGCGCCAACACCTGGCGCCCCTGGGTCTCGAGGTCAAGCCCCCTTTTCTGAACACCGATGTCGTCGCCCTGCTGCGCGGTGCGGACGACGGGCCCAACGTCACCCTGCGGGCCGATATGGACGCCCTCAGTGTCACCGAAAAAAGCGAACTTCCCTACCGCTCCGAGGTACCAGGGGTCAGCCATGCCTGCGGCCATGACGGCCATACCGTCATGCTCATCGGCGCCGCCCTGGTCCTCGCCCGGATGCGCGACTTGCTGCGGGGAACGGTGCGCTTCGTTTTCCAACCCGGCGAGGAGGTCGTCGCCGGCGCCCGCGACCTGATCGCCAAGGGAATTCTCGCCGATCCGCCCCCCAAGGCGGTTCTGGCCCTGCACGGCTGGCCGGGAGTGGGCGCCGGGGCGGTGGCCTCCCGTCCGGGGCCGATGATGGCCGCCGCCGACATGTTCCGCATCACCATCAAGGGCAGGGGCGCCCACGGCTCGATGCCGGAGAAGTCCATCGACCCCATTCTCATCGGCGCCCGCATCGTCGACGCCCTGCAATGCATTCCCGGCCACCGCATCGCCGCCGTCGAACCGGTGGTCCTGTCGGTGGGGCGTTTTCACGGAGGAAGCCAGGTCAACGCCATTCCGGAGACGGCGACGGTGGAGGGCACGGTGCGTTACCTGAAACCGGCGATCGGCCAACAGGCGGCGGAACATCTGGAGAGGCTCGTCAAGGGAACCTGCCTGGCAATGGGGGCCGGCTACGAACTGGACTACCGGCGCGACTACCCGCCCACCCACAACGATCCCGCTCTGGTGGCGCGGGCCCGCACCCTGGTGATGGAGACCTTCGGCGCAGGCAGCTGGTTCGACCTCCCCTCTCCGTCCATGGGCAGCGAGGATTTTTCCTACTTTCTGCAGCAGGCACCGGGGGCCATGTTCCGCCTTGGCATGGGAAAAAACTCACCCTCCCTGCACAGCCCCTATTATGATTTCAACGACAACGCCGTGGCGAGGGGAATCCACTTTCTGGTCGCCATGACCCTCGACCTGCTGACGTCGGACCCGTGAAGGGACCAACAATTCACCATAGACTGGAGAATTTTCAGGAATCCGTTCCTATCTCAACCAAGGAGGTTATGACATGTCATCCAATGGAGGATGGAACCCCTATCTCGCCGGGGTGCTGGTGGGGATTCTGGCGGTAGCGTCGGTGGTGGTGACGACCCAGGTGCTGGGAAAAGGAAATTATCTGGGCGCCTCCACCACTTTTGTCCGCGGCGCCGGCCTGATCGAAAAACAGGTGGCGCCGGAGCATGTCTCCCAAAACGAGTATTTCGCCAAGGAGAAAGTCAAGATCGACTGGCAGATGATGTTCGTGGTCGGCATCTTCTTCGGCGCTCTGCTGGCTTCCCTCAGCGACGGCAGTTTCCGCAAGGAAAAGATCCCCCCGATGTGGAACGAGCGCTTTCCCTACGGCGTCTGGTGCCGTGCCGCCGGCGCCTTTGGGGGCGGAATCATCGCCATTTTCGGCGCCCGCCTGGCGGGGGGCTGTCCCAGCGGCCACGGTCTGAGCGGGGTAATGCAGCTTTCCCTGAGCGGCCTGATCGCCATGGCCGGCTTCATGGTGGGGGGGATCGTCATCGCCCGCGCCATCTACGGAGGGAGGGAATATCCATGGACCTAGTCTTCGGCATGGCAACCGGTATCATCTTCGGGTTTTTGCTCCAGAAGGGGAGAGTGCTACGTTTCGAGAAGCAGATCGGTTTTCTGCGCCTCATCGACATGACGATCATCAAATTCATGCTCTCCGCCATCCTGGTCGGCATGGTGGGGATCTATCTCTGCTATGATCTGGGCATGATTCAGCTTGACGTCAAGAGCACCGTGCTGGGGGCGCAGATTATCGGCGGCCTGATGTTCGGCGTCGGCTGGGCGATCTTCGGTTTCTGCCCCGGCACGGCGGCGGGGGCGCTGGGAGAGGGGCGTATCCACGCCCTTTGGGGAATTTTCGGCATGCTCGCCGGCGCCGCCCTTTATGCCGAAGCCTATCCGGAACTGAGCAACACCCTTCTGAAATGGGGGGTGATCGGCAAGGTCACCCTTCCTGAGTTGTTGCAGGTCAACCATTGGGTCGTCATCGGCGGTTTCTTCTTCGTGATCATCGCCTTCTTCGTCTGGTGCGAAAAGAAGAAACTGTAACCGGCTACCGGCCTGAAAATCCGCGGATGGGGAGGATGGGGGCGAAAAAGATCGAAACGATCAGGCGCTGCCGCCGTTTTTTCGCTGATTCAGGAAATGGATGAGGAACTCCTCATCCTTGGGTGAAAGATTGAAACGGCGGCTGGCCTCCGCGACGAGACCAAAACTCCAGCCCCTGTCCTTGCCCTCTTCAGAAAGCCAGAGGACCGCCCGCCGCAGATCTTCCCCCTTGGGAAGAATGGTGGTGTCAGCCATCTTTTTTCTGCTCCTTCGATGTAAAATGTGAGTTGATCATATCATGTCCCCGATGACGGGACACGAAAAAAGGGCCTTCCCTTTGCGTTCCGCTAACCGTTCCTTAACCGATTGATGCTATTTTCTCCGGAATCCTGCCAAAAAGCAGGCCAACTTACCTCATTCAAGGAAACTTCATGGAAATCTCTTTTGAACACACCGGCAACGACTTCGACCTCCTTATCGAGCAACTGAACGCCAAGGCCCAGGTGAACCATCCCGATATCATCCGCGAAATGATCGTTACCGTACTCAAGGCGGGATGTGAAAACGACTATCTCGCCGACCTCAAGCTGATGCGCACCACCATGAAGGAACTGCGCTACACCAACAAGATCTTCGGCCCTTACCGGAAGCGGAAGAAAGTGACCATCTTCGGTTCGGCGCGCACCACCCCGGAGGAGCCGATCTACCGCAAATGCCGGGATTTCGCCCGGTCCCTGGTGGACCATGGCTACATGGTCATCACCGGCGGCGGCGGCGGCATCATGCAGGCCGGCAACGAAGGGGCGGGAGCAGACAACTCCTTCGCCGTCAATATCCGCCTCCCCTTCGAGCAGGAAACCAACCCCGTCATGAGGGAAAGTCAGCATTCCCTCACCTACAAATACTTCTTCAGCCGGAAACTCGCCTTCCTCAAGGAGGCCCACGCCGTGGCCCTGTTCCCCGGCGGCTTCGGCACCCTGGACGAGGCGATGGAGACCCTGACCCTGGTCCAGACCGGAAAAAATCCGCCGATTCCGCTGATCTTCATCGAGGACGACGACAACGGCTACTGGGAGAGCGTGCTGCTGTTCATGAAAAACACCCTGCTCACCAAAGGGCTGATTTCGGGCCAGGATTTCAGCCTCTTTTCCATCACCCGCGACATCGATGAAGCGGTGCGGATCATCGACGACTTCTACAGCGTTTATCACTCCATCCGTTTCAGCGGCAAAACCCTGATCGTGCGTCTCAACAAGCCGTTGACCGCGGCCCAGGTGCAAACCCTGGAGGAGGAATTTCGCGACATCATCATTCCCGGCGGCCATCTGCGCATGGACAAGGCGCTGCCGATAGAAAGCGACGAGCCCGACCTGGCCGACCTGCCGCGGCTGATCTTCGATTTCGACCGCCGCTATTACGGTTTGCTCCACGCCTTCATCCGTCGCCTCAACACCTTTGACGGTATCACTGCCTGAATTGCGGAACCGCGCCATGACCCAGAGAAAGATAATTTATCAGGGGAGGATTTTTTCCGTCGCCATCGAAGAACACCGTCTTCCCGACGGGCGCCAAGCTTCCTTCGAGATTGTCCGCTATCCAGGCGCCGCCGCCGCCCTGCCACTGCTGGAGGGCGAGGGGATCATTCTCATCCGCCAGTTCCGCCCCTCCGTCGGCGGCATGCTCCTGGAAATACCGGCGGGGCGCCTGGAAAAAGGGGAGCAAGCGGAAGACTGTGCGCGGCGGGAGCTTGAGGAAGAGATCGGCTGCCGGGTACAACGCCTCATTCCCCTGGGGAAAATGCACAACGCCGTCGGCTTTTCCGACGCCTGTCTCCACCTCTTCGCCGCCGAGGTGACGGAGGACGGCGAGCAGGCGCTGGAAGAGGATGAGTTCATCGAGGTTCTGAAGCTGTCCTTCAAAGAAGCCCTGGATCTGGTGGCGCGAGGGGAGATCACCGACGCCAAAACCCAGCTGGCCCTGCTACGGTATGCCTGCCACCAGGGTATCCGATAGGAAAATCAGCCGGCCAGCGGCTCCCAGGGCAGACCGAGCGCCTCGGCCACCGCCGCATGACGCACCTTGCCGCCATGGGTGTTGAGGCCGCGGAGAAAGGCCCGATCGGCGAGCAGGGCGTCTAAACCGCCGGCGGCCAACTTGCGAAGATAGGGGAGTGTGGCGTTAGTCAGGGCGAAGGTGCTGGTGCGGCAGACCGCCCCCGGAATGTTGGTCACCCCGTAATGAAGCACCCCATCGACCTCGTAGACGGGCTGTTCATGGGTGGTGGGGCGGATGGTCTCCACGCATCCCCCCTGGTCGATGGAGACATCGACGATGACGCTCCCCGGAGCCATTGCGGAGACCATCTCCCTGGTCACCAGGTGGGGGGTTTTGCCGCCGGGAATGAGCACGGCGCCGATCACCAGGTCGGCCTCGGCCACCGCTTTACGGACCCCGTAAGGAGTGGAATAGAGGGTTTTGAGGCGCCCCTCGTACCGCTCGTCGAGGGCGGTCAGTTTCCTGAGATTGATATCGACGAGGGTCACGTCGGCTTTGGCGCCGACGGCCAGCCGGGCGGCGTTTTCCCCCACCGCGCCACCGCCGAGGACGACTACCTTGGCCGGCGGCACCCCCGGCGCGCCGGAGAGGAGCAGCCCCTTGCCGCCGTTCTCCTTTTCCAGAAAATGGGCACCGACCTGCACTGCCATCCTTCCGGCGATAAGACTCATAGGGAAGAGCAGGGGCAGGGCGCCGTCGTCCAGCTGCACGGTTTCGTAGGCGATGCCGGTGATCTGCCCCGCGAGCAGGAAACGGGTCAAATCGGGGTTGGGCGCCAGATGGAGATAGGTGAAGAGCATCTGCTTCGGGCGCAAAAACGGATATTCCTGGGGCAGGGGTTCCTTGACCTTGACTATCAGGTCACTGCCGGCATAGAGCTCCTGAGGCGAAGCGATGAGCGCCGCGCCGGCGCCGGCATAGTCCCCGTCGCCGATGCCGCTGGCCTCCCCCGCGCCCTTTTCGACGAGTACGGAATGTCCCTCTTTGACCAGCGCATTTACCCCCGCCGGGGTCATGCCGACACGGTATTCCCTGACCTTGATTTCCTTGGGGACGCCGATAATCATCCGTCAATCCTCCTTTGCCGCCGGCTTGCCGGCGCTCCGTTTGTTTTGCCACCTCCGCCGAAGGCCGCGCCATGGTGCCAAGCCGTTTCCTGAACCGATGTTTTCTGATTCCCCGCCAGCAGATCGCCTATCTGCGCTTCATTCTGGAAAGTTACGACGGGCTCGTATTCATGCGCACTCTCGACGCCGACCGGGCCGTGGTGGAAATCGCCTACTCCCCGACCCGCGCCGCTGATGCCGAAAAACTGATTCGGGCCATGGAGCAGGAAACGGGGATGACGGAGATACCCCCGCCCGAGGATTACCGGCCGCTATAAAACCTCGGCCGTTTCCTCTTCTACCGCCAGATTCCTTATATCACAGCAGCGGCTGAAACCAAAAAGGGAGAAGGAGGCAAAGGCTCCCGACCCGAACCCTGCAAACTCCCTTGACCTGACCTCCGCCATCGGGCCCCATCGGCCGGGGGGCGCTTTGACCAGACCTTTCGGTCACAGCTCGACCAATTCATACCGACGACTGCCGAGGCCGATCTTCTCTCCATGTATGAGGGTCGTTTCCCAATCGATGGCGGGATGAACGCCGCGGAACTTGTCTCCTCCCGGTTCATGGCCACTCTGCAAAGCGGTCCCAGACAGACCCGGGCTCCGGTTGACCAGATCGACGGAGGCCTGATCGAGGGCCACCGGATCCGTGGCGCAGAGAATGCCGATGTCGGGGACGATGGGGGCATCGGAATGGGGATAACAATCGCAATCGGGGGAAACCTGCATGATGAAATTGATGAACAGCGCCTTGCCCTTTTTGCCGTACAGAGCACCCAGGGCATACTCGGCCATTTTTTTCATCGCCGTGTCGGCACTTTCGTTCCACTGGATGCGGATCGCCCGTTCCGGGCAGACACCGATGCAGCGGGCGCAGCCGACGCATTTCTCAGGGTCGATGAAAGCCTTCCCCCTCATGAGGATGGCGTCGTGGACGCAGGCCTTGAGGCAAGCGCGGCAGGCGGTGCAGGCCTCTTCACTGACCCGCGGGGCGACACTGGAGTGCTGCTCCATCTTCCCCCACCGGCTGCTGCAGCCCATGCCGAGGTTCTTCACCGCGCCGCCGAAGCCGGTCAGTTCGTGCCCTTTGAAATGAGAGACGACGACCATCGCGTCGGCGTCGAGAATCCCTTCGGCGATATCGACCTCGCGCAGGATCCCCCCCTTTATAGGGATCCGCCGCGCCGCGTGGCCCCGCAAACCGTCGCAGAGGATCAGCGGCGCCCCGACCACGGCGAAAGCCAAGCCGTTCTCGATGCCGCAGCGCAACGCCGAGACCGCCTCCTTGCGTTCCCCGGGATAGAGGGTGCAGCTGTCGGTGATGAAGGGGAGGGCGCCGCACTTTTTGAGGCGATCGGCGATGCGGCGCAGAAAGGTGGGGCGCACGTAGGCATGGCCCCCTCTTTCACCGAAGTGCGTCTTGACCGCCGTCAGATCGCCGCTGCCGACGATCTTTTCGATCCCCGCCGTCTCCATCAGCCACACCAGCTTGTCGTGGAGGTTTTCCTCGGGACCGGTTCGCGTATCCGCGAAATAGACCTTTTCGCTCATAGAGATGTCCTCCCTTTCCCATGCTTGTGTCAACATCCCGAAAAATCATTCCCCTTTTCAAGACAATGAGAAACCGGTAGAAAGATGCTATCATATTCTATGGACTTTTTAAAAAGGAGGACGGTGTGGAGCAACAAGACAAGCAGCGTTTTCAGCTTCTGCAGCGGGGCCGGATAAAAAACATCCTGAAAAAAGGAAGTATTTTCCTTTTGGCCGGTATTCTTCTCTATTACGCCGTCGCTCTGGTCTACGCCACCAAAACGATCTACAAGGTGCGCCGCAACTATGCGGTCATCCTCGAGGATCTGGCCGGCAACCGGCGGGTTGTGGACGAAGTCGGCTGGCACGCCCGGCCCCCCTTCTTCTCCCGCCTGGAGCTGGAAGTTCCGCTGATGAACCAGGAACTCTACCTGGGCGGGGAGCCGGAGGTGCAGCGCATCATCTCCAGCGGCAACGTCGCCCTCTATGTCAGCGCCATGATGACCTACCGCATTCTCGACCTGGAAAGATGGGGGATCGAGAACCGCGCTCCCAAGGAACTGCTGCAGGCCGACTTCGACGGCATGGTCAAGGACGTGATGCAGGGCAAGACGGTCGATGAGCTGATCTCCAACCGCGCCCACATCAAGGAAACGATCTACCAGGTCCTCAAAGACAAGCCCCTCAACGTCGGCGGACCGACCCTGGAAAACAAGTACGGGGTGGAAATCGTTTCCTTCGTCCTGAAGGACACCCGCTTCGGAGACAAGCTGGTGGAGGCCAGCGAAGAGAAGAAGCGCCGCGAGATGATCGCCGAGGCGGAAAACTACGCCGCCGACCAGGAGGCCAGCCGGACCCGCAAACTTTATGCCGCCTACCGCGATGCCATCCGCGATTTTCGTGACGCGCTGGGACTCGATTCGCGCAGCGATCCGGTTCTTTTCGAATTCCTCAACCAGCAGAAATGGGCCATGGCCTACGAGAAAAACGTTCACGGACAGAACACCTTTGTCCTCAACAATTCCGGGGGCGCTCCGCCGATAGTTCTGCCGACCTCCCACGCCCAGGGCCCGCCCCGGCCGGCCAAGGGCGGGATCGCCGACGCGGGGGCCGCCCAGAGAGCCGAGCCGACCTTGCGGGAAGCCCTGAGAACCTACCAATACCCCTGGCAGACCGGCGCCAAGTAAGCCCCGCCCGGCGCCGGAGAAGCGGAATAAAATGTCGACAATGCGAAAAACCAAAACCCCCATCAACGTGCGCATTTCGGAAAAGCGCCTGCGCCAGATCCAGCATCTGGTCGACAGCTGGAGCTACGAAAGCCGGGGCTTCGTCCTCCAGCGCCTGCGCCAGTTTCGTCCCAAGCGCACCCCCTGGCGCTTTTTCCGCGACCTTTTCAAAAGCCTGCTGTGGCCGACGGAACGACGCTTCCAGATGCTGCGCAATCCGGAAGCCCTCTCCGACTGGCACCGGCGCTTCGAGATCTCCGGCTCGTCCAGCGCCGGAGCGGCCTGGAACAAAATCCTCAACCGCGAGCTCAACTGGCATGAGTACCACTACCTGACCTATCTGCTGGAGCGGGAAACCACCGACATCTTCGTACCGCCCTCCCTTCACGATTTTTTCGAAAAGCTCTACCGCGCCCATATTCTCAAGGAATACACACAGGATCCCAACATTCCCCGCGCCCCCCTGGTGCTCATCATCGGCCCCTCCGGCAGCGGCAAGAGCGCCACCATCACCCAGACCCTGGAGGAGACGATCTTTTCCAACGAGGTGCGCCCCACCATCGATCTCAAGGCCAAAAAGGAAGAGGTGCTCAAAGACCAGCCGATCTGGAAAAGCCTGGAGGATGTCGACCCGGAACTGGCGGTGGAGATCGAAAGGATGCGCCGCATCGAGCAGCTCAAATTCCTGTCGCGGATACCCATTCTCAAATACCTGTACCGCAAACGGGTGGCCGAGGCCCTCTATTCCCTGGGAGAAAGCGGAATTTTTGTCGATTACGCCGTGGTCACTCCCAACGATTACCAGACCGCCTTCGCCGGCGAACCGGGAAACCGGCTGCGCAAGGCGATGGGCGAACCCAACCAGACCTGCATCCGTCATCTGGAGGAAGCCCATTCCGCCTTCGGCCGCCCCGATCCCGCCAGTACCATCAAAAGCCAGCAAGGAACACTGATCGACACCGCCAACATCCTCTTCGACGAGATCACCCAGGGCAAACGGGACCTGCTGCTCATCGCCACCACCGACCAGCCGGAGCAGATCGAACAGTCGATCTACCGGCGTTTCGTGGAACGGGGCAAGGTGATCGACATCAGCGACTACTGGCAGGACACCAACAACCTCAAGGAGGTGGTGCGTCTCGAGATGCGGCGCAACAACTACTTCCTCCACCTCTCCTCGGAGCAGGACAAGGAACTCATCGACAAGCTGGCCCAGGAAACGGTCGACCGCATGGCCAACATCTTCCGCAACCGCAGCCTGCGCATCACCCCGGCCTATGTGCGCCGCCTCATCGATTCCGTCATCACCCTCAAGGGGGATTTCAAGGCCAGCTATCTCGACGACCAGTTTCTGGTCCGCGACGCCTTCAAGTCGGTGGCCAAGAACGTCTACGGCGGCCTCTACAACCGGGTGTCGGGACGGATGGGAAGGGACGTCCATTGGCAGGACTACATCGGCTCGATCAAGGACGAGTTTTCCGAGATGGCCAACAACTCCCTCTACTACAACGTCCAGGACGAGAAGGGCGTGGTGCTCACCGGCCCTCCCGGTTCCGGGAAGACCTACATGGTCAAGGCGTGGCTGGGGGAAAACGCCGAGATCCAGGATCTCGCCGTGCATGTCAACGACTTGTCCGATCCCAACAACCCCTACGAGTCGATGGTCGAAAACCTGGAGCGGGTTTACGACATCGCCAAGATGATCTCCCCCTGCCTGGTTTTCTTCGACGAAGGGGACGCCATCGCGCCGCGCCGCAGCCAGCAGGGGGGGTCTCCCTATGACAAGGTGACCAACAAGTTTCTCTCCATCATCGACGGCGAGTCCCCCCTCAACCACGTCTTCACGGTGCTGACCACCAACCGCCTCGACATCCTCGACCCCGCCCTGATCCGCTCCAAGCGGCTCAAGGTTCTCAACGTGCCGGGACAGCTGCGCGAGGAGGATGCGGTGCGCATCCTGCGCAAGGAGCTGGACGGCATGCCCCTCGACGACGGCTTGAGCTACGAGGACATGGTGCGGGTGGCGCGGGGGCTGTGCGACACCCCGGCCGATTTCACCGCCTTTGCCGAGAAGGTGCGCAGCCTCCACAAAACCGAGGTGGAGATCCTCGGCAAACTGAAAACCGCCCTCCAGGGCACTTTGGAAGAGCGGCTCCGTTTCGTCCGCTTCAACGCCAAAACCCTTTTCAGCCTCATGGAGGCGATAACGAGCGGCTCCGATCTCTTCGCCAGGGCGCGCCGCAACGAGGAGGAGATGCTCTCCTGCCTGGACGAAATCGCCGTCGAAATGGACAAGAACCAGGCGGAAAAAATCTACCCCATCACCCACCGCCACTTGGTCAACGCCAAGATCCAGCTCGCCCACAGCCCGACCCGCAAGGGCAAACAACAGCTCGACAAATTCCTCGAGACGGAACTCTCCAAGGAGCCCCAGGTCGGTTTCGTCGTCGGCGTGGGCGCCAACGACACCTCCGGGGTGCTGCTGCCCATCGCCTCCTCGCTGGTCTACCAGATCTTCCCCGAGAAAATCGTCGTCACCGGGGCGGTCTCCAGCGCCTCTCCCGCCGCCGCCGAAATCGATCTGGCCGTGCAGATGACCCGGCAGAGCGCCCAGGAGGCCCTGACCCTGGTGGAGAACTACCTCCAGTCCCTCTGCCCGGAGCTGAACGTCTCGCGGATCCTCGGCCAATATCTGCAGGGCTATTCCCTCCACCACCAGTTGCTCAGCACCTCCTACACGGTGGGCGGCCCCTCGGCGGGGTTCGCCTTGGCCATCAATACCCTGTCGGTGCTGGTCAATCTGCCGGTGTTGAACGATTTCGGCATCACCGGCGCTCCGTGGATCAAGGGGGCGGATAAAGGGGAGGTCGGCGCCTCGGTCATCATCGGCGGCCACCGGCGCAAAACCGAAAAAGTGCTCCAGTATCTGCCGCGCATGTACATGCCGATGCAGAATTACGAGGACTTGGAACCCGAGCTGCTCAAGGCCTACCGCATCGAAGGAAAGGATATCCGCGGCGTGCGCAGCTTCTCGGGTCTGGTCCGCGAGGTCTTCTATTTCGGTCCCGATTACCAGCAGCGGCTCCAGCAATACAAGAAGGAGCGACTGGAATTCGACCTCAAAGAGGGAACGGAAGCGGAAGAAGTCTTTCTCCAGGACCGCTTTGCCGAAACCGAGGAAGCGATGCGCGGGGAAAGCGAGGATTATATCCGCCAGCGCATGCGGCGCATCGCCGAATTCGTCGGCGGGGACACGCAGCCGTTGAACTACACCAATCTGGAAAGAATTTTCGATGGTCTGGGAGCCGCCGCCCGATAACGCCGGCCGGTTTTTGCCAAAGAAACCTTCCCGGCTTTGCCGTGGTTGCCAAACGTCCGGTTATCCTTTACTATTTACCACGCCGCCGGCGGAGACGGTTTATCCGCAAAAAACCCTGGGCGTTAATTGACAAATCGTTGAAAACAGTGGCCGGGTTCCCCGGGCAAGGCGCGAAGTTACGGCGCGATGGACGCCTTGACCACAGAAGGAAACTTTTGAAAAACCCCGGCAAACGCCATCAACCCATTTTCCGCTGACCGGAAAATGTTCATTCAAGGGAGGAAATCATGGCCAAGTATCGTTGTGTGGTGTGCAATTACATTTATGATCCGGAAATCGGCGACCCGGATGGCGGCATCGCTCCCGGCACCGCTTTCGAAGATATCCCCGATGACTGGGTCTGCCCCCTGTGCGGCGCCGACAAGAGCAACTTCGAAAAGGCATGAGGTAACAGAAAATGACGCGGCAACCGGTTGTGGACCAGGATAGATGTATCCGCTGCGGATTCTGCGTGGACACCTTGCCGGGGGTTTTTCGTTTCAACGAGTTCGATCTGGCCGAAGTATACAATCCTGCCGGAGCCCCCGAAATCCGCATCGAGGAGGTCATGAAACACTGCCCGGCATCCTGTATCAGCTGGTTTGCATAAAACCGCCAATGACCTCAAAGAGCAGCGGACAGGTTTCGGTTTGAGTGGTTTTTACACGCTGAGGCCCGGACGGATCCCATACCGTGCGGGCCTTGTTTTACAACAACGGCTCCTGGCCGGCAAAAAGCCCGGGACAGCTGATTTTCTGGTTCTTCTCGAACATCCACCGGTGATCACCCTGGGCAGCGGAGCAAAAGAGTTTCGCCCCCTCGCCGAACCCGATTTTTTCCACAACCGCGGCATCGAGGTGATCCGCGCCGGGCGCGGCGGCGAAACGACCTACCACGGCCCCGGTCAGCTCATCGCCTACCCGATCGTCAGTCTCGACCCCATCGGCCGCGATCTGCACCGCTTCCTGCGGCTGTTGGAAGAAGTGCTGATCAGGGTCTTGCTCTCTTTCGGCATCCCCGGGGAAAAGCTTGCCGGCAAAACCGGCGCCTGGGTCGCCGGCAGGAAGATCGCCTCCATCGGCATCGGCGTGCGCAAGTGGATCAGCTGGCACGGCTGCGCCCTCAATGTCGGCGGCGACCTGTCCCCCTTTCGCGCCATAGTTCCCTGCGGCCTGGCCGGAGTGGAGATGACCTCGATGGCCGAATGTCTGGGGGATGAGCCGCTTCGCGCCGAGGTGGAAGCAGGTTTCATCCGCTCTTTCGCCGAGGTTTTTGCCAGCAAGCACCTGGGTGACTGGTGACTGGTGACTGGTGACTGGTGACTGGTGACTGGTGACTGGTGACTGGTGACTGGTGACTGGTGACTGGTGACTGGTGACTGGTGAGAATTATAATTCTTGCTGTCCGCGGGACGAAAATTTTTTTGTGAGAGGAAGGGGAAACAATTTTGATTCTGAAGCAGGAGCGTAAACCGCCTTGGCTCAAGGTCCGCATTCAAGGAGGTCCGCAGGCGGCGCGCATCGAAAAATGGCACCGCGATCATGGCCTCCATTCGGTCTGCCGGAGCGCCGCTTGCCCCAACCAGGGAGAATGCTGGAGCCGCGGAACGGCCACCTTCATGATCCTCGGCAATGTCTGCAGCCGTGACTGCGCCTTCTGCAACGTAGCCCACGGCACCCCTGTTTCCCCCGATCCCCGGGAACCGGCGAAAGTCGCCGCCGCCGTCGCCGAGCTGGGACTGCGCCATGCGGTGATCACCTCCGTGACCCGCGATGATCTGACCGATGGCGGAGCCGCCCAGTTCGCCGCCCTGGTCGCCGCCATCCGCCGCGCTTCTCCCGGCTGCCGGGTGGAGCTGCTCATCCCCGACCTGGGCGGAAACCGCCAGGCGCTGGCGGAAATTCTTGCCGCCGAACCGGATGTTTTGGGGCACAATCTGGAAACGGTGCCGCGCCTCTATCCCCAAGTCCGCTCCCGGGCCGATTATCGTCGTTCCCTGGAATTGTTATCCCGCAGCCGCGAAATCGCCCCCGCCATAGCGGTCAAATCCGGCCTCATGGTCGGGCTGGGAGAGAGCCGTCGGGAGTTGACCGAGGTCATGAAGGATCTGCTGCAGGCCGGCTGCCGCCTGTTGACGGTGGGGCAGTATCTGCCGCCGACACGGGATCACCATCCCCTCCATCGCTATGTAAGTCCTGAAGAATTCATTGAAATCAAAAACGAAGGGGCGATGCTCGGTTTCGCCCACGTGGAGGCCGGGCCCCTGGTGAGGTCCTCCTACCATGCCGAAGAACAGTTCAAGGAGATTATCGATGCCGAATAAAAACAACGAGGTCCTCAACGTCATCATCCTTGGTTCCGGACCGGCGGGCCTCACCGCCGCCATCTACACCGCCCGCGCCAATCTGGAACCCCTGGTCATCCATGGCAGCCAGCCCGGCGGCCAGCTGACCACCACCACCCTGGTGGAGAATTTCCCCGGCTTTGCCGAAGGAATCGACGGACCGGTGCTGATGGAGGAGATGGAAAAGCAGGCACGCCGTTTCGGCGCCCGCTTCCTGGCCGGCGAGGTGACCAAGGTCGAGTGCGGCTCTTCCCCCTTCACCATCCACGTCGGCGACGACAGTTACCGCTGCCGCAGCCTCATCATCGCCACCGGCGCCTCCCCGCGCCTTCTCGGCCTTGCCCACGAAAAGGAACTCTACGGCAAGGGCGTTTCGGTCTGCGCCACCTGTGACGGCTTTTTCTACCGCGGCAAGGAGGTGGCGGTGGTCGGCGGCGGGGACACGGCCATGGAAGAAGCCACCTTCCTGACCCGTTTCGCCGACAAGGTCCATGTCATTCACCGCCGCGACGCCCTGCGCGCCTCGCCGGCCCTGCAGGAACGGGCCTTCGCCAACAAGAAGATCGTCTTTCACTGGCATGCGGTGGTGAGCGCCATCCTCGGCGACAAACAGAAGGGATTGACCGGCATCCGCCTCAAGAACGTGGCCAGCGGCAAAGAAGAGGAAATGGCCTGCGACGGCCTTTTCATCGCCATCGGCCACGTCCCCAACACGGGACTTTTCAAGGGGCAGGTGGATATGGATGAACGCGGCTATCTGCTCACCGGCAGCGGCGCGGAAACCAACATTACCGGCGTCTTCGCCGCCGGCGACGTCCAGGATCCCCATTTCCGCCAGGCCATCACCGCCGCCGGCTCCGGCTGCATGGCGGCCATCCAGGCGGAACGCTTCCTCGACCAGGGCCCGTAACCGCCGCCCCTTGGAGTGAAATGCTCCTTCATTATCTGAACTGGCTTTTCGGCCTGCTGCTCTTGGGAGCGGCCCTCTTTTCGGCCGGGCACGCCCTCCTTTACCGGCGCGATCCCCGCGCGGCGCTGGTGTGGATCGTCATCTGCCTTTTTGTTCCCGGCATCGGTTTCGGGCTCTACTGGCTTTTGGGGGTCAACCGCATCCGCACCCGCGCCCGCAACTGGCAGGCCTGCGGCCGCGGCATGCACTGGCTGGCTCCGGCCGCCCGTGAGGTGGTCATTTCTGCCGACCCGGTTCCCCCCTTCCCGGCGGAGAATCTCGCCGCCCTGCTCCATTTTTCCAACGCCGTCACCCGCCGTCCTTTGCTTCCCGGCAACCGCCTGACCATACTGATCAACGGCAGCGAGATTTTTCCGGCCATGCTGCGGGCCATCGCCAAAGCGGAAAGGAATGTCTTCCTTTCCACCTACATCTTCGGCAGCGACGAAATCGGCCGGCGTTTCATCACCGAACTGGCGGCCGCCGCCCAGCGGGGCGTCACCGTGCGGGTGCTGATCGATGCCCTCGGCGAGCGCTACTCGCTGCCCTCCGCCCGCACCCTGCTCACCAGGGCCGGCATTCCCACGGCCCGCTTCCTGCCCCCCTTCTCATCCTGGGGGATGTTTCATCTGCACCTGCGCAATCATCGCAAACTGCTCACGGTGGACGGCAAAACAGGCTTTACCGGCGGCATCAACATCGGCCGCAGCTGGCTGTCCTCCAAAATCGACCGGGGCGACGTTGTCGACCTCCATTTCCGGGCCGTGGGACCAGTGGTCGCCCAGATCGAGGACACCTTCCTCGAAGACTGGCAATTCGCCACCGGTGAGGAACTCGTTCCGTCTCCCCATCCCCTCCCTGTCGAGGAGGGAAACGCCTTCTGCCGGGGAATAACCGCCGGCCCCAACGAAGATTTCGAGAAACTGCGCTGGCTGGTGGCGGGGGCCCTCGACTGTGCCCGCCAGCGGGTGCGCATCATGACCCCCTATTTCATCCCCGACCGCGGTCTCGTCTCCTCCATCAACAGCGCCGCCCTGCGCGGGGTCAAGGTGGAGATCATCCTCCCCGGCAGCAGCAACCTTCCCTACGTTCACTGGGCGACCCGCGCCTATCTTTGGGAACTCCTCGATTACGGAGCGCGCATCTTTTACCGGCCGGCGCCTTTCGCCCATAGCAAACTGCTGCTGGTCGACAACTTCTTCGCTCTCGTCGGTTCCGCCAACCTCGACCCCCGCAGCCTGCGTCTCAATTTCGAGTTCAATCTGGAGGTTTTTGACCCGCAAACGGTCAAATTTTTGGCCGATCACTTCGAACAAATCCGCCGCGTCTCCCATCAGGTCACCCTTGCCGAAGTGGACAGCCGCTCCCTGCCCGCCCGCCTGCGCGATTCCTTCTGCAAACTCTTTTCCCCCTACCTGTGAGGCCGGAGCCGCCGGATCTCCCCGTCAATCCTTCGTTTCCTCGCCCTTTTTCCCGTTTTCCTTCCCCACGGGAAGGTCACAGCTTTTGGAAAGTCAGGTGCGAATGCCGAACCGAGGCAAAATCCACCGGCTGAGAATGACATAAACCGCTACCACACCCAAAATGATGAACAGTTCTTGCATGTTCATAGTTTTTACCCCCTATTCCGAATTCGTGAGCTGATTTTCTGCAAACAGGTCTTTGACCGATTCGGCCGTCCAAACGGCTTGCATAACTCCGACCCGGTTATCCTGAGCCGGTTCCATGGTTTCAGATGCATCAACTCCTGGATG
>JAAYDE010000021.1 GCA_012729375.1 Deltaproteobacteria bacterium | reverse complement strand
CGCCGCACTTCAGTATCGGTGGCGAGCAGCAGAAGGAGCCAGTTCTGGCTCTTTTCCGCCAGTTTGTCGCCGCGGCGGAAGCGGACCATGTCCCCGGCTTCTTGCTCTTTTGTCGCCGGCTTTCTGCGTTTATCAACCACGGCGGCCGTGCCGCCGCGGGCGGTCAGGATGACCGGGTCTATGCCGGTTTTTCGGGCCAGTTCCTGCAGATAGAGCTCCTTTTCGATAGGACTGGGCAGCAGGTTCAGCTTGGCCACGATCGCGGCGGCGGCCCGTGCCGTTCCCTCGTGGCCGGAACCCTGGTCGCGCAGGGTCTTGTCCATGAAAACCTCGAAAACCGGTCGTGCCTGACGCAGGCGCCGGGTGAATTCGTCGCCGCCTCTTTTGCGCAGGAAGGAGTCGGGATCCTCGCCGCCGTCGAGGGTGATCACGGACGCGGCGAGGCCTTCCTTGAGGATCTCTTCCATCGCCCGGAAGGTGGCTTTTTCCCCCGCCGCATCCTGGTCAAAGAGAAGCAGCACTTTTTTGCTCAAACGGCGCAGCAGGACGGCATGTTCCCCGGTAAGGGCCGTGCCGCAGGTTGCCAGGACGTTTTCCATGCCGGCCCGGGAAACGGCCAGAAGATCGAAGTAGCCCTCAACAAGAATGGCTTCGCCGCTGCGGCGGATGGCGTCCTGGGCCTGGTAGAGGCCGTAGAAGGTCTGGCATTTCCGATACACGGGCGATTCCGGGGAATTGAGGTATTTGGGGCCGTGGTCGTCGAGGGCCCGCCCGGCCAGGGCAACGACCTCGTTTTTGCCGTTAATGATCGGAAAAATAAGCCGGTTACGAAAAAAGTCGAAATCCTCCGGCCGGTTGTTGGCGGCCCGGATAAGGCCGAGCTGGCGGCCCGCCGCGGGATCGAAGCCCTTGGCGTGCAGATGGGTGGTCAGCCCGTTCCACCTCTCCGGGGCGTAACCGAGGCGGAAGCGGCCGAAGGTTTCCTCTCCGAAGCCGCGCTGGCGAAGGTAATCGAGTCCCTTTTTGCCATCTTCCGTCGCCACCAGGGTGTGGTGGTAGAAATCGGCGGCCACCTCGTTGATTCGCAGCAGCAGTTCGCGCCGTCGTCGCTGCTCTTCCTCGGCCGGGGAGGGGAGGCGTTCCTCCACTTCGATACCGAAACGCCGTCCCAGTTCCCGGGCCGCCTGGACGAAGGTGAGGCCCTCCATCTTCATCAGGAAAGAGAAAACATCGCCGCCGGCGCCGCAACCGAAGCAGTGGAAAAACTGCCGGTTCGGGTTGACGTTGAAGGAGGGGGTTTTTTCTGCATGGAACGGACAGAGTCCATGAAAGTTGCCGCCCACCCTCTTCAGATCCAGATAGGAGGAAATCACCTCCACGATATCGGCTCGGTCGCGGATTTCACCGATTTTTTCTTCGCTGATCACTGGTCCACCTATCCCGCGAAGCGGATGATGGTCACGTTATCCCCGCCATGGGCGGGATCGGCGCTGTAAAAGCTCTTTACCTCCCGCTCCCTGCCAAGATAATCACGAATCGCCCGCCGTAACACCCCCTCCCCGCTGCCGTGGACGACGCTGACCTCTTCCAGGCCATGGAGCAGGGCGTCGTCGAGGAAACGCTGCAACTGGGGGATGGCATCGTCGACCCGCTGGCCGACCAGTTTCAGTTCGGTGCTGAAGGTCTCCCGCGTCACCCGGCTGCGCACCCGTTTTTCCCCGGAGCGGCGGCTGGTCCGGGGCTTTCCGCCCCGTTCCAGGCGATTCAAGGGAAGCCGCAGGCGTTTGCCGTGGAGGGTGAGTTCCACCTCTTCCCCATGGAGACCGACCACTTCGGCTTCCTGGTCGAGGCCGCGAATCCGCAACAGCTGGCCGGGACGGATTTCCTCCGGGGCGGGCCCCGGCAAGGGTTTACTGATCGCCGGTTCTTCCAAACCCTTGCGCAGAGCGTTGAGCTCACCCTTGAGAGCGGCCTGGCGGCGGGTGTCGGGGTGGTCGGCAGCGGCCGCGACGAGAAGCCGTTTCAGTTCCTTTTCCGTCTCCCTCACCCGTTTGCGACCCTCATTGAGCAAGCGGGCGAGGAGTTCCTCTTTCTCCCTTTCCAGTTGTTCCACGAGAAGGCGGGAACGTTCCCGGTTCCGTTGTGCTTCTTCCCGGTCGGCGTGCATTGCCGCCGCCTGCCGCTCCATCTCCCAGCGCTTCTGGTTCAACGCCGCCACCAGATCGAAGCCGGCTCGCTCTTCCTGGCCCAGATAACCGGCCGCCTTGGCCAGAACTTCCCTCGGCAGACCGAGAAGGCGGGCGATGGAAAAGGCGTTGCTGGCTCCGGGCAGACCGTAGTGAAGCCGATAGGTCGGCTGCAGCGTCGCGGCGTCGAATTCGACGGCGGCATTTTCCACCCCTTCGTTCAAAAAGGCGTAACTTTTCAGCAGATTCAGGTGGGTGGAAAGGATCACCTTGGCCTTTTGGGCGCGCAAGCCGTCGAGAAAAGCCATGGCCAGGGCACCGCCCTCGCTGGGGTCGGTGCCGGTGCCGGCCTCGTCCAGAAGGACCAGCGAATCTTCCCCCGCCTCTTCCATAATCCACTTCATGCGCTGCAGGTGCCCGGAGAAGGTGGACAGGTTAGCCTCGATACTCTGTTCATCGCCGATATCGGCGAAGATTTTCGGGAAAAGAAAGAGCCGGCTGTCCGCCGAGCAGGGGATGAACAGTCCGGAGCGGGCCATCAGCAGCAACAGACCAGCGGTTTTGAGGGCCACGGATTTACCGCCGGTGTTGGGGCCGCTTATGATAAGTGTATCGTTCTTTTCTCCGAGAAAAAGGTCGATGGGCACCGGCGGGTTCGGCCGCGGCACGCCATCGGCGCTGAACAGGAGCAGGGGATGGCGGGCCTGACGCAGTTCCAGCAGCGGTTTTTCGGTCAAGGCCGGCGCGGTGCCGCCGCAGGCGGCGGCGAAGCGCGCCGCGGCGGCCACCAGGTCGAGGTCGGCCAGGGTCTCCTGGTTGCTGCGCAGCACCGGCAGCTGTTCCCGCAACTTTTCCGTCAACTCGCGCAGGATCCGCTCCTCCTCCCGCTTCTCCTGGCGGAGAAGGGACTGCAGGCGGTTGTTGTCGTCGAGGACGAAGGCCGGTTCGATGAACAGGGTCTGGCCGCTGGCCGATTCATCGTGGACAAAGCCCTTCACCCGGCCCCGATGATCGGCGCGGACGGGAATGACATAGCGGCCGTTGCGTTGGGTCACATAACGCTCCTGGAAGGCCTGGGCCAGGGCGTCGGCATTCAGCAGTGCCTCCAGGCGGGCGCGGATGCGTTCGCGCAGGCCGCGCGCCTCCCCGCGGATTTGCTGAAGCTCAAAGGAGGCGCCGTCGACGATGTCCCCCCGCAGATCGATGCAGCGGCGGATCGCTTTGCTCACCTCGGGCAGGCGAACCAGCCTTTCTCCCAACTCCCGCAGGGCGCTGACCTCCCGCTCCAGGAGAAAACTTCGGCAGTTGTGGGCCGCTTCCACGGCCGCCGCCACTTTCAAAAAAGTCTCGGCGAGGAGCACATTCCCGGCAATACGCAGTTCCTGAAAAATGGGCTGAAGCTCGGCGGCTCCGTGGAGGGGAAGCGACTCCCCACGCTCCAATAGGGCCGTCATCTCGGCAATACGCTGGTGACTCTGGCGCACGGCACCGATCTGCTCCAGAGGAGAAAGGTGGAGAGCCCTTTCCCCGCCCAGCTCGGTGAGCGCGTAACGGGAGAGAAGCTGGCGGATTTTGGGATATTCGAGAACCCGCAGGGATTCGTCGATCATTTTTGGGGAACCTGTTTTGGTTGTTGGCGAAAGCCTTCCTTCTCGGCAAAGATGCGGCGGCTGGTGTCCAATGCCTGCTGCCCTAATTCGATGAAGGGCGGGGCCAACTGGGAATTCTTGAGAAGAGGCTGGAGGAAACGGGGCGCCTCTCCCAGGGTGGCCACGAACAGGGCGATGGCGATCAGCAGAACCCCTTCACCCAGGCCGAAAACCGCCCCCGCCACGCGGTTGAAACCGCCGAGAAAGATAAGTTTAACGAACTTGGAGAGAAGAAAGCCCAAAACCCCGAAAAAAATCACCGTGAGCAGAAACAGCAGCAGAAAAGAAGCGATATTGGCCAAAGTCGGCGGAAGGCGGAACGACTCGGTCAGGACCTGGCCCAGAGGCTCATGGAAACTGAAAGCCAGGAAGCCGCCGATGAACAGCCCGGCCAGGGAGCAGATCTCCCGCAACAGGCCGCGCCACGCCCCTTTGAGGAGGAAGATCCCCAAAATGACCAGAATGGCGATATCGAGAGGGTTCATGATGGTTCCTTTGCCGACGGGTCGCGGCTGTTCTTTTCTTCCAGGCCGGAGGTGCCGAAGCGGCGCCGCAACTCCCCGCAGACGGCCTCCCAGGGGATGTCGTAATAGCCGAGCAGAACGAGAAGATGGAAGAGGAGGTCCGCCGCCTCATGGACGATTTCTTCCCTTTTTCCTCCCTTGCCGGCGATGGCGGTTTCCGTCGCTTCTTCGCCGACCTTGGCCAGGATCCTGTCCAATCCCCTGGCGAAAAGGGAAGACACGTAGGAGTCGGAAGAGGGCTGCCTTTTCCGCTCGCGGATGACAGCTTCGAGACAGGCAAAGACATCTTCCTGGGTCTTAATCTGGTGCTGTGCTGCGGCCATGAGGGAACCTGCTGTCACAGTCGTACCGGCACGTTGCACCGCTTCAGGTATTCCTTGCACTCGCGGATGGTGTACGTGCCGAAATGGAAGATGCTGGCGGCCAGGGCGGCGCTGGCGCGAGCCTCCACCAGCCCCTCGCGGATATGCTCGAGGGTGCCCACACCGCCGGAAGCGATGACCGGGATGCCCACCGCGTCGCTGACGGTGCGGGTCAGTTCGATGTCGTAGCCGTCTTTGGTACCGTCCCGATCCATGGAGGTCAGAAGGATTTCCCCGGCGCCGAACTCTTCCATTTTCCGTGCCCACTGCAAAGCGTCGATCCCGGTCGGGGTGCGGCCGCCGTGGGTATAGATCTCCCAGCGCGGCGTTTCGGCTCCCGGCACCCGCCGGGCGTCGAGGGCGACGACAATGCACTGGGAGCCGAAGCGCCGCGCCGCCTCGCGGACGAAATCCGGCCGGCGTACCGCTGCGGTGTTGATGGAGACCTTGTCCGCTCCGGCGTTGAGCAGGTTGCGGATGTCGGCGGTGTCGCGAATGCCGCCGCCCACGGTCAAGGGCATGAAGACCCGTTCGGCGGTGCGCGCCACCACGTCGAGAATGATGGTGCGCTTGTCGCTGGAGGCGGTTATGTCGAGGAAGGTCAGTTCATCCGCCCCTTGGGCGTCGTAGGCCTCGGCCGCTGCCACCGGGTCGCCGGCGTCCCGCAGTTCCATAAAGCGGACGCCCTTCACCACCCGGCCGTTTTTTACATCCAGACAGGGAATGATCCGTTTCGTCAGCATGGTCGGTGTTTTTTTTCACTCCTTTGCGCCGCGGATCCCCTTGGCCAGAGCGACGGCTTGGCGCAGATCCAGCGCTCCGGAATAGAGGGCCTTGCCGGTGATCACTCCGGTCACCCCGAACCTCTCGATGGTCAGCAGGTTTTCGATGTCCTGCAAGGAGGATACCCCTCCCGAGGCGATCACCGGAACGGAAACCGCATCGGCTAGTTCCCGGGTGGCGTCGATGTTGGGACCGGTCAGCATGCCGTCGCGGGCGATATCGGTGTAGATTATCGCCTCAACGCCGAAACCTTCCATGCGCACGGCCAGATCCACGGCTTTGGTGTCGGTGACCTTTTGCCAGCCGTGAATGGCGACAAAGCCGTTTTTGGCGTCGATGCCGACAACGATCCGTCCGGGAAAAAGCCGACAGGCATCTTTTACGAATTGGGGGTTTTTCTGCGCCACCGAGCCGAGAACGACCCGTTCGATCCCCAATTGCAGATAGCTGTCGATGGTGACCAGGTCGCGGATGCCCCCGCCCAGTTCGACAGGGATGCCGACCGTCTGGACAATGGCGCGGATGGCATTGCGGTTGCGCGGGGAGCCGGCGAAAGCCCCGTCGAGGTCGACGATGTGCAGCATTTCACCGCCCTGTTCCTGCCAGGTGCGGGCCTGGGCGGCGGGGTCGTCGCTGTAGACCGTGTCCCGCTCCATGATCCCCTGCTCGAGGCGGACGCAGCGTCCTTCCTTGAGGTCGATGGCCGGGATTATGATCATTTCATTCCTCCGAAGTTATTGAGAATCTTCAATCCCACCTGCTGGCTTTTTTCCGGATGGAACTGGCAGGCGGTAATGTTGTCCTTGCAGATGCTGGAGCAAAAAACGAGCCCATAATCGGTGGTGGCGGCGACCACCGCTTCCTCTTCCGGAATCACATGGTAGGAATGGACAAAATAGACGAAGGAGCCTTCCTCCACGCCGTGGAAAAGGGGCGAAGGAGCGCACAGATGCAGGCGGTTCCAACCCATGTGGGGCACCTTCAGTTCCACGCCGTCCGCGGTTGTCTCTTGGCGAAAACGGATCACCCGCCCCGGCAGAATGCCAAGTCCCCGGTGGCGGCCGAATTCCTCGCTCTCGGCGAAGAGCAGTTGCATGCCGAGGCAGATGCCCAGAAAAGGGCGGCCGGCTTCGATGTGGCGGAGGATCGGTTCGACGAACCCTCCTTCGACGAGGCGGCCCATGCAGTCCCTGAAGGCTCCCACCCCCGGCAGAATGAGGCGGTCGGCGCGGCGGACGATGTCCGGGTCAGCGCTGACGCAAACAGGGAAACCGAGACGTTCGAGTGCTTTTTGCACGCTGCGCAGATTGCCCATGCCGTAGTCGATGATGACGATCATGGGGTCACAGCTTCCCCTTGGTGGAGAGCACACCGATGATGCGGGGATCGATGTCGACGGCCTCGTCGAGGGTGCGGGCGAAAGCCTTGAAGATCGCCTCGATGGCGTGATGGGTGTTGGCCCCGCAGAGCAGATGGATGTGCAAAGTGGCGCCGGCGTTGTTGACGAAGGCGGTGAAGAATTCCTTGACCAGCTCGGTGTCGAAGCTTCCCACCTTGGCCTTGGGAAGATCGACGTCGAAGACCAGGCAGGGGCGGCCGCAGAAGTCGACAGCCACGGCGGCCAGAGCCTCATCCATGGGAATGGTCTTGGCGCCGTAGCGGCGGATGCCCTGTTTGTCTCCCAGGGCCTCGCGGAAGGCGAGACCGAGAACGATCCCCACGTCCTCGACGGTATGGTGATCGTCGATCTCCACATCCCCCTGGGCACGCAGTTTCAGATCGAAAAAGCCGTGGCGGGCCACCTGCTCCAGCATGTGATTGAAAAAGGGCACCGGAGTCTGTACGGAGCTCTGTCCGCCGCCGTCCAGTTCCAATTCCAAAAAGATATCGGTCTCGGCAGTTTTCCGTTCGATTTGGGCCTTACGGGACATGAACCGGTTCCTTCCTTTCAGCGTTTGCTCTTTTTGCCGAGCCGCAAGGCAACGGTGCGGGCGTGGGCCTCGAGACCCTCCAGGTTGCACAGGTGGATGACCTCCTCACCGAGGCGCTCAAGCCCTTTGCGGCTGATGTTGATGATGCTCGAATGTTTTACGTAGTCGTCGACGCACAGGGGCGAATGGAAGCGGGCCGTCCCTCCCGTCGGCAGGGTGTGGTTGGGGCCGGCCAAATAGTCGCCCATCGCCTCGGGTGTGTAGTGCCCCATGAAGATGGCGCCGGCGTGCTTGATCAGCGGCAGCAGCTCGAAGGGGTTGTCCACCGCCAGCTCCAGATGCTCGGGGGCGATGCGGTTGCTGAAAGCCACCGCTTCCTCCATGTTTCTGGCTACGATGATGGCCGAGTAGTTCTTAAGGGCTTTGGCGGTGATCTCCTTGCGCAATAATTGCGGGAGCTGTTTCTCCAACTCGCCGAGAACCTTTTCGGCCATCTTCTGGGAGGTGGTCACGAGCACGGAAGAGGCCATTTCATCATGTTCCGCCTGGGACATCAGATCGGCGGCGAGATGGGCCGGATTGCCGCTGCCGTCGTTGAGGATGAGGATTTCGCTCGGCCCGGCGATCATGTCGATATCGACCTGGCCGAAGACCTGCCCTTTGGCGATGGCCACATAAATGTTGCCGGGGCCGACGATCTTGTCCACCCGCGGCACGGTGGCGGTGCCGTAGGCCATGGCGGCGATGGCCTGGGCGCCGCCAATTTTGAAGATACGGTCGACGCCGCAGATATCGGCGGCCACCAGCACATAAGGGTTGATCTCGCCGCGAGGCATCGGCACCGCCATGACGATCTCTTCGACGCCGGCCACCTGGGCCGGGCAGGCGCACATGATCACCGAGGAAGGGTAGGCGGCTTTGCCGCCGGGAACGTAGAGACCGACCCGCTCCATGGGGGTGACCTTGCTGCCCACCAGAACATCCTCCTCTTCCGTGGAGATCCAGGTCTCCTTTTTCTGTTTTTCGTGGAAGGTGAAGACCCGTTCCGCAGCCAATTCCAGGCATTCGATGTCGCGGTCGGTCACTTTCTGGTAGGCCTCTTCCATTTCTTTATCGGAAACCTCCAGGGTTTCCGGGGTCAGCTCCAACTGGTCGAATTTCTTGGTCAGTTCGATGACCGCCTGGTCCCCCTGATGGCGCACCGCTTCGATGATGCCGCGCACCGTGTCGATTACTTCGGCCTGGGCGGTTTCTCCCCGGTTGACGATCCGCGAGAGAGCTTCCTCGAAAAGGGCGTCATCGAATCGCAACATCTGGATTATGGACATTTTTTCCTCCTGCTGTGAGGTGATAAGGTGGTCGTTTATTCGGGGACGCGCACGATGTCGGCGCCCAGCCGGCGAAGCTTCTCTTCAAGGCGTTCATAGCCCCGGTCGAGATGGTAGATGCGTTTGACCTCGGTGGTGTTTTCCGCCGCCAGGCCGCAAAGGACGAGGGAGGCACTGGCCCGCAGGTCAGTGGCCATGACCGGGGCTCCAAGCAGCTTCTTGACCCCCTTGATGATGGCGGTATTGCCGTCGATGGTGATGTCGGCACCCAGCCGCTGCATCTCGCAGACATGCATGAAGCGGTTTTCGAAGACGTTTTCGGTGATGACGCTGGCTCCTTTGGCCAGGGTCATCAGGGCCATGAACTGGGCCTGCATGTCGGTGGGGAAGCCGGGATAGGGGAGGGTGAGGATGTCGACCGCTTCTATGCGGCGCGGTCTGCGGACGCGGACGGTCTCCGCCTCATAAGTGATTTCCGTGCCTGCATCCTGCAGTTTGCCGATCAGGGATTTGAGATGTTGCGGAATCATTCCCTGGATGCGCACGTCGCCGCCGGTCATGGCGGCGGCGACCATCAACGTGCCGGCCTCGATGCGGTCGGGCATCACCCGGTAATCGAGGGTGCCGAGATCCGGGACCCCTTCGATGACGAGGGTATCGGTTCCTTCCCCTTCGATGTGCGCTCCCATGCTTTTCAGGGCGCGGGCCAGATCGACGATTTCCGGTTCGCAGGCAGCGTTTTCCAGGACCGTCGTTCCCTGGGCGAGAGCGGCGGCCATCATCAGATTTTCGGTTCCCCCCACGGTGGGAAGGTCGAGATGGATGCGCGCTCCTTTCAGCTTTTTCGCCTGGGCGTTCAGGTAGCCGTGGTCCAGTTCGATTTCCGCCCCCATCGCCTCCAGTCCCTTGATGTGGAGATTGATGGGGCGAGCGCCGATGGCGCAGCCACCTGGCAGACTGACCCTGGCCCGGCCGAAGCGGGCCAGAAGGGGTCCCAGGACCAAAACCGAGGCGCGCATCTTGCGCACCATGTCGTAGGGGGCCTCGAAGCGGTCCACTGCGGTGGTGTCGATCTCGAACAGATCGTCCCCGCGGCTGATTTGGGCGCCGAGGGAAGCCAGCAGGTTCTCAATGGTGTCGATATCCCGCAACGAGGGGACATTGTGGAAACGGTGTCTTCCCGGCGCCAGAAGAGCGGCGCATATCAGCGGCAGAGCGGCGTTTTTGGCGCCGCTGACAAGAACCTTTCCGTGCAGGCGGTTGCCGCCGCGTATGATGATCTTGTCCATGGAGATTCCATCCTCAATCCGCCGCCCCGGGAGCAAAAAGGACAGGGACAGGTTTTCATTCGTTAAGGCCGCCCGGTTTTTTCCCCCCGACCACCCGGGGGATACGGGCTAAATCCTGGCGCAGGAAGGTTTCGGTAAAACCGGCCGCCGTGAACATGGCCGCCACTTGTTCTCCCTGTCCATGGCCGATCTCCAGCAGCAGCCAGCCGCCGGCCCGCAGTGCCGAAGGAGCGGTTCGCAGAATGGCGCGGATGGCGTCCAGGCCGTCCTGGCCGCCGATCAGCGCCACGTGGGGCTCGTGGTCCCGAACCTCTGGCATCAACCCCTCCAGCTCCCCCTGCTGGACATAGGGAGGGTTGGAGACAATCAGATCGAATTCACCGGGAAAAGGTTCCCCGAAATCCCGATTCAGCCAGCGGAGGCGCTCGCCGACGCCGTTGCGGCAGGCGTTTTCGGCGGCGACCGCCAACGCCTGCCGCGAGATATCCATAGCGGTTACCACGGCGCCGGGAAGTTCGCGGGCCAAGGCCACCGCCACCGCCCCGCTGCCGGTGCCGAGATCCAAAATGGCCGCCTCCGGGGCGGCGCGTTTCAATGCCTCCTCCACCAGAATCTCGGTTTCGGGACGGGGGATGAGCACCGCCGGGGTTACCCGGAACGGGAGAGACCAGAATTCGGTTTCTTCCAGTATGTATTGCAGCGGTTCGCGTCTGGCGCGCCTGGCCACGAGGGTGCGAATGCGGTCGAGTTCCTCCCGGACCAGGGGGCGGTCGAAATTGACGTAGACGCCGACCCGATCAAAAGAAAGAGCGGCGCCGAGAAGCAGCTCGGCGTCACGTCGCGGGCTGTCGATTCCCTGTCTGTGGAAATGGTCCGATGTCCACCGCAGCACCTCGAGAACGGTCCACGACTTGTCCATTCATCAGACTTCCTGACGGGCCAGGATCTCCGCCTGGTAGTGGGTGGTCAGGGCGTCGATGATCTCGTCCAGATCCCCTTCCATGATGCTCTCCAGGCGATAAAGGGTCAGTCCGATGCGGTGGTCGGTGACCCGCCCCTGCGGGTAGTTGTAGGTGCGGATCCTTTCGCTGCGGTCACCGCTGCCCACCTGGCTCTTGCGGTCTGCGGCGGTTCTGGCCTCCTGCTCTTCCTGCATGGCGCTCAGAATGCGGGAGCGCAGTACCTTCATCGCTTTGGCCTTGTTCTTGTGCTGGGACTTTTCGTCCTGGCAGGAAACCACCACGCCGGTCGGCAGGTGGGTGATGCGTACCGCCGACTCGGTCTTGTTGACGTGCTGGCCGCCGGAGCCGGAAGCGCGGTAGACATCGATGCGCAGATCGCCGGGATCGATGTCCAGATCGACTTCCGCGGCTTCGGGGAGAACGGCGACGGTACAGGCCGAGGTATGGATGCGCCCCTGGGCCTCGGTGGCAGGCACCCGCTGCACCCGATGGGTGCCGCTTTCGAACTTGAGGCGCGAATAGACCTTATCGCCGCTGATCTGGACCACCGCTTCCTTGAAACCGCCGGCGTCGGCTTCGGCGATGCTGATTGTTTCCACCCGCCAGCCTTTGTATTCGGCGTAGTGCTGGTACATGCGGTAGAGGTTGTAGGCGAAGAGGGCGGCCTCCTCGCCGCCGGTGCCGGCGCGAATTTCCAGGAAGATATTCTTGTCGTCGTTGGGGTCGCGGGGCAGCAGCAGGGCCTGCAGGCGTTTTTCCAGGTCGCTGCGGGCGGCTTCCAGTCCCGGCAGCTCGGCGTGGGCCATTTCCTTGAGCTCGGGATCGTTCTCCTGAAGCAGCTCCCTGGCTCCTTCGATATCCTCGCAAACCTTTTTGAAGCGCTGGTAGGTGTCGACAATTTCGCGCAGATCGGCATGCTCCCTGGTCAGGCCGAGAAATTTCTCCCGGTCGGCAAGAACCGCTCCATCAGAGAGCAGTCCTTCGACCTCCCGGAAACGTTCGACCACATTTTCAAGCTTATGGAACATGCGCAAAAAGTCCTGTTCGTTGGGCAAAGTTTGGAGTGGTTGGCAACACCAGGAACCCTCAGCCGTCGGTTTGCTGCAGGGCCGAGTAGTCCCGCCGGACTTCATCCATGCGCCCACAGCTCATGGCGCCTTCGGGACAGGGGCTGTAGAGGCACGGTGGTCCCGCCGCGGCGAAGAGAAGGGGTGCCGCCTTCCGGGCCAGGCGCAGCATTTCCCTGGCCACGGCGCGGATCTCCCATTGTGCCCGCAGACAACAGCGCAACCGGAAAAAATGGTGCAGTTCACGGGCGTTCATGGTCACCACCAGTTTCGTGCCGACGGCGTTGGGGAGCACGAAGCGGGCGTCCTCCGCCGGTATGCCGGCGCTGCGCAGCTCTTCGTAGAGGGCACAGGCGGCGCGGATGAAGGCGTCGAAGCGATCTTTCAATTCCCCTAGAGCAGCGATGGATTCCGGGACGACAACCCCGAACCGGTCGGCGCTGGAAACGTAGCGTTGGCTCTGTTGAGAAAAGGAGGCCAGACGGTGGCGAACCAGCTGGTGGGAGCAGGCACGGCTGATCCCTTCGACGCCGAAGGTAAAATTGGCGTGCTCCAAAACGGAAAAATGCCCTGCCGAAAGGATCTTTTTCAGCAGAGCTTCCTTTTTGGGACGCCCCTTTTCCAATAACTGTTCAATGGAGGAGGATGAATAGCACAACTGCGCCGCCGCAGCGACGACATCCTCCGGATCGGGCGTGCAGGCCAAAAGGCGAACGACCATAGCCTCTCCACGCTGCCGGCAAAGACGGCGAAGCCATGCCCGCCGTCCACAGATTCAGCAAAAAAGAAACGGCCCGCCGGGCCGTGTCGATCAGGTTACTGCTTCTGCCCGTATTTTTTCCGGAACCGCTCGATGCGGCCCGCCGTATCGATCAGCTTCTGCTTGCCGGTAAAGTAAGGATGGCATTGGGAGCAGATTTCCGTGGTGATCTCTTTGGCCTGGGTGGAGCGGGTGACAAAGCTATTGCCGCAATGGCATTTGACGGTTACTTCTTCGTAACGCGGATGAATGTTTTCTTTCATGTTTTCAGTTCCCCCTGCACAGCTGATTAAAATGGGTGATTGCCCCATCTCAAGAATGGAGAAATCTATCACCTTGTCCTGGATTTCGCAAGGTTTTATTTCAGTTTTTATTCCCCGGGAAAGGACCCTGTGGCAATCCCTGCTTGCCCCTGCGCTGGTGCTATTGATTCATGGTATCGAGAAATTCTTGATTGTTCTTGGTGTCGGCCAGTTTTTCGAGGAGAAATTCCATGCTGTCGACCACATTCATGGTGGAGAGTACTTTGCGCAGCAGCCAGATGCGCTGGAGGTTGGTGTGATTGACCAGCAATTCTTCTTTGCGGGTGCCCGATTTGTTGATGTCGATGGCGGGGAAGACACGCTTGTCGACGAGGCGGCGGTCGAGGTGGACCTCCATGTTGCCGGTGCCCTTGAATTCCTCGAAGATGACCTCGTCCATCTTGCTGCCGGTGTCGACCAGCGCCGTGGCAATGATGGTCAGGGAGCCTCCTTCCTCGATGTTGCGGGCGGCGCCGAAAAAGCGCTTCGGTTTGTGCAGGGCGTTGGAGTCGACACCGCCGGAGAGGATTTTGCCGCTGGGCGGGACCACCGTGTTGTAGGCCCGCGCCAGGCGGGTTATGGAATCGAGCAGGATGACCACGTCCCGTTTGTGTTCGACCAGGCGTTTCGCTTTCTCGATGACCATCTCAGCGACCTGGACATGGCGGGTCGCCGGTTCGTCGAAGGTCGAGGAGATGACCTCCCCCTGCACCGAGCGCTGCATGTCGGTGACCTCCTCCGGTCGTTCGTCGATGAGCAGGACGATCAGGTAGATCTCGGGATGGTTGGTGGTTATCGAATTGGCGATGTTCTGCAGCAGCATGGTCTTGCCGGTGCGGGGCGGCGCGACGATGAGGCCGCGCTGCCCCTTGCCGATAGGCGTGGCGAGGTCCATGACCCGGGAGGAAAGGTTGTCCGGCCCGGTTTCAAGGACGATGCGTTCCTGAGGATAGAGGGGGGTGAGGTTGTCGAAGAGGGTCTTGTCGCGGGCTACTGCGGGGTTTTCGAAATTGACCTCGGAAACCTTGAGTAACGCGAAATAACGTTCCCCTTCCTTGGGGGGCCGGATCTGTCCGGAAACGGTGTCGCCGGTGCGCAGGTTGAAGCGCCGGATCTGCGAGGGAGATACGTAGATGTCGTCTGGTCCTGGCAGATAGTTGGCATCCGGGGCGCGCAGGAAGCCGAAGCCGTCGGGCAGAATCTCCAGGACCCCCTCTCCGGAGATGGCGCCGTTTTTCTCTGCCGTGTTGTTGAGGATGGCAAAGATCAAATCCTGCTTGCGCATTCCCGCCGCCCCCTCCACTCCCAGTTCCCTGGCGATGGTAGTCAACTCGGTAATCTTTTTTTCTTTCAGTTCTTTAAGATTCATGTCTGCTCCTCGTGAAGCTTTCCATTCGCAGCCGGCAAACTCCCCTGGGGGTGCAGGGAGTACTCCTTCGATGGTTGAAAGGGCGATTTAAAATAGAATTATTTTCAAATGATATGAATATCAAGACAGTTTAAGGACAATCAGCAGGGAAGGAACCGGGGAACGCTCCACGTTAATTTGTTCGGATTATTTCAGCGTCACGGCGTTTGTAATGTGCCGATTACTGAAAACCGCGCCAGTGACTTTTATGCCGACTTGCTTGGATTTCGCAAATGCTCACATCCTGTTGTAAAAGGCTTGCTCTGTCCAAAAGCTCTCACGCTGGGTCTTTGGGGATCGGGTTGGCGTTCTTTGGCAACCTTTTTTGATCGATGGCCCGTAAAAGACAGTTGAAAAAACCTGTCCTTGGCCCTTATGCGGTGTTGCCCGGGTTTCTCGAAAGCTCACATATGGTTTTAAAAGCCCGCGCTCTTCAAAACCCTCGCACCTTGTCTAAGAAAGCAAATTCTTGTTTTTTAACAGCCTATTAACCGTAGGAGGTTGAGGCAACGAGGGAAAAACAAAGGTATATAAGGGTCTGGGTGGCAATGGATGGCCGAGAATATGGAAACCCTGCAAATTGGCGCTTTTTTTTACAACCTTTGAATTCCCTTGTCAACGGGATTCAGGGGTGAAAATCTACAAAGCTATGGGGCTCCTGCCTTGCCAGCTCCCGAACAGGGTGTTCGCTTTAATTGAAAGGCAGACAAAAACGTCCTTGGCAACTTTGGGAGTGGTCACCAGCCCGGTTTCAGTTCTTTCGCCACCCTGTTCAGCATGTTCCGGTAGACCTTGGGGGTGGAATCCTGGTCCAGCCAAGGGGAGGAAGGTTCCTGCAGGGCTTTTTCAATCCCGTCCAAGGTGATGAATTTTAACCTGACCTTGTTGGTTTTGTTGTAATGGGCTTCATCAAAGTCGGGATATTGTAGAGCCAGAAAAGGGGAGGCGGGATCGCCGCTGTATTCCCAGAGCAGGCGCCCGTCAGCGGCGACCACGAGAGCACTTTCCACCAGCAGATTGTAGTCAGTCTGCAGATAACTGAGGCGGGTCCGATCCCAATACTTTTGCGGGGTCATGACCCCGTTGAGGACGATGATCAGAATGCCGTCCACCAGATTTTTGCGGCAGAGTTCGCCGGCATAACCGGTATTGACCTGGTAGCTTCGGTAAAAGCTGTCCGGGCGTGTCACCAGTTCCCTCCCCCGCACCAGGTTGGCGAAAAGGTCATCCACGTCCCCCGTGACGGGGCGGACATCGAAGTAACCTTTATGATCTTTGAGTTTTTCTATCAGGTAGCTGGTTTTGCCCTCGTTGTTGGTTTTGACGAGGTGGATCACCGCTTCCCGTTCGGGATGAATGATGTCCGATCCCGAATCGACCAGCAGGGGAATAACCCCCAGGGTTTTGACCGCACTCTGGTAATCCTTGTTGGATACGAGGAAATTTTTGTTGGTGCAACCGATCGATGCCGCTGCCAGCACAAACAGAATGATAAAGCAGATTTTGCGCTTCATGATCGAACCTCTTTGTTTTCTTGACTGCTGATGAACAAAATAACATAAAAAACGGAAAGGGTTTTGTAAAAATCAGCGATTTTCTGAAAATCGTCCGCTCCGGGGGTATGGAGGATTCCCCTGTTTTCTGTTGACAAATCTCGAATGCCTCAAGGAAAATGTTAACTCAATTGGTTTTTATTGGGAGGATATTCTTGGTCATTACCCGGGCGACAGAATGCGCCATCCGCGCGCTCCTTTATCTGGCCATGCACCCCAAGGGACAGATCGTTTACAAAAAGGATATCTGCCGCAGCCAGAATGTCACCCCCGCGTTTCTGACCAAAATTCTTCAACCCCTGATCAAAAACGGCATCGTCGGCTCCCAGCGGGGGGTGGGCGGAGGATTTTTCCTTCTTCTCGATCCCTCCGAAGTCACCCTTCTCGATGTGATTCAGAGTCAGGAAGGGCCTATCCTTCTCAACCGTTGCCTGGGCGCAAGCGAAACCTGTGAAAGGAGCGGGATCTGCCCGGTCAAAAATGTCTGGCAGGAAGCCAATCGAAATCTGACCGACCTCCTCGCCGGTTTCGATTTTCTGATGCTGGCCGGTCTGGAGCGTTACCGGAAAAAGGAGGATGAAGATTCGGACTGCCGCAAATGATGGACTTTATGGTCGGCGTTACTCCTCTCATTGACAAACCATCAACTTTTCAGTAGCTTGCTGGGCACAACCGAATAGTGCTTCTTCTTTATCGAGAGTGGTGGAGGGAAAGGCCCTGCGAAACCACAGCAACCGGTGCCCGAATCGGCATGACAGGTGCTAACTCCTGCCCGGGTTTAATCGGGGAAGATGAGGAAAGAGCCGAAAGACAGCGTATCTTGAGCGGTATCTGTCTGCGGCCCTTTTTCATCTGATGAAAAAGGGTATTTTTTTAACCTGCGTGGAGGATGTGACGGCAGTGGACGCATCGGTAGGGCTGGTCACGACGGAAACAGTCACTTTCGATACCGAACTGCGCTTGGAGAGCGGGCGCCGGCTCGGCCCGATCACCCTCGCTTTCGAGCGCTATGGCCGGCTCAACGCGGAGCGCTCCAACGCCATTTTGGTGGCCCACGCCTGGACCGGGGACGCCCATGCCGCCGGGCGTCATGCTCCGGAAGATGCCAAGCCCGGCTGGTGGGACGGCATGATCGGTCCGGGCAAGCCCCTCGATACCGATCGTTATTTCATCCTGTGCAGCAATGTCATCGGTTCCTGCAAGGGCTCCACGGGGCCGACCAGCATCAATCCCCGCACCAAGGCTCCCTATGCCCTCACTTTCCCTGTCGTGCTGATTCAGGACATGGTGCGCGCCCAGAAGCTGCTCGTCGATCATCTCCGGTTGCCGTCGCTGCTCAGCGTCATCGGCGGCAGCATGGGGGCGATGCAGGCTCTGGCCTGGGCCATCCTCTATCCGGAGCGGGTGCGTTCCATCGTTCCCATCGCCGGCACCGGCCGCGCCGGACCGATGGCCATCGCCCTCAACGGTCTGGCGCGCCAGGCGATCTTCAACGACCCCCTGTGGAAAAAGGGGAACTACAAAGCCGACTACCCGCCGGTGGACGGTCTTGCCCTGGCCCGGGCGGTGGGGCACATCTCGTTTCTATCCAGCGCCTCCATGGAACTCAAGTTCGACAGGCGTTTCTCCGCCAAGGATGGGCTTTTCGACTTTTTCGGCAAGTTCGAAGTGGAGCGCTATCTCGATTACAACGGCAGCAGCTTCGTCAAACGTTTCGATACCAACTCTTTTCTCTACCTGGCCAAGGCTCTCGACCTCTTCGACGCCGCCTGGAATTTCGACAGCCTGGAGGCGGCTCTGGAGCGCATCCTGTGCCCATCTTTGTGGTTCGCTTTCAGCAGTGACTGGCTCTACCCCCCCGCCGATACGGAGCGCATCGTCGCCCTCCTGGAAAAGGCGGGGAAAGCGGTGGAGTACCAGCGGATCGAGTCGGATTACGGGCACGATTCCTTTCTGGTCGAGCCGGAAAAATTCATCCCCTACCTGCGCGCCTTCCTGCAGCGAGTCAGCGGTTTCTGAGGGGGATTCTCAGCCCTGTTCGGCCTGCAGCGAGGCCAGCGCCCGCTGAAGCCTAGCAAATCCTTCCTCCACCGGCTCTATTTCCACTTCGAGGCGACGTTCGGGGAGGGTGTGGCGGTAAAGAGGATCGTAATAATCGATGAGCAAGCGCCGCACCAGTTCCTGCCAGCGCCCTTCCTCCACCAGCTGCAGCAGCTTCTGGACGGTTTCTCCCCCCAGGCGTCTTTTCAGGGATTGGATCGGTGCCGCCAGAGCCGCCTTATCTGTCAGCAAATGGTGGTAGTCCTCCAGAATGGTGCGCACCCGGTAATCAAGGGATGCCCGCACCCACAGGGAGGTCTCCTCCTGCAGGGAAGCGTAAAGCCTTTCCGGCAGAAGCAGTTTGCCGATGTTGCGGCTTTCCCCCTCCGTTACCGCCCAACTGCCGCAAGGGATCTTCCGTAACGCGTCCCAGAGCAGCGCCTCGAAGTGTTTCTGGGCGGGTTGGGGCGGCTGGTACAGGCCGCCGAAGGCGCTGCCGCGGTGGCAGGCGATCCCTTCCAGGTCGAGAACGGGGACACCCTGTTGGGCAAGGCGTTTGAGCAGGGCGGTTTTGCCGACTCCGGTCAGGCCGCGCAGAACCAGCAGCCGCCCCCAGGCGCCGCGGTGCAGAAAGTCGCGGACATGGTCACGGAAGGCCTTGTGTCCTCCCCGCAGGCGGCAAACATGAATTCCGGCGAGATCGAAAAGGGTTGCCGATGCTTCGCTGCGCATCCCTCCCCGCCAGCAAAAGATGACCGGCGGGGGGCTTTTGGCTTTGTTCCGCTCCAACAGCAGGGCGACCATGGAAGGAATGCGCGGAGAAATCAGTTTCAGCCCCAGCAGCCGTGCCTCCATGCGTCCCTTTTGCTTATAGCAGGTGCCGACCAAAGCCCGTTCCTCATCCTCCAGCAAAGGGATATTGACGGCTCCGGGAATGGTTTCCTGGGCGAATTCGGCGGGGGAACGGACATCGACCATCAGCGCCCCCTGATCCCTCAAAGACAAGGCTTCGTCCGTTGTAATCGTTTGCAGAGCCATGGCGGTTCAATAGCGATTTACGAATGGTTAAGGGGTAATTATAAACTCAGATTGCAGGTTTCTTTTCGGGAGGCATCACCAACCAGAGTTCGTCCGTCGAGGAGGCAAAGCTCATCGGCAGGGTGCCCTCTGGGTCGCCGTCCACCTGTACGGGGATTTTTTCTCCCTCGACAAAAGCCTGTTTCGTCTTAAATCTGAGGATGTCGGGGCTGTCGATTCGGGCGCCCCGGGCCAGCCGCCAAAGGCAGCGGACAAGAACGGTGCGTGACAGACGCCGGAAGAGGCACACATCCAGGAGCGGTTCCTCCAGCGCCGCCTCGGGGAAGAGAAGGAAACCGCCGCCATAGCGTTTCACATTGCCCAGGATAAGCCCTTGAGCCGAAATCCTTGCGCCGTTTTCGAGGGTGACCGTCATGGGGGCGGCCGGTCCCCGGCAAAAGACCTGCAGTCCGCTGACGGCATAGGCCAGTTTTCCCGAAAGACGTTTCACCAGCGGATTCATCCCATGCACCGTCGCGGCGTCGAAGCCGATGCCGGCCATCAGCAGAAAACGGCGCCGGCCCGCCGTGCCGGTGACCACCCTTTTGGGGCAGCCATGGAGGAAGAGGTCGACGGCATCGGCGATTTGCCCCGGGATGCCGGTTTCCAGGGCGAGGACATTGGCCGTTCCCAGGGGCACGAAACCCAGGGGGATGGGGGAAGGGACGAGGCCGTTGATGGCTTCGTTGAGGGTGCCGTCCCCGCCGGCGACCAGTATCCGTTCCCAGTCCTCGACAGCGGCCGCGGCGGCGGCCTCTTCGGCGTCCCCGCGGCCGCCGGTGATGGTTATATCGATCGCGCAGCCGGCGCGAAGCAGGCGGGCACGGATTGCAGCGATCTTTTCCGGCGCTTTGCGGCCCGCCGCGGGATTGGCGATCAACTTGACTTTCATTCCTGCCTCGACGACTTGGGGATCACGGGGAATTTTCCTGTTTATTTCAACTGGCGCCAGGGCGCTCATTCCGTTATTTTGGACTGCTGCAAACGCTTCCGGAATAATCAAGGAAACGCGGAATCCCGGTGAAACGACCCTACAATCTATTTTCTGATCATCTCAAGGAACTTTTCGGGCGACGGATACATAAAATTTCCATCGATGCCGGTTTTTCCTGCCCCAATCGAGGCGGCACCCGCCATCTGCCCGGCTGTATCTTTTGCAGCCCCGAAGGATCGGGAGCGACGGGAATCAAACGGGGGGCGTCGATCCGTGACCAGGTCGAGGACGGCAAGGAGGTCATGGTCCGCAAATACAAAGCCGGCGCCTTCCTCGCCTATTTCCAATCCTATACCAATACCTGGGCTGAGCCGGCGGAACTCCGCGGCTGCTTCGACGAGGCCCTGGCGGTGGCGGATGTGGTCGGCCTGGCGGTGGGCACCCGCCCCGATTGTCTGGCGCCGGAGGTTTTGGATCTGCTCGCCGACTACCATCGCTCCACCTATTTCTGGCTGGAACTCGGCCTGCAGAGCATCCACGACCGCACCCTGGAATTTATTCGCCGCGGTCACGACTACCGGACCTTCCTGACCGCTTTTAGCGCCGCCAAAGAGTGCGGTTTGCGGGTTTGCGTCCATGTCATCCTCGGGCTGCCGGGCGAGGACCGGGCCATGATGCTGGCAACCGCCGCCGCGATGGCCCGGCTGCGTGTGGACGGGATCAAGGTCCACCTGCTCCATGTCATCGAGGGGACTCCCCTGGCCCGGCTTTTTCGGGAGGGGGGAGTAAAAATTCTGGACCAGGAGGAGTATGTCGCTCTGGCGGTCGATTTCCTCGAGCGCCTCCATCCCGCCACCCTGATCCATCGCCTCACCGGGGATGGGCCGCGGGAACAGCTGCTGGCTCCCCTCTGGTCGCTGCGCAAATGGGAGGTCATAAACGCCATCCATGACGAATTCAAGCGCCGCGACAGCCGGCAGGGGGCTTTGTGCGCCGCTAACGACGTTGCGCCATAGTGATCCGCAAGGGCAATTGACAGCATTTTTTTACGGAAAGGAAACAGCCATGGAAACTCAACACACCATCGGGTTCATCGGCGGCGGCAACATGGCCGAGGCTTTGATCAAGGGGCTGTCAGCCGCCCATCCCGGACTTAAGCTGCGGGTCGCGGAAATCCTCGCCAGCCGACGGGACTATCTGGCCTCCCGGTATACTCTGCAATTTAACGCCGATGCCGGCGAATTGGCAAGGGAATGCGGGATTCTCATCCTCGCCGTCAAACCGCAGACGGCCGGTTCGGTTCTGGATGAACTCAGCCGGGCGGTCGGCGACGACAAACTGCTGATTTCCATCGTGGCGGGGCTTTCCACCGCGGCCATGGAAAAGCATTTTTCCGGCCCGGTGCGTATTGTCCGCGCCATGCCCAATACTCCGGCCCTGGTCGGCGCAGGGGCCACCGCCATTTGCGCCGGTTCCCGCCTTCTGCCGGGGGACATGGAACGGGCCGCCTCCCTGCTGGCCGCCGTCGGTCCCGTTTTGCGGGTGGCTGAAGCGCAGATGGATGGCGTCACCGGACTCTCGGGATCCGGCCCCGCCTATGTTTTCACTCTGATCGAGGCCCTGGCCGACGGTGGAGTGCAGGAAGGGTTGCCGCGGGAGACGGCAGCGGCATTGGCCGTACAGACCGTGCTTGGAGCCGCCGCCCTGGTCAAAGCGACCGGAGAACATCCGGCGCTGCTTCGGGACAGGGTCTGCTCCCCCGGCGGCACAACCATGCGGGGAATGCAGGCTCTCGAGGAGCACGGTTTCCGCCATGCGGTCAGGGAGGCCGTTCGCCAGGCGGCCCAGCGATCCAGGGAATTGGGATGTCCATGAAGAAACGCCGGCGCGGTGCCGGCGTTTCTTCATCGGCAGTTGCCTTTTTTAGTTCATCCCTGGGGGGATGCCGAAAGGGGAGCCGGCTTGATGATTACGTCGATGCGCCGGTTGATGGCTCTTCCCTGGGCGGTTTCGTTGGCGGCGAGGGGGCGGCTGGAGCCGTAGCCCTTGGAGGAAATGTGGTCCGGGGGGACGGTGCGGTTGGCGATGAGGTATTCTTCCACCGCCGCCGCCCTTTCCATGGAGAGTTTCTCATTGGCCTGGGCCGTTCCGGTGCTGTCGGTGTGTCCCTCGATGGTTACGATGGGGTTGTCGAAGAGGCCGATCGATTTCTGTACCCGGCTTAAAAGCTCGAAATTCTCCGGCAGCAGAAAACTCTTGCCGACGGGAAACTGGATGGTTTTGAGGCGGAGAACGAGGTTCGCCCCCTGCTTGGAAACCTCGGCTTCGGCCGGATGAAAAAGGTTCTGGATTTCGGCGAAGGCTTCGTTGAAGCGTTTTTCCCGCTGCCATTGTTCGCGGATCGATCTTTCCTGGTGGCTCAGGGTCGCCAGTGTCGTGGATTGTTCCTTTACGGTTTTTTCGAGGTAGAGGTTCCGTTGCCGGGCCTGGGCGGCGACCACGGCCAGGTTTTCGCTCTGGGATTCAAAAGAGCGATTGCGCAGATCGCCCGCCCCCATTTCATCCGAAATACGGAACAGCATCCGTTCCATACCGAGGGCGATCTCCTCGGGAGCCCGGCCGCGGTAGGCTTGGGCCTGCCGGGTGATCTGCAGCAGCCGGTTGGCATAGAATTCGGCGGCTGCGGCCTTGCTTTGTATTTCTTCATCCTGATAGCGGTTGGCGGTTATGAAGCCATCAGCCGCCGCCAGTTGCCGTTGGGCCTCCTGGTAGGAAACGGGAGCCAGTCTGGCGGCACCTTCCTTCTCCGCCGTAGCGATCAGGTCGGTGCTTTCCTTCAGATAGCGGTCCTTGATGGCCGCCAATTCCAATTCGTCGAAGGCCCTGGTCACCTCGGCTTTTCTTCTTTGAACCTTGTTCAGGTTGCTGGTTTCGACGGCGCGGGTCAGCTCGAGAAAATCCCTTTCCGCCTTCTGATAGGGCGCCCCCAGGGATTCGGCGCCGGCTTTGCGCGCCTGTTCTCTGGCCTGGATGGCTTCGGGCATCATGGAGCGGACGATACGGGCGTTTTCCTCCGCCTGGCGCAACTGGGCCCGTCCTTGGGCCAATCCTTGGGCGACTTCGGCGAGAGGCGCTTCCTGCTGCAGTCTGAGGCGGGTCTGATAGAGGGATTGACTGGCTTCGGCAAAGAGAATCGGGGAGAGTACGTCCAAACGCTCGATCCGCCCTTTTTCCACATCGGCGGCCAGGTTTTCAACCTCCCCCACGGGATTGGTGATTCTGCTCTCCACCACCGGAACAGGGGCGGTTATCCCGGCGCAACCCGCCAGTCCTGCGGCCAACAACGCGACACAACAAAAACCTCCAGAAAAAGCTTTCACCTTTTCCTCCCTTGACCGGAACTTGCCGGCAACGTTTCAGCATTTTTGCTTATCAAGAAAAGCCGCTTTCATGCCCACCCTTTTCCTGTCCTCAGTTCCATTTGGCGCACTGCCAGGGAACAGCCGAAAGTCAACAGAAAATAGAGCAGGGTGATCGTGGTCCAGATCTCCAGGGACAGATGGGTCGCCGCCATGACCTCCAAGCCCTGGAAGGTCAACTCCTGGATAGACACCACCGAGACGATGGCGGAATCCTTGATCGTGGAGATGAATTGCCCGGCCAACGGCGGCAGTATGCGCGGCAGGGCCTGAGGCAAAACAACATACCACAACTGTTGGTTGCGGGAAAGCCCAAGGGAGGAGGCCGCTTCCCATTGACCGCGGGCAATGGATTGAATGGCGGCGCGGACGATCTCGGTGATGTAGGCTCCCTCCAAGAGGGCCAAGGCCATGACCCCGGACAAAAACGGGGTCAGCAGATGAGCTGGGGCGAAAAGGAATTCAAGCAGCTTTCTGACCGGGACGGGACCGTATGCAGCTATTTCACTGAGGCGCAGAACCGGCATCAGCTGGTCGCCGATGAAGAAATAGAAGATGAAGATCAGCACCAGCGACGGAATGTTGCGGATCATGCCGACATAAAGAAAGCCGAGCAGACGCAGAAAAGGGGAGCGGGAAGTCCGCGCCAGACCCATGGCGAAGCCGAAGAGGGAACCGAGCAGAGCGCCCCAAACGCTCAGCCGGATGGTGTTGATGAAACCTTGCATGAGCAGATTCGGCCCCCAGCCCCCGGTGCTGTCCCGGCGGAAGAAAAACTGGGGGATGGCCTGCCAGTTCCAGGGATAATCGAGGCCGGTGGTGATCCGCAGGGCGCCGTATATCATGCCTGCTGCCAGCAGCGCGGCCAGAACGAAATCAAACCTGGTTAGTTTGCCAGGGGAAAACCTCATCTTCGCTGCGGCTTTCAAGGAAACGGCATCATTTCAGCAAATCTTCCCAGGAAGTGCCGCCGAACCAGTAATCGCGCCTTTCCTTGAGCCAGCCGTCGGCCTCGGCGAGCAGAATCCAGTTGTTGAGAAAGTTCAGGGAATCGACATCCCCTTTGCGCAGGGCGAAGCCGATTGGTTCGCGGGTGAACGGTTCCGGGAAAGGAAGGAACAGTTTACCGGGATGGCGGGCCGCCAGATGAGCCGGCGTCGGCCGCGAGGAGATGAAGGCATGGGCCTTGCCGTTGAGCAGTTCCTGTATGGCCTGGGACTCGTCGTCGAAAAGCAGCACACGGGCTTTGGGCAGATGTTTTCTGGCGGCCTCCGCGGCGGTGGTCCCCAGCCGCGCCACCACCGTCACTTCTTCCTTGTTGAGATCCTCCAGAGAGGCAAAGCCTGCCGCCACCTGTTGATGGGCGACGATGGACATGCCGCTGCTGTCGTAGGGGATGGTGAAATTCACCTTTTTGTTGCGCTCCGGAAGGATGCCCATGCCGCCGATGATGATGTCGAACTTGCCGGTCAGCAGGGCGGGAATGATGCCGGACCACTTAGTGGGAACGAATTCCACCTTGACCCCCATGTCTTTGGCCAGGCGGCGGGCGACGTCGATTTCAAAGCCGATCAGGTTGCCTTGCTTGTCATGCATGGCCCAGGGCACGAAGGTGGACATGCCGACACGCAGCACACCTTTGCGCAGCACCTGTTCGACCATGCTTTGCTCGACCAGTTCCTGGCGCAATTCCTTGCCCCAGGAAGGGTTTGCAGCCAAGCCGCCGATAAGGGCTGCCGCCAGCAAAAGGCCGAGGGCGGTGCCGCAGTTCATCCAAATGCATCTTTTTGCCATGAGGTCCTCCATGAAAGTTTTTGTCGGGGAAGGATCAGTGATAGGCCTGGAAACGGTTTTTCATGCCCCAGGCCATGGCGGACAGAGTAAGGGTGACGGCCAGATAGATGGCGGCTACGGTGAACCAGATCTCAAAGGTCAGAAAGGTTTCCGCCACGATCATCTGCCCCTGCATGGTCAGATCGAGGATGGCGATGGTGCTGACCAAGGCGGAATCCTTGACCAGGGAAACGGCCTGGCTGGTCAGCGGCGGCAGAATATGGCGCAGCGCTTGGGGCAGGATAATCCAGCGGTAGGCCTGCAGCCGGCTGAAGCCGAGGCTGTGGGCAGCCTCCCACTGCCCTTTATCGACGGATAGAATGCCGGCGCGGAGGATTTCCGAGGCATAGGCCCCTTCGAAGAGACTGAGAGCGAGAACCGCCGTCGGGAAGCGGCCGATACCGAAGATCGGCGCGACGACAAAATAGAGGAAAAAGATCTGGGTCAGCAGCGGAGTGTTGCGGACCGTCTCCAGATAAACCCTGGCGATGGCCCGGCCGACCAGGGAATGGGAGAGGCGCAGCAGGGCCGTGGCCAGTCCGCAGAGGAAGGCCAGGGCCATGCTCCACAAAACGATCCGTAAAGTGACGCCGAGACCTTGGATGAGGACTCCGGCGCGCCATCCGTCGCCTTCCCGGACCACCAGGAAATCGACGATGCGGTACCATTGCCAGTGATAGTCGAGAGCGCCGATGCTTTCTCCGGCCAGCCAGACGATGAGGGCGGCGACCAGGAGATATTTGACCGTTTCCCGCCGATGGGCCTGCCATTGCCCGGCAAAAGACCTTTTTAGAGAAGAAATCATCGGAAAATTTTTCGGCACAAGGTCATTGACTTATTTCACCAAAGTCCGGGGGTTTTCCGTCAGCGCGTCGGCAATCCACACCCGGGCATAGGGGAGGAGGTTTTCCGGCATTCGGTTGCCTGGAAACCAGGCCCATTTCACGCCTTCGGCGGAGCCTTTCAGGTTCCCTTTTTTGACCCGGCAGCGGAACAGGGCGGTCACGAAATGAATATGGCGTCCGTCGGGGTAGTGAACGACCTGAATGGCCGGATCGGAATAGACGGCCACCAGGTTTTCCACCCTTACCTCAAGACCGGTTTCCTCCACCAGTTCCCGTTGGAGGGCGCCGACGATCGTTTCTCCCGGCTCCATGGAGCCGCTGGGGGGCGCCCAGCCGCCTCCGATCGGTCGCAGGTGAAGGAGAATCTCGTTTTCCGAATTGAGAATAACCGCGGCAACACCGGGTCGGATAGTGAGAGGACAGCCGTCCATGATCCAAGCCTCCCTTCTGTTTTACGATTTCAATTATAATCTGGATATCGGAAATACGCAGTTTCGATCTCCCGTGCCTAAGGACGTTCGTCCCACAACTTCGCGCCCAGTTCCATGCTCCATCGCAACTCCTTTTCGAGTTCCGTGTTTTTCTCATAGCCGAGGCGGCGGGCCAGATAGTCGAAGTCGGCCGAGTCGGTTGCGGGAACGGTGAGGTCGCGGGCGCTGCCGCGCACCACCCGGAGGGCGTCGATGAGACGGCGCAGGCAGCGGTAGGCGCGATGGATCTGCTCGGCTTGCTCTGGGTTGATCACCCCGGTTTCCCTGAGCTTCTCCAGGGCGGTCATGGTATGGGTGATCCGCAGGGCGGGGTCGGCTGCACCGTACTCGATCTGTTTGGCCTGGATGAAATATTCCAGATCGACCAGGCCGCCGCGGCCGAATTTGACGTTGGTGGTGGCGGTGGTGACCGCTTCTTCCCTCTGACGCCGGCGCAGGTGAAGGATGTTGGCGATGTCCAACGGCTTTCCGCTGTAAACGAAGGCGTCGCGAAGGGCCATGATGCGTTGCCCCAAACCCGCGTCACCGGCCACGGGACGCAGTTTAACCAGGGCCATGCGTTCGAACTGGAAGGCGGGTCCTGTGTCGGCGTAATATTTTTTGAAGGCGTCCAGGGATGAGGCCAGGGAGCCTTTTTCGCCATGAGGGCGCAGGCGCAGGTCGATGTGGAAAATCCCCTCCCGTCGCGCCTTGAGGCTGCGCAGGAAGAGACGCACCAGCTTTTCGAAAAAGGTAGCGTTGTCGATGCTTTTTTCCTTGGCGCTCTGCCCGCAGGTTTCATAGACGAAGAGGAGTTCGATATCGGAGGCAAATCCCATCTCCCGCCCGCCGAACTTGCCGACGGCGAGCACCGACCAGCGGCAGGGGCGGCCGTCCTCCCGCAGCGGTTGCCCGTAGCGTTTTTCCAGGTTGCTGTAGCAAAGGGCGGCGATCTCTTCCACCACCACCTCTGCCAGATCGCTTAGTTCGGTGGCAAAGCGGCTGTCGCCGATATGATGGGTGATGTGTTGGAGGTCAATGCGGAACATGTGGCGATCCTTGAAACTGTTGAGGATCGTTACCTGTTCTTCCTCATCGTCGGTGGCGGCCAGTTCTTTCCGCAGATCCCTCTGCAGTTCCTCACGGGTTGAACAGGTGTCGAGGACCGCCGGATCGCTGATCATAGGGAAGAGATTCTCGTACTGCATGCGCAGAAAATCTTCCCACAGAAAACGGCTGACCCCCATCAGGGCGGCGATGTTGTTGAGAACCCGTTGCGAGCGGATACTGCCCAGATCGCGGACCCAATCGGACTGAAAGAGCACTTGGTTCACCAGGTCGCCGAACTGGCGCAGAGCCAGGCCGGGGTTGGCCGATTGGGGCAGCAGATGGGTGAACTGTTTGATCAGGGCGCAGGCGGCGCGGATCTGCTGGAGCTTTTCCGGGTCGGTGATCTTGCGGCGCTGGATGTCCTGAATCCAGAAGGTGTCCTGGACCTCCTCCCCGACGGTGCGGATGTCGGCGCCTTCGATTTGGATTTCAAGCATCGCCAAGGCGTTGGCGAAGGAGAAAAGAAACCCCGGGGTGTCTGCGGAGCGGAGGTGGAGGGCGGTCATCTGCGGGGAAAGGTCGTTATCGAAGCGGATCGACACCGGCAGCAAAGTTTTGGCGTGGCGCGGCCGATTCTTCATAACGGCGCAAATGCGGTCGATGATGCCCTGGCGGGCGCTGTCCAGTTCGCCTTCGGCGGTTTTCGCGATCAGACCCTTGAACTCGTCGGCGAAAGAAGTCCAGAAAGCTTCATCCTGGTCCTCCCTTCCGGTTGTCACCTCGAAGATGTCGAGAATCTTTGCCAGGGGAGCAGGGTTGGTTTTTCCTGCCGCCGGTGCCGGCGGATCCCGGCGCGTTGTCAGGCGACCCCCGTCGATGCTGACACCCCAGGCGGTCAGCAGCCCGGCGACAAGAGAGAGCAGTCCCCGTTGGTCGGCGGCGGCGAGGGTCAGGACCCACCGGTTGCAATTGCGGCGCCGGATGCGGATCGCGGTGTCTCCCGGTCTGGTGATGCCCGCCAAAAGATCCGTGTTCTCCTCAAGAAGTTCTTCCAGCCCTGGATGGTTCCCTCCGGTTGCGGACTCATCGGCTGCGCAAGGATTGGTTGCAACGGAAGAAAACTTGCCGCGATTATCCATGGGTCTGGCTCCAGTTCGCCGGTTGCGTCGGCCCCGGGGGTAATGGGGCCGCGAATGGTAATCGATCCAAGACCAATAATAGCGTCAGGCGGGAGCAGCGTCACACAAAAAAACCGCCGTTGCGGTTGAAATCGCCAACGGCGGTCAAAAATAAAAGGTGCCGGGTTTTCCGGAAACAGGGTCAGAAGGTGTATTTCAAGCCAACGGCCAGGGCATTGGAAGCGCCGCGCACATCGTTGAAGAGGCCGTTGACACCGGAACGATGATGGATGCGGAAAAATCCGCTCCAAGGGGAGGGTTTGGGACTGGTAAACTCCAGCTCGAACATCAGGTAATTGAGAAATTTCGAGGTATTGTCATATTGCTCCTCCTCGATGGCCGGGGTGCGGGTGGCGTAGGACAGTCCTTCTCCCACGGCGAAACTGGTGTCCACGAAACGGTCCCAGGGAAAAGGCAGCCAGCGGACCACGAAGACGGCGTTGAACTCGTTGTGGGATTTTTCCCCCCAGTGCTGGCCCACCTGGCCTTCCGCCTCGAGGCGGATAAAATCCCGCCACGTCCACAGCTCCTTGCCCACGGCGCCGACAATGAAGTGGTGGGAACCTTTGAATTCAAGGTTTCCGGTAAGGGTGTCTCCCAGGGAACCGTGCCCCACCTCGCCGCCATAGAGGCTGACAAACCAGCGGCCTTCCGCCGCTGCAGTAACCGCCAGAGTCGTTAACAGCAGCAGGCATGCCAATAAAAGTTTAAGAGAACTGATAAATTTCATGACTCATCTCCAAGTATTTTCGGGGCAATAGCTTGAACGGACACCCCCCTTTTGTCAAGGAGAATCAGGTTCCAAAAAAGGAATTTTTGCCATGGTGTCAGTATGATGCCCAAGGGGTACGGTTCATTCCGGGGGCAGGGAAAGGAACTGGCGGTATGTTTCCGAGCGCCGTCACAAAAGGGCTTGCGTGGTCCGGCTTGATATAGGGAAGGTTTCGTGCCGCTATTCGTGGCGCAGGGCGTCGATGGGGTTGAGGCCGGCGGCCCGGCGGGCCGGAAAGAAACCGAAAAGAACCCCGATGGCGGCGGAGAAGACAAAAGATAAAAGGTTGATGCCGGGGTCGAAAAGATAGGGGACGGACATCAGCCGGGCGAGAAACAGGGAAGCTCCCGTCGCCAGGACAATGCCGATCAGACCGCCGATGCTCGACAGCACCACCGCCTCGATGAGGAACTGCAGGAGCACCTCCCTCTCCAGAGCCCCTATGGCCAGTCGAATGCCGATTTCGCGGGTGCGCTCGGTGACCGACACGAGCATGATGTTCATGATGCCGATTCCGCCCACCAGCAGGCTCACGGCCGCTACCGCGCCGAGGAGCATGGTGAGGATTTTGGTGGTGCTGGTGAGAGTTTCGGCGATCTGCCGGGTGTCCATAACGCGAAAGTCGTCATCCTCGCTTTCGCCGATGTTGCGCCGTTCACGCATGAGCAGGGTGAGCTGGTTTTTTACACCGTCGATGGAGGCGCTGTTGCTTACCGACACGGTCAGCCGGTTGATGTCCTGGCTGCCGCTGAGGCGACGCTGCACGGTGCGCAACGGCATCATCACCGTGTCGTCCTGGTCGGAGCCCATGGCCGACTGGCCCTTGCCCTTGAGCAGCCCGATCACCTCGCAGGAAAATTGTTTGATGCGGATCTCGCTGCCCACCGGGCTTTGTCCGCCGAAAAGCTTTTCGCGCACCGTTTCACCGATGATGCAGACCGCCTTACCGGCCCGTTCCTCGGTTTCGTTGAAAGTGCGGCCGGCGGCCAGTTCCCAGTTGCCGGCGGGGAAGTAGTCGTTGTTGGTGCCGGTGACCACAGTGGCCCAGTTGTTGGCCTGATAGACCGCGGTCGCCCCCTTGTTGACCACCGGCGCCACCCATTCGGCTCCGGAGATCTGATTACGGATGGCCTCGACGTCGGTGAACTTGAAGTTGGGGGCGCCCCCGCCGCCGGGGCCGAAACGCTGGCCAGGGATAAGCATCAGCAGGTTGCTGCCCATGCTCGAGATCTGATCGGAGACCGATTTGGTGGCGCCGTTGCCGAGGGTGACCATGGTGATGACCGCGGCGACGCCGATGACGATGCCTAAGATGGTGAGAAAGGAGCGCATCAGATTGCGGCGGATGGCGCGCAGCGCCAGCAGGAGCGTGTTCCACAACATCAGGCGGCCTCCTCTTTGCGGCTGTCGCTCTCCAGGTGGCCGTCGACGAAACGGATGATTCTTCTGGCGTAGGCCGCCATGTCGGGCTCATGAGTGACCATCAGAACGGTAATGCCTTTTTCGCGGTTAAAGGCGGTAATCAGCTCCATGATTTCCTGACTGGTTTTGGTGTCGAGGTTGCCGGTGGGTTCGTCGGCCAGAAGCACGGCGGGATGGGTGACGATGGCGCGGGCGATGGCGACCCGCTGCTGCTGTCCGCCGGAAAGCTCGGCCGGGGTATGGTGCTCCCATCCCTTGAGGCCCACCTGTTCCAGGGCGGCACGGGCCGCCCCGTGGCGGGTGGCGGCATCTTCGCCGCGGTAGATCAGCGGCAGTTCGACGTTTTCCAGGGCGGTGGTGCGGGCCAGCAGGTTAAAGCCCTGAAAGACGAAGCCGAGGAAATGGCGGCGAAGCAGGGCGCGCTGGTTGCGCGACAACTTCTGCACATGGATGTCCATGAATTCGTAGCTGCCGCTGCTGGGGGTGTCCAGGCAGCCGAGGATGTTCATGGTAGTCGATTTGCCGGAACCGCTGGGTCCCATGATGGCGACGAATTCCCCCGCCTGAATGGTGAGGTCGATGCCCTTCAGCGCCTGGAAAGCGGCCTGCCCGGAACCGTAAACCTTGGTGAGGGCGGAAAGGCGGATCAGGGGGGTTTCGGTCATGCTCTATCCTCCCAGAGTTTCGGTAATCACTTCTGTGTCGGCTTCGACGGCTCCGCCGGTGATCTCCGTCACCCGGCCATTGGTGGCGCCGGTTTTAACCTCAACGGCGACCGGTTGGCCGTCGCGCAGCACCCAGATGCGCGGCGCGGCACCGTTAGGCGTCGTGGAAGCCTTGCGGGGCTGCTGCGGGCGCCGCGGGATGAGAGCGCTCATAACGCCGCGACTTGACTTTTTCTGGGTGGCCTGGGCCTCCGGGGGGGAGAAGCGCAAGGCGGCGTTGGGCACCAGCAGGGCGTTTTCCCGGGTCAGGGTGGTGATCTCGGCGGTGCCGGTCATGCCGGGCCGCAGGGAAAGATCCTCATTGTCCACGCTGAGGATGGTCAGGTAGGAGATGACGCCATCCTTCTCCTGGGAACCGAAGCTGACTCTGGTGATCACCGCCGAAAAGCGGCGGCCCGGCCAGGCGTCCACGGTGAAGGTGGCGGTTTGCCCCTCCTTCACCTGGCCGACGTCGGCCTCGTCCACGTCCACCTGCAGTTCCATTTTTTTCAGATCCTCAGCCAACAGGAAGAGGACCGGCGCCTGGAAGGATGCGGCCACGGTCTGCCCCGGATCGACCTCGCGGGAGAGCACCACGCCATCAATGGGGGAGCGGATACTGGCCTTGCCGAGGTCGGTTTCGTCCGACTGCAGGTTGGCCCGGGCCTGAGTGACGCTGGCGCGGGCGCTGGCCTCCGCCGCTTCGGCCCGCTTCAGGGTCGCTTCGGCGATGTCCATCTCGTTTTTGGAGGGGACCTTGCCCCCGGACAGCCTGGCCACTTCCCGGTAGCGGTTCAAGGTCGACCGCGCTTCGGCCGCTGTGGCTCGGGCCTCCACCACCTTGGCTTCGGCGGCGCTCAGGTTGGCCCGGGACTTGGCCACGGCATCCTGCAGTTTGGAGATATCGAGGCGCGCCAGCACCTGTCCTTTGGTGACCTGATCGTTGACGTCGACTAGCACCTGTTCGATGATCCCTGAGAGTTCACTGCCCACCTCGACCTGATTGGTCGGTTGCAGGTTGCCGGTGGCCGAAACCTTGACCACCAGATTGCCCACCGTTACCGGTTCTGTTTTAAAAGTGGGCCCGGCCTTCTTTTCGCTCGAGCGGTAAAAGAAGAAAGCGGCGCCGGCGGCAATCAGCAGTGCCGCGGCAAACCACAGCCAGCGGAATTTGAAGCGTGGTCCGGAACCGGCATCGAGAAGTTGCTTCAGGGCGGCGTTCTGGTTTTCTTCAGGGTTATTGGTTTTGGTCATGGCTTTTCCTTGTTGTCGGAGGGGGCGACCAGCCGCCGCCGAGGGACTTGTACAAACGGATCAGAGCCAGCACGCTTTCGGCGCGGGAGGTGGCGAGGGCGTCTTCCAGGGTGCGCACGCTCCGTTGGGTGTCGAGTACCGGCTGAAAATCGATCAGCCCGGCCGAATACCGCTGCCGCGCCAGTTCCGCCGCGTTTTCCGCCGAGGCGGTGGCGATGGCCAGCGCCTCGCTTCGTTCGCCGTTGCGGAGCAGTGAGACGAGGGCGTTTTCCACTTCCTGAAGAGCGTTGAGAACGGTCTGTTCATAGGCCACCAACGCCTGGTCGCGCACCGCTTCCTGGACCCTCACCTGGTTGCGCAGGCGGCCGGCGTCGAAGATGGGGGAGGTGATGTTGCCGAGCAGGGCGGCGGTGCCGGCGCCACCGTTGTCAAGGGCGCTCAGGGTCAGGGCCTCGACGCCGATTGAGCCGGAGATCTTGAAGGAGGGATAGCGTGCCGCCTCGGCGACGCCGATACGCGCCGTTTCCGCCGCCAGGCGGCGTTCCGCGGCGGTTATGTCCGGACGCTGGCGCAGGGTGTCGGCGGGGATGCCGACGGCGATCCGCTCCGGCAGCGGCGGCAGGATGCCGCTGGGGGCGAGGCGTTCATGGAGTGTCCCCGGGGTTTTCCCCAGCAGAATATCCAGACGGTGTTCAGCCTCCGTCAGGTTGGCCTCCAGTGCCGGAATCTGGGCCCTGGTCTGCTCCCGGCTGCTGCGCGCCTGCTCCACGTCCTGGCTGCTGACCAGGCCGGCCTGGGCGCGCCACTCGGTGAGTTGGAGGGTTTCCGACTGGATGGCGAGGTTGGCGCGGGCGATGGCTAAACGGTTCTGCAGGGTGCGCACCTCGATGTAGTTCAGGGCCGTTTCCGCGGCCAGGGAAACGAGGGCTTCCTGCAGATTTGCTTTAGAGGATTCAAGATCCGCTGTAGAGGCTTCGAGGCTGCGGCGCACCCCGCCGAAAACATCCAGTTCCCAGCTGGCGTCGAAGCCGGCACTATAAAATTCGCGGGTGTCGCCACCACCCGTTTCCTTGCTCGAGCGGCTGCGGCGGCCCGAGCCGGAGGCGGTCACCGTGGGGAAGCGGTCGGCGGCGGCTATGGCGCGACGTGCCCGGGCCTCGCGCAGGCGCGCCTGGGCGCTGCGCAGGTCGGGGCTGGTGTCCAGGGCTTCTTCGACCAACGCGGTAAGAAGGGGATCCGCCAGGTTTTGCCACCAGCGGCTGAGGTCACCCCTTGCGTCGGCGCTCAGCAGAGGGCCGGCGCTCTTTTCGATGTGCTGCCAAGCGGCGGGCTCCGCAGTTGCCGGCGGCCGGTAATCGGGGCCGACCATGAGGCAGGCGGAAAGGGTCATGGCCATGGTTGACAAGATCAGGATCCGCAATGAAAGAGAGAAAGGGTTCATAAATCCGCCTTGATGGTCCTCCGCCTCGGTTTTTCTCCTGCGGAATCGGAGTCTGTTGAGGAGCGGCAAGGGAGCCGGAATTGTCGAGCGCCGCAAGTCCCATGGTCCCTGTCATTCCATGAAGGAAAATGATAGCACAGAGAGAAATGGTAAAATATTAAATAGTGCCAACCGAATACCGTGAGTTTGCCATGCTTTTTTCGAAGCGGCAGTGGAAAGAACAACCAGAAACAAAGGAGGCCGATCATGGAATCCTCATCGGTACGGAAGCTACTGGAATATGCCGGGATCGCCGTCAACGGTTACAGGCCGTGGGATATTCGCGTCAAAGACGACCGCTGGTTCGGCCGGGTGTGGCGG
>JAAYDE010000141.1 GCA_012729375.1 Deltaproteobacteria bacterium | reverse complement strand
CGGCCTTTCAAAAATACAAAGTATTGCAGAAAAAAAAGCGACTTTACCTGCTCTTTCTTTTGTCCTTTTTGAGGCAAAGGATACTTCCCTTATTCTTACTGCAACCGACATGGAAGTGGGAATTCGAGTTTCCCTTTCGGCCCATATTGGCCTGGTTGGAAAAATGGCTCTACCAGCAAAAAAACTTTATGATGTGGTAAGGGAATTTCCAAATAGTGAAATTTCATTCGATATAAAAGAAAATTTTTCCATAAAAATTTCCCATAAAAATATTATTTTTAATTTAATTGGCTTAGATCCGGATCAATTTCCTAGCTTTCCATCAATAAAAGAAGAAAATCTATTTTCCATAAATAGTTCAATATTAAAAAGAATGATTGATAGAACTTTTTTTGCCATGTCAAATGATGAAAGTAAATATAATTTGAATGGCATATTTTTTCATAAAATTTCTTTAAATGATTTTATTTATATTGCAGCAATAAGTACAGACATACATAGACTAGCTTTTTCAAAAGAAATTTTCGAAAATCTCGGTGATTCCTTTCTTGAAAAAGGGGTCATAATCCCCAAAAAAGGAATTATGGAAATTAGAAAATTAATAGATAATACTGAAAATGAAATACAGATGGGGTTTTCCGGTAATAATGCTATTTTTACCAAAGAAAATACTAAAATAATTATAAGGGTGATAGATGGGGATTTTCCGGAATATCAAAAAGTTATTCCTCAAATGTTGGACAGTTATATTTCCATTCCCCAAGATTCATTCCTGAAGGTTCTGCGCCGGATTTCAACACTGACCAACGAAAGACATCGGGGAATACGGTTGACTTTCTCCAGTCAACGTCTGGAAGTATCCGCAAAAAACCCTGAACTTGGCGAAGCCAAAGAGGAAATCCCCATTGAATATGAAGGGGAGGAAATTTCCATTGCTTATAACGCCCGTTATCTAATCGACGCCGTCATGGCTTATCCTACAGAGTTCATTCAATTTCAATTTAAAGACAATATTTCTCCGACAGTGATCACTCCTGGGGAAAATCAAAACAGTTTCGCAGTTATTATGCCGATGCGGCTCTAAAAATGAACAGCTCATGTTTTTAACCCAATTCGTAGCTGAAAGTTTTCGAAATTTAGAAAATTTAAATATTGAATTCAAACCAGGACTAAATCTGATATGGGGAGATAATGCCCAGGGCAAAACCAACCTTATAGAGGCCATTTATTTCCTAGGAAATCTGAAGGGATTTAGGGCTTTAAAAAACAGTGACATGATCCAATGGGGAAAAAGTTCGGCCAGCGTCGGGGGGGTGTCCATATCTCCCTTGGCATCCCAAAAAATTCAGATTAAAATAGAACCTTCCAAAAAAACTGCCCACCTAAACGGAAAAACCGCTGCGAATGCCAGGGAATTTTTCAGTGCATTTCCGGTAATCCTTCTTTGCCCGGAAGAATTGGCTTTGGTGGATAAGGGGCCTTCGGGAAGAAGGGCTCTTCTGGATCGTGCGGTTTTTTTGATGGAAAATGATTATCTTGATAAATTTCGGCGATTTTATTTCGTTTTAAAAACAAGAAATTTGTTGCTCCGTCAAAATAAAAACCAAAAAGAACTGGACGTATGGACAGAATCTTTCATTGAAACAGCGGTGTCTATCATTCACAGCAGGAATTTATTTCTTAAAAATGTCATTCGAGATTGGAATGATATTAATGGTTATTTAACCGGAAATCACGATTCGATAGAAATTGATCACCAAGAGGTCGATAAAAATGAAATTGAGATTGTTTTAAGGAATAAAATTAAAAAATCGTATAACAGAGAAAGGGAAGTTGGTTATACAATTGTGGGTCCTCACACGGAAGGACCTGTTTTTCTTTTAAATGGAAAACAATTACGCAACTTCGCTTCCCAAGGACAAAAGAAATCCTTTCTGTTATCATTTAAAATTACTCAAATTCTAAATTATCAAAAAAAGAACAAAAAAACGCCGATTTTACTTTTAGACGACTTCGGAAGTGATCTTGATATAAAAAGACAGAAAAATTTTTTTGAAATGGTTTATGGAAAGGTTAAGCAAATTTTTTTTACAACGAACGATGAAAAAATTCTTAAAAATTGTGGAATAAGTTCCGATAATGAAATTTATATAAAACAAGGAAAATTAATAAATAAAATATAATTTTGTGAGGCCACTCTTCAATGACAACTAATTCTTCATCTGAAAAATCCGAAAGACAATATGACGCGGAAAGCATCAAGGTTCTTGAAGGTCTTTCGGCTGTTCGGAAACGTCCAGCCATGTATATCGGTTCAACATCTGTTTCCGGGCTTCACCACCTGGTCTACGAATTGGTTGATAATTCCATTGATGAAGCTTTGGCCGGATTTTGTGACCATATAACTGTAAGCATCCACGGTGACGGCTCGGTAACGGTCGAGGATAATGGACGTGGCATACCAGTCTCCATGCATTCCACACAAAAAAGGTCTGCCGCCGAGGTAGTAATGACGGTTCTGCATGCAGGAGGAAAATTCGACGCCAGCAGTTATAAAGTTTCCGGGGGACTACATGGGGTGGGAGTTTCGGTTGTCAATGCCCTTTCCAGTCGTCTGGATCTGGAAATCCGCCGGGAGCATAAAATATACCGGCAGAGCTACGCCAGGGGAATTCCTTTGGCGGCAATTCGGGAAGAGGGAGAAACCAACAAGAAAGGAACCAAGATCACTTTCTGGCCTGATCCTGAAATATTTGAGGATACTGATTTTTCTTTTGAAACCCTGTCCCAGAGGCTGCGCGAGCTGGCTTTTTTGAACGGGGGAGTCACTATCGAAGCTATCGATGAACGCAGCGAAAAAAGCCATTGTTTCCTTTACCAGGGGGGAATCGTATCCTTCGTGGAGTATCTGAACCGCGCCAAAACTCCTCTTCATCCCAAACCGATCTACCTGCAGGGCACCCGCGACGGCGTCGACATGGAGATCGCTTTTCAGTACAACGACAGCTATGACGAAAAGATCTTTTCCTTCGCCAACAACATCAATACCCAGGAGGGAGGAACCCATCTGGTCGGTTTTAAAGCGGCCCTGACCCGCACCATGAACAACTATGCTACCGCCAACAATCTGCTGAAAAATATTAAAACCAGTATTTCCGGCGATGATCTCCGGGAGGGAATAGCCGCGGTCATTTCCGTTAAAATTCCCGAACCCCAGTTTGAAGGACAGACCAAATCCAAATTGGGCAATTCGGAGATAAAAGGCTTTGTGGAGACATTGGTAAACGAGAAACTAAGCAGCTTCCTGGAGGAAAACCCCGCGGTCGCCAAGAAGATTCTTGAGAAGGGAATCGAAGCGGCCCGTGCCCGCGAAGCGGCGCGCAAAGCCCGCGATCTGACCCGCCGCAAAGGAGCCCTGGATTCCATGGCTTTGCCCGGGAAACTTGCCGATTGTCAGGAAAAAGACCCCGGTCTTTGCGAACTTTACATCGTTGAGGGAGACAGCGCCGGCGGCAGCGCCAAACAGGGAAGGGACCGCCGCTTTCAGGCCATTCTGCCGCTCAAGGGAAAGATCCTCAATGTGGAGAAGGCCCGTTTCGACAAAATGCTCGCCTCCAACGAGATCCGCACATTGATAACCGCTTTGGGCACCAGCATCGGCCGCGATGAATTCGATATCGCCAAACTGCGCTATCACCGCATCGTCATCATGACCGACGCCGACGTGGACGGCTCCCACATCCGCACCCTCCTGTTGACTTTCTTTTTCCGGCAAATGCCGGAATTGATCGAAAGGGGCCATCTCTATATCGCTCGCCCGCCCCTCTACAAAGCCAAAAAGGGCAAAAAAGAGAGATACCTCAACGACGAAGAAACCCTATTGGAATATCTGCTCGAGGAAGGGGTGGAGGGTATCACCGTGCAGATGGAAAAGAGCGGGAAGACACTCCGTGGCCGTCAGATCATCCCCAGCCTCCGCAACATCATCGACTATAACCGCCATTTCGATAAACTGGCGCGAAAAGGAATTCCTCCCTATCTCCTTAAAATATTTGTGGAAACCGGCATCCAGAACGGTTTTTCCGAACTGTCGGACCTGACACCCCTCGCCGAGGCTCTGAAAAAGGCCGAACCTCGCGCCGAATTCAAGGTTCTCTTCGAGCCGCCGGGAATCATCTTCCGCCTCGGTAATCTCCGGTCGCGGATAGACCACAAGACCCTGGAACTTCTCTCCTCCCATGAATATAAAATTCTTCTTCAGGTCTTCCGCCAGGTGGAGGAAATCTGTCCGGATCAAAAGGCCTTTTTCTCCAGCGAGGGGAAGGAGGAATCAATAGTTGACAACCGCCAGGAATTTCTCGATTTTTTCCTTAATCGAGCGAAAAAGGGGCAATACATCCAGCGCTACAAAGGCCTGGGGGAGATGAACCCCGGTCAGTTGTACGAAACCACCATGGATCCGGAGAAACGGGTCCATCTCAAGGTTGAGTTGGAGGATGTGGTGGAAGCGGACAAGATTTTCACCGTTCTCATGGGCGACCAGGTCGACCCGCGCCGTGAATTCATCGAGACCAACGCCCTCAACGTATCCAACCTCGATATCTAATCCAGATTAAGGAAAGAATGGCATTCCATGTTGAACAAACCGGGTAAATCAAGCATCAACATCGAAGACGAGATGCAGAAATCGTATCTCGACTACGCCATGAGCGTCATCATCGGCCGCGCTCTTCCCGATGTCCGCGACGGTCTGAAGCCGGTACACCGCCGCGTGCTCTTTGCCATGCACGAGCTCGGCAACGATTACAACAAACCCTACAAAAAATCAGCCCGCGTTGTCGGTGATGTCATCGGTAAATATCATCCTCATGGGGATGCGGCGGTCTATGACACCATCGTCCGCCTCGCCCAGCCCTTTTCCATGCGTTATCCGCTGGTGGACGGCCAGGGAAATTTCGGTTCCGTCGACGGCGACTCGGCGGCGGCGATGCGCTACACCGAGGTACGGATGGCCCGTCTCGCCCATGAGGTGCTGGCCGATCTGGAAAAGGAAACCGTCGATTTCGGTACCAACTACGATGATTCCCTGCAGGAACCGCTGGTACTGCCGTGCCGTTTTCCCAATTTGCTGGTCAACGGTTCGGAGGGGATAGCCGTCGGCATGACCACCAAGATTCCCCCCCACAACCTCGGCGAGGTGATTGACGGCCTGGTGACGGTGATCGAACAGCCCACCTTGCCCATGAGCGATCTACTGAAAATCATTCCCGGTCCCGATTTTCCCACCGGCGGCATCATTCTCGGCCGGGAAGGGATTGAGCAGGCCTACCGGACCGGCCGCGGCATCATCCACGTCCGCGCCCGCGCCCTGGTGGAAAGGGACCGGCGTACCTCCAAGGAGAGGATCATCATCACCGAGATCCCCTTTCAGGTCAACAAGGCCAAATTGATCGAAAAGATCGCCGAACTGGTCAAGGAGAAGAGACTGGACGGCATCACCGATCTGCGCGACGAATCGGACCGCGACGGAATGCGCATCGCCATCGACCTGCGCAAGGATGCTTATCCCGGCGTGATCCTCAACCAGCTCTACAAGATGACGCCGATGCAGTCCTCCTACGGCATCATCCTGCTGGCCATCGTCAACGGCGAACCGAAGGTACTCTCCCTGCGGGACGTGCTCGACCGTTTTCTGGAACACCGCAAAGAGATCATCATCCGCCGCTGCATCTTTGAGCTCAGGAAGGCTGAAGCCCGCGCCCATATCCTGGAAGGGTTGAAAATCGCCCTGGAAAATCTGGACGAGGTGATTCAGATCATCAAATCCTCCCCCGACCCGGGAACGGCCAAATCCACCCTGATGGAACGTTTCACCTTTACCGATATCCAGGCGGCCGAGATACTCAACATGAGGCTGCAGCGCCTCACCGGCCTGGAAAGGGATAAAATTCTCAGTGAATACCGGGAGGTTTTGGCGCAGATCGGCCGTCTCAAGGAGATTCTCGCCAGCGAAGTGGAAATCTTCCGTATCATCAAGGGAGAATTGCTGGAAATCCGAGACAAATATGCCGACGGACGCTTGACGGAAATCATCGGCCAGCAGGCGGAATTATCCCTGGAGGACCTGATCGTCGAAGAAGACATGGTAGTGACGGTGACCCACAGTGGTTATATCAAACGCCATCCCGTCTCCCTCTACCGCGCCCAGCGCCGCGGCGGCAAGGGGAAGACCGGGGTGCGGCCCAAGGAAGAGGATTTCGTCGAGCAGCTGTTTATCGCTTCGACCCACTCCTACATCCTGGTTTTCACCGACCGGGGCAAGGTTCACTGGCTCAAGGTCCATGAAGTTCCCGAGGGAGGACGGGCCGCCCGCGGCAAGGCCATCGTCAACCTGATCCAGATCGAGGCCGGCGAGAACGTCACCAGCATCCTGCCGGTGCGGGAGTTCCGGGAGGGCCAGTACATTGTCACCGCGACGCAAAAGGGAATCGTCAAAAAGACCGATCTGATGGCCTACTCCAATCCGCGGACCGCGGGGATCATCGCCCTGGAAATCGAGGAGGGGGATCGCCTCGTCTCCACCCGCCTCACCGACGGCTCCTACGACATCCTTCTCGCCAGCCAGAAGGGTCAGTCCATCCGTTTTCCGGAGACCGACGTGCGCCCCACGGGACGCACCACCCGCGGGGTGCGGGGAATGGCCCTGGATGCCGATGACCGGGTGATCGGCATGGAGGTTGTTTCTGATGCCACCGTCGGCTATCTGGTGACGGTGACCCGCAACGGTTACGGCAAGCGCACCCATCTGGAGGAGTACCGGACGCAAAGCCGGGGCGGCAAGGGGATCATCACCATCAAAACCTCCGAACGCAACGGAGCCGTCGTCGACATCAAGATAACCGTCGATGACGAGGATCTGATGTTAATCACCAGTCACGGCAAGATTCTGCGCACCCGGCTCGATGACCTTTCGGTGATCGGCCGCAATACCCAAGGTGTGAGGCTGATGGAACTGGACGCCGGCGAGGCCATTGTCGCCGTCGCCAAACTGGCGGAAAGCGACGAACCTGCCGAAGGCACGGAAAGGGATGAAGAGGTGCCTGAACCGGACGAGGAGCCTTCTGCAGAGGAAAACGAATGATAAGCATAGCCGTCATCGGAGCGGGCAGTTGGGGGACCGCCCTGAGCCATCTTCTGGCCCGCAAGGGGCATGCAGTAACCCTTTGGGCCTACGAGTCGGCCCTGGTGGATATCCTGCGGCGGGACGGTGAAAATCATACCTATCTTCCCGGCGTCAGGCTGCCGAGAAATCTGTTTTACACCAACAACCTACGGGAGGCGGCGAAGGGCAAGAAAATGGTGGTGATGGCCCCTCCCTCCCAGTGTCTGCGGAGCGTGCTTGCCGGTCTCGCTCCTTTTCTGGAACCCGGCGCCCTTCTGGTTTCCGCCTCCAAAGGGATCGAAAACGATACGCTGATGACCATGTCCGAGGTCATCGCCGAAATACTGCCTGCCCCCATGGCTGCCAACGCCACATTTCTTTCCGGGCCCACCTTTGCGAAAGAAGTCGCGGCATGTCTTCCCGCCGCCGCCGTGGCGGCGTCAAAATGCGAGGAAACCGCCCGCCGGGTTCAGGAAATCTTCAGCACCGACTATTTTCGCGTCTACAGCCATACCGACGTCCGCGGCGTGGAATTGGGGGGCGCCCTGAAAAACGTCATGGCTTTGGCCTGCGGCATCTCCGACGGCCTGGGTCTGGGCGACAATGCCCGCGCCGCCCTGATCACCCGCGGGCTGGCGGAGATTTGCCGCCTGGGGGTGGCTTTGGGTGCCCGTCCCGCCACCTTCGCCGGACTGGCCGGCTTGGGGGATCTGGTGCTGACCTGTACCGGGGGTCTGTCCCGCAACCGCCGGGTGGGTCTTGAATTGGGGCGGGGAAAAACCCTGGAGGAAATCCTCGCCGCCATGAACATGGTCGCCGAAGGGATCAGGACGTCCCTTTCCGCCCATCAACTGGCCAAAAAGATTGGTGTCGAAACCCCGATTATCGACCAGGTATATCAGGTTCTCTACCGGGGCAAGGCACCGCAAGGGGCCCTCGCTGACCTTATGGAGCGTTCCCTCAAGTCGGAAAGGGAAGCAGAGGAATAAACTTTTCCAGCGTTCCCGGAGACGCCTGTGCATGCCATCGGAGTGATGACCTTTAATGTGCGCCAATACCGGGGCCGGGACGGCAGGATCGATCCCGAACGGATTCTGCGTGTCATCGAGCAGGGCGCCCCCGATGTCGTCGCTCTCCAGGATGCCGAGGCTCCCGATGGGTCAGACCATCTCTCCTATCTGGAGAATGGTTTGAAGATGTCCGTTTTCGGCCGCAAGGCCGGCGGCGGCAACGCTTTTCTGTCCCGTTTCCCGTTGCGGGGCGTCGGTGCCTTTTCCCTCGGCGGCGAGGGGATCTGTCTCAAGGCCGATCTCGACCTCCAGGGAAAAAGGATCCATTTGTTCAATGTGCGTCTTCAACCTTCTCCTCTGCGCCAGTACCAGCAGTTGAAAAGCCTCTTCGGCGCCGATCTGGTGGGCAATCCCTACCTCCCCTGTCCCAAGCTGATTCTCGGCGATTTCGGTGCTTTTTGCCCCTGGCTTTGGTGTTATCCCTTCCTTGCTCCAGGTCGTCTCCACCGTCCCTGGGGACGTCCCACCTATCCCGCTTTTTTGCCTCTTGTCAGCCGTGATCGCGTTTATCATCTGGAGGATATCGAGATAACCCAAGCCACGGTTCTGTGGAACCCTCTGGCCCGTTCGGCCTCTTCCCATCTCCCGCTTCAGGTCACGGTGCGTATCCGCGACAGCCTGGATTACCTGCATGCGGAACGGATTCGCGAAGAGATGGGAACGGCCGCCGGCTGTTTCCGCAAAAAGACCGCTTTCCGTTCTCACGAGGGCTGTGGATAAATCTGTGGAAACAGTTGATAACTTTTCAGAATGTCATGTGATTGGAGGGGATTTTTTTAACCCTTTTTGCGTTTTTCTCCAAGGGAACCCATGGATACTTCCCCCAAACTTCCTATCGCCCTGAAAACCCTTGAAATTCTTGAAAATTTCTACCCGGACGCGCATTGCGCGCTGGACCATCGGAATCCCTACGAACTGTTGGTGGCTACCATCCTTTCCGCCCAGTGCACCGATATCCGGGTCAACCAGGTAACCAAAGATTTTTTCAGGGCCTATCCCGACGTCGACGCTTTGGCGGCGGCGGACATCCCCGCTCTTGAGGAACAGATCCGCTCCACCGGTTTTTTCCGCAACAAGGCGCGTCATCTCAAGGAATGCGCGGAACGGATCCGGCGGGATTTTCATGGCATCGTACCGGCAACCCTGGAGGAACTGGTGACCCTTCCCGGCATCGGGCGCAAGACCGCCAACGTTCTTCTCGGCAACGTTTTCGGAATTCCCGGCATGGTCGTCGACACCCACGTCAAGCGCATCTCTTTCCGCCTCGGCTGGAGCCATCACCAGGAGCCGGCGAAGATCGAAAGGGACCTTTGCGAGCTCCTGCCGGCGCAGCGCTGGACGCAGGCGGGCCATGTGCTCATCGCCCACGGCAGAAAAATCTGCAAGGCTCCCGTTCCCCTTTGCGGTATCTGCCCGGTGGCGGACCGGTGCCCTAAAAACGGGGTCAAAAAATACCGCTGAAAAGACGCCGGCCCGTCAGCGGAGACTTTCCATATCCAGGCGGAAGAAATCCCTGGCGCGGAGGGTCGTTTTATCGAGGGCGAAACGGGAAGGAGCGGTACCGGGGGCGAAAGCCTCAACCGTCAGCGCGCCGCCGTCTTCCGGCGCCAGAAGACCGGTGGCCGGATCGATGGGGCGGAACTCGATGGTGTCCGGAACGGTGAAGTGGCGCACAGGTAGGTCCTTGGCCGCTTCCTTCATAAAGGCCACCCAGGCCGGGGCGGCGGCCCGGGAGCCGGTCTCCCCTTTGCCCAGAGGTTCCCCCTGGTCAAAGCCGATCCAGGTTACCGCCACCAACTGGGGGACGAAGCCGGCAAACCAGGCGTCTTTCAGATCATTGGTGGTGCCCGTTTTCCCCGCCGCGGGGCGGTTCAGCACTTTGGCGCGGGTTCCCGTTCCGTCCTGCACCACGCTCTCCATCAGATTGGTGACCAGATAGGCTGTTTCGGGGGAGAGGATCCGTTCCCTTTTGACCTCGACGAGCCGTTGTCCGTCACCGGGGCCGTTGGGGAAATCAGCGGGATCGGTCGATTCCAAAACCTGGCCGTTGCGGTCGAGAACCTTGACGATGTAGCTGGGCGTGATGCGAATGCCGTTGTTGGCGAAGACGCTGAAGGCTGTGGCCAATTCCATGGGGGTAAGCGCGGAGGAGCCCAGGGCCATGGTCAGGTCTTTGGAAATCGGAGATTCGATGCCCAGTTTGGCGGCGTAATTGGCGGCGTAGTTGACCCCGATGTCCTGCAGGATCTTGATGGTGACAACGTTGTAGGAATGGGTCAGGGCGCGGCGCAGGGAGGTTGGCCCGGAAAAGGTTTCATTGTAGTTTTTGGGTTTCCAGGTGACGATTTCGCCGTTGGCTTTCCTTTCCCGGAAGATGATGGGGGTGTCCAGGATGATGCTCGCCGTCGTATAACCCTTGTCGAGGGCGGCGGCGTAGATGATCGGTTTGAAGGCCGATCCCGGTTGGCGGTAGGCCTGCAACACGCGGTTGAACTGGCTTTCGGTGAAATCGTAGCCCCCCACCATCGCCCTGATCTGACCGGTGGCGGGATCGAGGGCAACCAGACAACCCTGGACCTCAGGGGTTTGTTCGAGGCTGAGCAGGACGATTTCCCCGCTGTTTTTTGCGATCCGTACCTGGATCAAAGAGCCGGCCGGCAGCCATACCCTGTTGCGGTTCCGGTCGATGCGGAAAGGATCGCCGGCTTTGGCCAGGCGCAGGGCACCGGCCCAGAGTGCCGAATTTGCACCGAGCTGCCCCTGGAAGGAGCCGAAGCGGATCAGAAGGCCGTTTTTATCGCTGCCGGCGACGACCCCTTCGATAAGGGAACCTTCCTCAGGGGCCTGCCCGTTCCACAAGCTTTTCTGCGCTGCCAGAAAGGCCTCGGTTTCATTGGGAGTCAAAATCCTTGCCGGCCCCCGGTAGCCGTGACGCCGGTCAAAATCCTCCAGGTTCGTCCGTACCGCCCTGTGGGCGGCATGCTGCATTTTGACATCGAGGGTGGTGAAGACCTTGAGGCCCCCTTCATAAAGGAGTTCCTCCCCATAGGCCTGTTCGAGGTAGCGGCGCACCTGCTCACTGAAATAGGGCGCCGGGTTGTCGTGGACGGCGGACGCGGAGCGGGGCTGAAAAACCAGTTCGGTGGCAGTGGCCTGCTCGGCGGCGGCCGGGGTGATGTAGCCTTCTTTCACCATGCGGCCCAGGACGTACCGTTGCCGCTCTTTGGCCCGTTCCAGGTTCCGGTAAGGGGAATAGCGGCTTGGCGCCTGGGGCAGGCCGGCCAGAAGGGCGGCCTCGGCCAGGGAGAGCTGGCTGACCGGTTTGCCGAAATAGGACCGGGCGGCGGCCTCCACCCCGTAGGAAGCATGGCCGAGATAGATCTGGTTGAGATAAAGAAAAAGAATCCCTTCCTTGCTCAAGGTGTTTTCCATGCGCCAGGCGAGGATGGCTTCCTTGAATTTACGGGTAAAGGTTTTTTCCGGTGAAAGCAGGAGGCTTTTGGCGACCTGCTGGGTAATGGTGCTTCCCCCCTGGCGGATACCGCCGGCCCGGACGTTTTTCAGCGCGGCGCGGAGGATGGAGAGAAAATTGATGCCCCGGTGTTGGAAAAATTGGGAGTCCTCGGCGGCGACGAAAGCCTGAATCAGATGTTGCGGCATCGATGTGACCGGAACCACGATACGCCGCTCGCGGGCGTATTCAGCGAGGATCTGGCCGTCGAAGCTGTAGACAGTGGTGATGATCGGGGGGCGGTAATCTTCGAGAGTGTCGACCCGGGGAAGGGAAGCTGAAAAATAGAAATAGGCCGAAACGCCCCCCAGGATCGCCAGCAGAGAGGTTGCCGATGCCAGCACGAGAAAACGGCGCAGTAATTTTTTCATGGTGATGAAATCACAATCATGCGGAATAGGGATAAATGTATAATGGCTATTAATAACATAGGGAACGAAGAGCAGCAAATATTT
>JAAYDE010000140.1 GCA_012729375.1 Deltaproteobacteria bacterium | reverse complement strand
TTGCTGATGAAACGCTCATGGCCGGGGACATCGACGACGCCGGCAATCTCGCCGCCGGGAAGACGAAAGGGGGCGAAGCCGAGGTCGATGGAGATACCGCGCTCCTTCTCCTCCTTGAGGCGGTCCGTGTCGCGGCCGGTCAGGGCGCGGATCAATGCCGTCTTGCCATGATCGACATGGCCGGCGGTACCGATGATGACGTGACGTTCCCTGCCCTGGCTCATGGTGTGAAAGAAGAAATCATCCTTTTGTGGCCACCGGCAAAACTACTTGAAACAACCCAGCTGGCAGCCTTTGATCTTGATATCGTGCTCATTGCAGATTCTGCCGATGACCTGAGGGGAAACCTGATGCTGTTCGGCCAGCTTCAAAGCGGTGGCGCACGCGAGGGCCGATTTTCCTTCCGTTACCTCTGCTGCCGCCTTTATTGCCGTAATCAACCGTTGGGAAATTTCCATTTTGATCTCCGTAGAAAGGAACCCTGAAAGTTGAGGTTTCTCTTACCAGAAATGGGTTCGTGTTGGCAATTTCAAAAAACCGCCGTGGGAAAAGAGCATCGATAGCCGCCTCCCCCCACGGCCGATCCCTCTCCGTTTGGCAATGGTTCCCGGCCGCCTCGAAGGGAGACAATAAAAAGGCGGGGCTGTGTCGGCTCCGCCTGTGATGATTCTGCTCGTTTTCCGTCAACGGTTCATGCGCCGCCTTACCAGGCTTCGGGAAAGGCCATGTTGGTGTAGAGGTCTTCGAGGCGGCTTTTGTGACCCCTTTCCATGGAAGCAAGCTCCAGGAAAAGCTTTTTCTGCGCTTCTTCGCCACTGGCCTGGGCCAGCTGAGTATACATCTGCATGGCTTCCAGTTCTTTTTTAATGGCGATGACGATGCCGTCCACCGGCTTGAGATCGGCGGTCAGGGCCGGCGTGGGCAGGGAATCACCGACCTTGTAATCCTTGGATTCGACAAAATGCATCTTTTCCGGTCCCTTTGCCAAAAACCCTTCCAGGGTCACTTTGTGTTTCGTTTCTTCTTCTGCCAACTCCTCAAATAGGCTTTTTATGACGGCATCTTTGGCCTTGGCGGCTACCGCGTTGTAGTAAGTAAAGGCCTCAACTTCGGCTTGGATGGCATCGGAAATAATTTTTTTGTATTCGCTCTGGTTCATTGTTATCCTTTCGACTGTTTTTAAATGGTGATAATGGTTTGTAAAAGAAAATTTTCCTCCGATTTTTAAACCAATTTAATCATGATAATGTCTTTCTGTCAACACGCATTTTTCAGGATGGACAACCCTGGATCCCCCCCAGGTCTTTGAAAACACATATAAATTGAACATCCGGAGCAGACGCCTGGAGATGTCCTTGATGGACGGGGAACCAACATTTATAAACCTCAACCCCAGGCCATGGCAAAACCATCCATTCTCGGGATATCCATAAAGACGGGTTTGATTTTGTCGTTCCACGCCGTTTCCTGTCAACCCAAAATATCGTGGGTTTCCGTTACAATTCGCGCCCCAGTCAAAGGAATCGCCGCCACGGAAATCTTTTTGATTTTCATTCATCTTAGCAGGAAAGGAAGGGATCGCCACCCCTTGTCCCGCCTTTCGCCTCGGTTGACAACGGCTGCAGCGATGATTAGTTTTGTCTGTGTTCAAGTTTGATTCATGTCTTTTAAATAAGATCGGCTTGCCGACGCAGGAGCGGAGCCGACGCCTTCAGGAGATCGCCCATGAGCGAAGACAAAAAGATTTTCGACCCGGAAGAGGTCGTTGTCGAAGAAAAGAACGAACCCCCCAAAGGAGGGCTGGTAATCGCCGCCCAGGTTCTGCCGGCGGCCATCCCCATCATTCCCATCCGGCCACGGCCGGCGTTTCCCAATCTGCTGATCCCCATCACCATCACCGGCAAGGAAAAGATCGCCGCCCTCAAACGCGCCATCAACACGCCATCGAAGGCCCTTGGTCTGGTTCTGGTCCGCAATCCGGAACAGGAGGACGGCCTCGACAACTTCCATCCCGTGGGCGTGGCGGGCAGCGTTCTCAAGATGATCCAGGTGGATGAGGATACCGTCAATTTTTTGTTCAACTGCCTGGAACGGTTCACCATGGAGGATCTCTTTGAGACCCCCGAGGGCTTTTTCGCCCAGGTCAAATACCACTTCGCCGCCGAGCTGTCGGTCAACCAGGAACTCAAGGCCTATTCCATGGCGATCATCGCCGCCCTCAAGGAGCTGGTGCAGATCAACCCCCTATACTCGGAGGAAATCAAAGCCTTTTTGACCCGCTCCAGCATGGACGACCCCGGTAAGCTGGCCGATTTCGCCGCCAACCTGACCACCTCGGAAGGTGTCGAACTGCAGAAAATCCTCGAGACCTTCGACGTCCGCAAGCGCATCGACAGGGTGCTGGTGCTGCTCAAGAAGGAGCTGGAGGTCTCCCGGTTGCAGGGGAAGATTTCCAAGCAGATCGAAGAAAAGATCTCCAAGCAGCAGCGCGAATTCTTCCTCCGTGAACAATTCAAGGCGATCAAAAAGGAACTGGGCCTGGAAAAGGAGGGCAAAGCCAGCGAGGTCGAGAAATTCCAGGAGCGCCTCAAGAAGCTCAAGCTCAACGAGGAGGCGGAAAAGACCGTCAGGGAAGAGATCGAAAAACTGTCACTGCTCGAATCTTCCTCTCCGGAGTACAATGTCAGCCGCAACTACCTGGAGTGGCTCACCATCCTGCCGTGGGGGAAATTCAGCAAGGATTCCTACAATCTGGAGCGGGCGCGCAAAATCCTCGACAAGGATCACTACGGGCTGGATGACGTCAAGGAGCGCATCCTCGAGTTCATCGCCGTCGGCAAGATGAAAGGCGACATCTCCGGCTCCATCCTCTGCCTGGTCGGCCCTCCCGGCGTCGGCAAGACCTCGGTGGGGCGCAGCATCGCCCACGCCCTCAACCGCACCTTCTACCGCTTCTCTTTAGGTGGCATGCGGGACGAGGCTGAGATCAAGGGGCACCGCCGCACCTATATCGGCGCCATGCCGGGACGCTTCATCCAGGCCATGAAGGTCGCCGCCACCGCCAACCCAGTCATCATGCTCGACGAGATCGACAAGATCGGCGCCTCCTTCCAGGGCGATCCGGCCTCGGCCCTGCTGGAGGTCCTCGACCCGGAACAGAACGCCACCTTCCGCGACCACTACCTCGACGTCCCCTTCGATCTCTCCAACGTGCTCTTCATCGCCACCGCCAACCAGCTCGACACCATTCCGGCGCCGCTTTTGGACCGCATGGAGACGATCCGTCTGGCCGGCTACATTCTGGAGGAGAAGATCGAGATCGCCAAACGCTACCTGGTCCCCAAAAACCTTGAGGCCCACGGGTTGCAGAAGGGGCAGGTGGCGATCCCGAAGAATTCGCTGGAGACCATCATCGACGGCTACGCCCGCGAGGCCGGGGTGCGCAGCCTGGAAAACCGCATCAAGAAGATCATGCGCCGGGCCGCGATGAAGATCGCCAACGGGGAAACGGAGAAGATCACCCTGCATCGCAAGGATCTGGAGGGCTACCTCGGCAAGCCGGTGTTCACCGAGGACGAGCTTTTCGCCGGCACCCCCGGTGTCGCCACCGGCCTGGCCTGGACCAGCATGGGCGGAGCGACCCTGCAGATCGAGGCCACGGCAATACCGAGCCAGGGCAAGGGCTTCAAGCAGACCGGCCAGCTCGGCAACGTCATGGTGGAGAGCTCGGAGATCGCCTATTCCTATGTCACCGCCCACCTGGCCGATTACGGCGCCGATCCGGAATACTTCGACAAGAACTTCATCCATCTCCACGTGCCGGCCGGCGCCACCCCCAAGGACGGCCCCTCCGCCGGCGTCACCATGGCCACGGCGCTGCTTTCCCTGATCCGCCGGACGCCGATCCGGGACAAGCTGGGCATGACCGGGGAACTGACCCTGACTGGCAAGGTGCTGCCCATCGGCGGCGTCAAGGAAAAGACCATCGCCGCCCGCCGCGTCGGCCTCAAAACCCTTGTCTTCCCGGAGGGGAACCGCAAGGATTTCGAGGAACTCCCCGATTATCTCAAGGAGGGGCTGGAGGTCCACTTCGCCAAGGAGTACGACGACGTCTACAAGGTCGCCTTCGCCAAGGCGAAAACCCGGAAAAAGTAAACGGCAGGGGCCTACCGACATGGCAGGCCCCGTGGTTTTTCAGTCAGACTCGCTTTGCCACTTTCAAGCACGGATTGACAACATGACATCCTCTGCCACTGTCCCCCGGCGATCAGGCTCTCATTGCGGTGTCTCTTCCCGGAACAATCTCTTAAAATCCTTTCGAAAATCCTTTGGGGTGTCGTTTTGATAGGCCAGGAATGCGGCGATTTCCCGGATTTTGGCCATGTCGATATACCCGCAGTCCCGCATTAGCTTCAGCAGGTCGAGAATTTTGTACGTCTTGATTCCGTACTGTTTTGCTACGTCCAGCATCTCGGCATCGTCGGTCACTACCGGAATACCAAGCTGCTCCGCGTGAGCCAGGCAAAGAACGTCAATTCTTGAAGCGTCGGGAAAAGTCAAAAATAAAATCAAAGGCTCTCTGGATTTCTTTCTTCTCTTTGTTGGTAACCGAAAGACGGTTGGTTCGGTTTGCTACGTAGTCACCCCTGAAAAATTACAACTAATTGGATTTATTGCTTTATTTATTGTTTTATGATTGTTAAAATCACCAGAAACAGTTATTCATTCTTTTAAAACTGGTGATTTCATGAAGCCAAAAATCCCGGAGAAGCGCGATCAGGGGGAGTTGTTTCGGTCCCGCCTGGA
>JAAYDE010000144.1 GCA_012729375.1 Deltaproteobacteria bacterium | reverse complement strand
GCCATCATGGTGGTTTTGGTGATCAGCACCTTGCTGAATATCGGCTATTTCGCACCGATCGTTTACCGCGCTTTTTTCGCTTCCCATGATTCAGCCGACAAGCTTTTGGGGGAAAAGTGGCACGAGGCGCCGCTGATCATGGTTATTCCCTTGTGCTGTGCGGCCCTGGTTTCTGTGCTGATCGGTATTTTCCCGGATTTTCTGATGACTTTCGTCAAAGGGGTGAGCGGATGAAGCTGGCGCGGTTGATCGAGGCTCTGGGGCAATGGCGTGGCAACGGCCTGCCGGTTACCCTGATCGTGGTGGGTTTCCTGCTCATTTTCGAGGCTTTGTTCGTCAATCATGATCAGGCCCACACCGCCGTGGAGAAAATTCCCGGGTTCTGGTCTTTGTTTGGATTCCTCTCCTCTGTGATCATTGTCTTCTTCTCCAAATGGCTGGCCCATTTGGGGCTGCTGAAGCGTGAAGATTATTATGAGAATTGATCTGTGGATACATCCCGCCGCCGTTCTCCTGGCCGGCGCCGTGCTGCTTCCCCTTTTCCGGGGGAGAATGCGCAAAACGTTTCTGCTGCTGGTTCCCCTTGCCGCTTTGGCTGCTGTTGTCGCTCTCCAGGATGGAATCCATGGTTCCGTTGGTTTTTTGGAATGGGAGATGACCTTCGGCCGGGTGGATGCCCTAAGCCGGGTCTTCGCCTTCATCATGGCCCTGATGGGATGCATCGGTACCCTCTTCGCCCTGCAGGTCCGCAACAATGTGGAGCATGTCGCCGCCTGGACCTACGTGGCCGGCTCTTTGGGGGTTATCCTGGCCGGGGATTATCTGGCGCTTTTCCTGTTTTGGGAACTGATGGCTTTTTCTTCCGTTTTTCTGGTCTGGGCGAGGAAAACGCCGGCTTCGCTGGGGGCGGGGTTCCGTTATCTGTTGATCCATGGGCTGGGAGGCATCCTGCTGTTGACGGGGATCGTTGTCCACCAGCAGGCGACGGGGGGAAACTTCACTTTTGTGCAGATGGACGTCACCCGTCTGGGGGGCGGAGGATGGCTGATCCTGATCGGTTTTCTGCTCAATGCCGCCGCTCCCCCCTTGCATGCCTGGATGCCCGATGCCTATGGGGAGGGGACGGCCACCGGTTCCGTAATCATGTCGGCCTTTACCACCAAAACGGCGGTTTATGCCCTGATCCGGGCATTTACGGGATTGCCTCTTTTGTTGCCTCTAGGTGTTTTCATGGTTCTTTTTGGCGTCGTCTACGCCATGCTGCAGAATGACGCCCGCCGTCTGCTGGCTTACCATATCATCAGTCAGGTGGGTTATATGGTGGCGGGTATCGGCATCGGTACCGGACTGGCGGTCAGTGGCGCCTGTGCCCACGCTTTTGTCAATGTCCTTTACAAAAGTCTGTTGTTCATGGGCACCGGGTCGGTCCTGCATATGACCGGGAAATCCACCTTTTCCGAACTTGGGGGGCTTTATCGGAAGATGCCCCGTACCCTGCTCTATACGGTTATCGGTGGTCTTTCCATTTCCGCCTTTCCCCTTTTTGCCGGTTTTGTAACCAAAGGGATGGTGGTAACGTCCGCCTTTGATGAGCATTTTTTGTTTTACGCATTCCTTTTGTCCCTGGCTTCGGCGGGTACCTTTTTGAGCACCACCTTGAAATTGACCTATCTGACCTGGTTCGGAGCCAGCCGATGCAGCGAGGAAACCCTGGAAAAAGCGGGCGACCCTCCCCTGAACATGGAAGCCGCCATGGCCCTGACGGCTTTCCTCTGTATTCTCGTCGGCTGTTATTATCCTATTCTTTATAAAATGCTTCCTTATCCTTTCATTTATAATCCCTATTCGGCCTATCACCTGTCGGAAACCTTCCAGTTCATGTTCTTTACCTTGGTCGGTTTTTTCGTTATGCTGCCGATGTTCGCTCCAAAACCCTATCTGAGCCTGGATTGTGACTGGTTCTACCGAGTCGGCACGAAATATTTGCTTCGGTTTCTGAATTTCTGCTTTTCTCCCAAAACGGGTGCCCTCGACACAGAGGAAAATCACCCCCCCGAGGAAGCCATCGACCGGTTGCTGGACTACCCCAGCAACTTTTTCCGGAAAACAATGCTCATGGCCAGTTTTCTGACCACCGGATTCATGCCCTCGCTGGCCAATGTCCGGGGAGATCCCCGTTCATGGCTGCGCAACGCCGCTTTTCCGGTGGGCTTGAGCGTCTTCATGGCGGTTTTTTTCCTGGGCATCATGTCGGTGCTCTTTTTCCTGTGACCCAAGGCTGGCCGGCGATCCCGCTTTCCCAGAATCGGCGTCTGGCCTCGCTCCGGTGATTCCCCATGGCGGGCCTCTACGTTCATATCCCCTTTTGCCAGCGCAAATGCCCATACTGCGATTTTTATTCCCTGGCCGGAGCAGAACAGCTGATTCCAGAATATGTTTATTCTTTGGTTG
>JAAYDE010000139.1 GCA_012729375.1 Deltaproteobacteria bacterium | reverse complement strand
TCGCACGGGATGCGGCGGGGGCGGATGGGGGTGTAGGGGAGGGTGACGGGCGGCGGAGGGGGTCGGCGGATCGGCGGGGACGGGCGGGCTGACTTTTTTCTTTTTCGCACGGGCTTTTTTCTGGCCTGATTATTATATGTCTGTATACTGATAATATACGAGGAGGTGTTTCGTGTCGCGATTCCACGTGCGTCGGGCGGCGGCGTTGAAGGCGTTGGCGGATGTCGGGCCGTTCGTGGCCGGGTCGCTGTGCCGGGTCCAGCGCCGCTGCGGGAACCCCCGCTGCCGGTGCGCCCGGGGCGAGCCGCACGCGGCGTACGTGTTGAGTTTCAAGGTCGACGGGCGGACCAAGACGGTCCACGTCCCCAAGGCGATGGTCAAGGAGGTCCAGGCATGGGTGGCCGAGCACCGGCGGGTCAAGCGGTTGATGGCGACGGTTTCGCGGAACAGTCTGGCGCTGATCCGCTCCCACGTTCGGACAAACCGGGGCGGCGGGCCCAGCCGCGGGTGACCCCGGCGCTGGGCGAGGTGCTGGCCAAGACGGTCCGGCGGTTCTGGCCGGGCTTTTCCCCCCTCGATTGCCGCGTTGCCCGAGCCCCGGGACCCGGAGTTGCTGTACTATCCCAAGGCGACGTTGATCTGGTCGGCGGTGCTGATCTTTCTGCTGGGCTTGCGGTCGCGTCGGCAGTTTCGCTTCGAGTCCGGCGGACCGTGGTTTGCGGCCAACCTCAACCGGCTGGCCGGAACCGCGGTCGAAACCGCCCCGCATGACGACACGATCGCTTACTACCTGGAGCGGGTGGACCCCGAGCACCTGCGGCGCTGGCCCGGCCGGATCGTCCGCCACCTGATCCGCGGCAAGGTCCTGGACCGCTGGCGGCTCTACGGGCGGTTCCTGGTCGCCATCGACGGGACCGGGCCGTTGTCCTTCCGCCAACGCCACTGCGAGCACTGCCTGACCCGCCAGACCGCCGGCGGCCGGGCCCTGTACTTCCACCACGTGCGGGAGGCCAAGCGGGTGACCGCCGGCGGCCTGGCCTTCTCCCTGACCGCCGAGTTCATCGAGAACGCCGACCCCCAGGCCGACCGGCAGGGCTGCGAGCTGAAGGCCTTCACGCGGTTGGCCCAGACCCTCCAGCACGACTGGCCCCAACTGCCGATCTGCCTGCTGGACGGCGCCCTCTACGCCAACGCCGGGCTCCTGGCCATTTGCCGGCGGAACCGATGGGACTACATTTTCACCTTCAAACCGGGACGCCTCCCCGAACGCTTCGCCGAGTTCCAGACCATCCGTCGCCTGAGCCCGCACAACCGGGCCGGCTACCGCGACGACGGCCGCCGCCAGCGATTCGCCTGGGTCGACGGCCTGGACCATCAGGGCCATCGCTTCAGCGCCTTCGACTGCCAGGAGCAAACCGCCGGGGGGTCGGGCTACTTCGCCTGGATCACCAGCTTGACCGTCGGATGCCGATCCGTGATCACCCTGGCCAATCAGGGAGGACGCCTCCGCTGGAAAATCGAAAACGAGGGATTCAACATCCAGAAACGCCATGGATACGAACTGGAGCACGCCTACAGCCAACACCCATGGGCCGCCAAGAACTTCTACTTCCTGCTCCAGGTGGCCCACGCGATCAACCAGCTGATGATCCGCGGCAGCCTGATCGCCGACTTCGACCAAACCTTCGGATCGGTCCGCAACTTCCTGCGACGCCTCGCCGAGGCCCTCCGCAACGTCCCGATCGATACCCGCCGGGTCGGCCCCGAGGCCGACCCTTACCAGATCCGGCTCGACTCCTCCTGAAAAGACAGGCCGTAGGCGGCTCCAGCGCTCCGGTAGTCTATCACCAGACCCCCTGCGTATCCAGGTCCCCCAACCGCCCACCGCGTGGGAACACCCCCCGTACGCCCTCCAACCGCCCAACCCGCCCAATACCCCCACCCCCCAGCCGCATGCCAATGCCGTTTCCATCTATTCCGCAGTCCTGCTTTGGATCCAGGGCTGCGGAATCGGATTTTTTTCGCACGGGATGCGGCGGGGGCGGATGGGGGTGTAGGGGAGGGTGACGGGCGGCGGAGGGGGTCGGCGGATCGGCGGGGACGGGCGGGCTGACTTTTTTCTTTTTCGCACGGGCTTTTTTCTGGCCT
>JAAYDE010000138.1 GCA_012729375.1 Deltaproteobacteria bacterium | reverse complement strand
AGGCCTCCTCTCCATGTGCTTCCGGAAGACAATCCAGATATTTCTATTCGCATTCCTGTTTATATCCTCACCCTGTTTGGGCGCCTCTGTTTCAAAACCCTATTTGTTTTTGGGAAATGAGAATTTGTCTCCGCTGGTTTTCATCGAACATGGAAAACCAGAAGGCCTTGTTGTTGATATAGTCAAGGCCATGGCCGACAGGGCTGAAATGGATATTGAGGTGAAAGCGGTCAATTGGCGTCAAGCTCAGGACATGGTTGATAGAGATGAGGCGGACGCCCTGATTCAAATAAACAAAAGCAGCGATCGTGAAAAAAAATATGAATTCTCAAATTTGTTACTTAAGTCGTCTTTCACTATTTTTTTCCGGAACGACAGACGAGATATCAGAGAAATTAAATCTCTTTATGGGTGCAAGGTCGGCGTTGAGGCTTCCGGGTATCCCATTGAATTAATCCGGAAACACAAGGAAATCAAAATACACGTCATCGGAAGCTGGAAAGAAGGTTTTGACCTTGTTAACTCCGGGGAAATAGACGCGATAGTCGCTGATCGGTGGACTGGGGAGTACAATATTTTTGTCCATAATATTCAAAACATTGTTTCAATTGAAGAACCTGTTGAAACAGGGAGTTCTTATATTGCCGTAAAAAAAGGAAATAAAAAACTTTTGGAAAAAATCAACTCGGGACTTTCAATAATTCGTTCCGATGGAACTTTTGACAGGATTCTCAGTAAATGGGACAGGAAGAATATTGTTTATGTAACAAAAGAAAAGATGAGCCGCTTTAATTTAATCTTTTTTCTTTCCGCTCTTAATTTTATTTTTCTTGTTCTGGTAATTGTTTACGCCTGGTTGCTACATAAAGCCAAAAAAAAAGCGGAACTTTTGTCCAGCACCGATTCTTTGACCGATATCCCCAATCGGCGTTCCTTTTACATCGCCGGTGAAAGGGAACTGATATCCGCCAAACGCTATCGCCGGCCGATATCCGTCATCCAAATCGATATTGACTCGTTTAAGCAAATCAATGACCGGTGGGGACATGGTTTCGGGGACAGGATATTGAAAGCTGCCGCCGATACCATCAAAAACTCGGTGCGGGCAAGGGACATATACGCCCGTATGGGCGGTGATGAATTCACCCTTTTGCTGCCCGAGACGGATGCTCAACAGGTCAGGGTTGTGGCCGAAAAGATTCGAAACGCAATAGCCGCCCAGGAGATTGCCTCCGGGGGGGAAAAGGTGGGGTTTACGGTCAGCGTCGGCATTGCCACGGATGTACAGGACTGGTCTTCCCTCGATCATCTGATCGCTCGCGCCGACAAGGCTCTTTATCAGTCCAAGGAGTTGGGCCGCAACCAGGTCAATTAGTCGACCTTCTCAAGGTCAGGAGGGAAGCAGGCCGATTTTCATAGCGGGAACGAGCCGTTTCCGGATGAAAACCAATTGGGTCGAACGGTCCTCGTCAACCGTTGCCGGTAACGCGGACCGTTTTGTAAAGGAAATTCTTGAATTTGAGAAAGCGCTTCTTTTCGGCCTCGCCGGTACTGGCCGGATCGCAGGCCCGCAGCGCCACCGCCAGTTTCGGCATGGTGTCGGCACCGTGCCGGCGCGCTTCCTCGATCACGCGGATGACCGTCTCGCGGGGGATTTCCTTGGCGGTGAAGGGCTCCTGAATGTCATTCCAGAAGTTTCCCCCTCCATCCTGAATACGTCTGAAGACGGCGAGGGCCGTCTTTTCCTTGAGCAGTTCCCGCTCCTGGCATCCTTCTGTTTCTTTTCCTCCCTGGAGAATCGTCTCGATATCCTTCCCGGTCACCACCCCGCCGCGGCGAAAGAAAAGGGCGCGCAGCAGGATGCTGCGCAATTCGCGGATATTGCCGGTGTAGTGGTGGCTGGCCAAGAGGCGGTGGGCTTCCTCGCTGAGTAGCGGCGCCGGCTCCTCCCGATCCTGGGGGTGCCCGTATATCTGGGACAATTTGCCGAAAAAGTGGGTGATCAGATCGGGAATGTCCGCGCGCCGCTCATTGAGGGAGGGAACCTCGATGGTCAGCTCGGAAAGCCGGAAATAGAGGTCTTCACGGAATTTCCCTTCGCGGATCAGCTGTTTCAGGTTGCGGTTGGTGGCCGCCACCAGCAGCACCCGGACGAAGCGGGAGATGTTTTCGCCGAGACGGACAAAACCGCCGTTGTCCAGGAAGCGCAGCAACTGGACCTGGGTTTTGGGATCGGCGTCGCCGATTTCGTCGAGGAAGACTACGCCGCCGTTGGCTTCTTCGAGAATCCCCCGGCGATCGGTGTGAGCGCCGGTAAAGGCCCCCCGTTTGTGGCCGAAGAGCTCGGAATAGGTCAGTTCGCCGCTGTAGGCGGCGATATTGGTTTTTTTGACCGACAGTTCGCGGCCGCCAGGGAATCTTTCCCGGAACAGCTCATTGAGACGGGAAAAGATGTTGTTGAAAATAAATTCCTTGCCGCTGCCGGTGGCGCCGCTGATGAGGATGGTCGGCAGGCCGATGGTTTCCTCGCGGAAAGCGCCGCTCTGCCAGCCGGCGATGCGGTTGAAGAGGGGCGGAACGATCTTTTCGATGACCTCGACGACCTCCATGCTGCGGCGGGAGCGGCCGATGATGTTGCCGAGACGGTAAGAGGATATTTTGGGATCCTTGTAGCCGACATCGGAGCGCAGCCGGTGGATCTCCGAGGTCAGTTTTTCGATGCGCTGCATGTCGGAAAGATGGCGGGCGATGAGGCCGGCGATGATCAGCAAAATCCGCTGATGTTCCTCGGTGAAGAAGTTGGGGCGCAGACTGTCGAGGCAAATGACGGCGATGACCTCCTCGTCGCAGATGACCGGCACGGCGATTTCACTCTGGATGATGCTGTTGATCACCCGATAGAAACTACCCTTTGGTTTGGCTTCGGCGGCGTTGGCCAAAATGACCGGTTTTCCGGTGCCGGCCGCGTAGCCGGTCAGGCTTCGCTCTTCCGCCGGCAGATCCTCCCCGCCGACTCGCAGCGGCGGAATGTTGGCCTTCAGCCACTCCACGTTTTTAGCCCCCACCAGGGTCCCGTCCTCGTTTTCCACCATCAGCCATTTTTCCCCGGCCCGTTCCCGAACCAGGGCAATGCTGCCGGTGTCGGCGCCGATCAGCTTGCTGGCCTTGGACAGCACCTGGCTCAGAAACGGCCGCAGTCCCTGGAACTTTTCGGTGAGCAATTCGTTGATTTCACTGAGAACCTTGATCTCCATATGCTCACCGCCGATTTCGACGATGACCCTTTTGGCCATTTCGGCATGGGCTTCCAGAAGTCCTTTTTCGAAGGGGCTGAACTGGTAGGCGTCGCGGGTGTAGTAGTTGACGATGCAGATCACCCGGCGGGATTGGGGATCGAAACAGGGGACGACGTAGAGAGACTTGAGGCCGATCTCCTCCGTCAGATAGCGCTTCTGCAGCTTTTCGGCGGAAAGGTCGGGGAAGTAGTGGGGATTGAGGAAGGATTCGTCGATGATCGTGCCGCTGCTGTCAATGTAGCGGGAGAGGAGAGAGGCTCCGGCGTCGAGGCTGACGATGTGGATCTTTTCGTAAAGCCGTTCCGCATCTTGATCCTTCGAGGAAAAGGCCAGCACCTGCAGTCCTTCACGTTCCGGCTGATCGGCCAGCGGCGCCGGTACCAGAACCGATGCCAGGGTCAGGGGTTCGATCAGGCGCACGGCGGAGGCCATCATGTAAAGGGCGGCATTCTTCTTCCGATCCTCGTTCAGTGTGCGGGCGAGGAGCACCTGCTGGTGATAGCGACGGGACTGATCGATCAACGGCGTGATCGCATCCAGATAGGGTTTCAGGGTTTTTTTATTCTTGCCGTCGGGCAGTTTGCCTTGCCGGTCCCCATCAATGGCCAGAACCCCGATGGCGCGGCCGCGGTGGAGGAGGGGCAGACAGCATGTGGCGGCCACGGAAAAGCGCCGCACCAGCTCGCGGGCCTGTGGATGTTCCATCTCTTCCACGTTGCGGATCTCCACCGCCAGGCCGGTCTGGAAGGCCCGTGACACCGAGAAATCGAGGCTGTTGATGGGGTAGGCGTGGACCCTGACGATCTCCGCCTGAGGGCCTGTGGCCGCATAGCACATGAGGCTCCCCAGGGTCAGGTCCTCGAGATAGAGGCGGATCCGGTAATCGGGGAGAAGGATGGCCAGGGTTTCCGTCAACAGATGGAGAATATCGTCGATGTTCTCCTTGCTGTAACCGCTGGTCTTTCCCAAAAACCGCCGGAGAAGACTGTCTTGCTGCCGTTCCGCTGGAGAAGGAAATTCATTCATGGGTTGTTTCCGGTAGTTGCCGATAGTGGAAAATTATTTGTCCGTGGCTGAAAGGGCATAAAAAAACGATAGGTAAAATCATTCTTGACAGACTTTGGGGGGGTCGATATAGTTTAGCCATTGGTGGGGAAACGTGTAAAAATGTGTCAAAAAGGGCCAAAAAACTCATTTGAAATACTTTCAGTGCGAATTCTATAACACCATCGATGCCAAAAGAAGGCTCAGCATTCCTTCTCGGTTTCGGGAAATCCTCAAGGAGGGTTTTGGAGATGAGGTGATCGTCGTCACCCGCGGTGTGGATTCGCTTTCCGCCTATCCCCTTTCCGAGTGGCAGAAGATCTGTGAAAAATTTCATTCCACCCCCGCCAGTCCGGAAAAGGATATTCTCAACCGTTTCCTCATCGCGCCTGCGGTGGAATGTTCTTTCGACAACCAGGGGCGCATCCAGCTGCCCAGGATACTGAGCGATCACGCCGGCCTGGAAAAGGATGTGGTGGTTGTCGGCGCTTCCATCAAGTTTGAGATCTGGAGCCAGAGCAAGCACTTGGAGCAGACTCGGCAGGCTCAGGAGTTTCTCCGAGACAATCCCGAATCTTTGACCCGCTATGGTTTCTGACGGAGCAGGCCGGTTCCATCGTCCGGTGATGCCGGAGGAGGTCCTCCGAATGCTCGCCCCCCGTTCCGGAGGAGTTTACCTCGACGGCACCGTAGGGGGCGGGGGGCACGCCCGATTGATCCTTGAAAACAGTGCCCCCGATGGTTTTCTCGTCGGCATCGACCGGGACGCCGAAGCGGTCAGAAAAGCTTATCAGACCCTGTCCTCCTTTGGTAGCCGGGTTTTTTTGTATCAGGGGAGTTTCGTCGACCTGGACAAGGCTCTGCAGTCGGCCGGCAAGGAAAGGCTGGACGGGGTTCTTCTGGATCTGGGGGTTTCCTCCCATCAGCTGGACCTGGATTCCCGGGGATTCTCATTTATGCGGGATGCGCCTTTGGATATGCGCATGGATACCTCTTCGGGAATGACCGCACAGGAGGCGGTCAACAGCCTGGAGGAAGAGGAACTGGCGCGGGTTTTCCGTGATTACGGGGAGGAGCGCTTCGCCCGGCGCATCGCCCGACGCATCGTTGAAAGACGCCGCGAAATGGCGCTGACCTCCACTCTGCAGTTGGCCGAATTGGTGCGGGACACGGTGCCGGGGGGCGGAGGACGTTTGCGCATCCATCCGGCGACACGGGTTTTTCAGGCGTTGCGGATTCTGGTCAACGGGGAGTTGGAACATCTCCGCTGGGGACTGGAAAAAGTCATCGATTTTCTGGCGCCGGAAGGTCGCCTGCTGGTCATGACCTACCATTCCCTGGAGGCCCGGATCGTCAAAGAAATCTTTCATCGTGAGACCGTCGGCTGTATCTGCCCGCCGACACTACCGGTCTGTGTCTGCAACCACAGACCGCGCCTGGCGTTGCTCTCAGGCAAGGGAATCAAGCCGCGGGAAGAGGAAGTGGCGGCCAATCCGCGGGCGCGAAGCGCCGTGTTGAGAGGGGCGCGCCGCCTTTAGTTTGCTGGGGAGGGAACAATGAAAGGTTCGGTTTCGGAATCCTTGACGCGGAGATTCCCTTCCGTGGGGATGGGGCTGGCCATTTCCCGCCAACACCTTTTTCCTATCTTCCTTTTTTTGGCGTTGGTTTTCATAATCTCTATCTTCTATGTCTGGTCCCGCACCGAACTGGTCCGCCTGGAATACGAGATTTCCCGAATGGAGAGGAAGCTGCGGGACCTGAAACAGGATGAACGCTGCATGCAGCTGGAGATCGCCAGTCTGCGCAGCCCCCAGCGGATAGAAGAAGTAGCCCGCAACGACCTCGGTATGGTCCGTTCCAAACCGGAGCAACTCATAATCATCAAGTGAGAGGGATGGTGACAAAAGGGGTCCGCATCCGCATCATTCTGATCGGCGCTCTGTTCGGAGTGAGTTTCGCCGCGGTGACGGCCCGTGCCTATTATCTGCAGATCGTCGAGCAGAAAAGACTGCAAAAACAGGCGCGGCTTCAGCATCAGCGCAGCATCCCGCTGACCCCGCAACGGGGAATCATCTTCGACAGCCGCGGCCAGGCCCTGGCCTTGAGCATCAACGTCGATTCCATTTATCTCAATTCCCGCCACATCGAGGACTCTGCCGCGACAGCCAAAACTTTGGCCGCGGCCCTTTCTCTGCCCCTGGCCGAGGTTCGCGACAAGGCAGCCTCCGGCAAAGGCTTTGTCTGGCTCAAACGCCAGATCTCACCTCAGGAGAGCGCAAAGGTGCGGGCGCTGAAGCTCCCCGGCGTCGGTTTTGTCGAGGAGAGCCGCCGTTTTTATCCCAACTCGGCCACGGGTGCCCAGATCATCGGTTTTACCGGCCTCGATCCCACCGGGCTGGAAGGCCTGGAACTGCTCTATGACAAGGAGATTCTCGGCAAGGCTGGCTATCTGGTCTATGGGGTTGATGCCCGGGGCCGGGGGATGGGAGCCGGCCGTTTCGTGGTGCAGGGAGGTTCCCACGGGAACAGTCTTTACTTGACCCTCGACAAGAATTTACAATACATCGTGGAAAAGGAATTGGCTGCCGGGGTCCGGGCGGCCCGCGCCAAAGCGGGCAGCGTGGTGATGGTGGAGCCGGCCACCGGCAGGATTCTGGCCATGGCCAGTTATCCCTCCTTCAACCCTAATGCTTTTCGGGATTTCAGCCCCTCAGGTTACCGCAATCGTTCCATTTGTGACAATTACGAGCCTGGCTCCACACTCAAGGCCTTTGTCCTGGCCGCCGCTTTCGAAGAAAAGGTGGTGCGCCCCGGCCAGGTCGTCGACTGCGAGAAGGGGCGCTATCGGGTCGGCGGAAAATTCATCCATGACACTCATCCCTACGGCCGCATCAAAGTGGAGGATGTGCTCAAGGTCAGTTCCAATATCGCCGCGGCCAAGATAGGTAAAAGTCTGGAAAGGGAGAAGCTTTATCGTTATCTGAGCGGTTTCGGGTTCGGCGTCAAAACCGGTATCGATCTTCCCGGGGAGGTAAGCGGGGTGCTGAGGGCGCCTAACTCCTGGTACGAGCTGGATCTGGCCGCCATCTCCTTCGGCCAGGGGATGACCGCGACTCCCTTGCAGACGGCGATGGCTACCGCCGCTTTGGCCAATGGCGGTTGCTTGATGAAACCCTACGTGGTGGAAAAGATCGTCGATGGGGAAGGGGCGGTTCTGGAAGAGCGCAAGCCCCAGGTGGTTCGTCAGGTGATTTCCAGGGAAGTGGCCGATCAAATCCGCAGCCTTTTGGAAAGGACCTCCGAGGAGGGCGGCACCGCTGTGCAGGCGGTGGTGCCGGGTTTTGTGGTGGCCGGCAAGACCGGAACCTCCCAGAAGGTGGATGCCGTCACCGGCGGTTATTCGGCCGATAAGCGGGTGGCTTCCTTTGTCGGGATGGTGCCCAGCGAGGCACCCCGCCTGGTCATTCTGGTGATGATCGACGAGCCGGAAACCTCCCCCTACGGAGGGGTGGTGGCGGCACCCGTTTTTTCCCGTATCGCCTCCCAGTCTCTTTCCTATCTGCATGTGGTGCCCACGGTCAAAGCGACGGCGACACCCTTGCCGGAAGCGCAACCGGAGATCACGGCTTTTGAACCGGCCCGGCCGGTTGGCGGCGGCGAAGCGGCCTTGGTCTCTCCCGGCCAAAAAACAATGCCCGACCTTAAAGGGATGAGCATCCGCCAGGTGCTGAGCTGGATGGAAACAAACAAGGTGGACCTCAGTGTCCGTGGATACGGTCGAGTGGTCGACCAGTTTCCCGCCCCCGGGAATACGATTCATTATAAGAAGCCGAACTGGGTGCGTCTCGCCCCCGTTGAATGAAACCCTGCGGCAGCGGGGGAGGTATCCGCCATGCGTATCGTCGAATTGATTAAAGGCCTTGCTCCCTCGGCCGTATCCGGTCCCGGGGATACCTCGGTCAGCGGTCTTCACTACGACTCGCGGCAGGTGCGCCCCGGGGGGCTTTTTTTCGCTTTGCCCGGAGCCCATGCCGACGGCAGAGACTTCATCCCTGCCGCGCTGGCAAACGGTGCCGTTGCCGTGGTCGCCGAGGGCCCCCTCTCCCTTCCCGACCATGTGGCCGGAATTGTCGTGGCCAACGCCCGCAAGGCGATGGCTATGGCGGCGCACCGGTTTTTCGATTATCCCTTGCGGGGAATAAAGGTGGTTGGGATTACGGGGACCAACGGGAAAACCACCGTCTGTTACCAACTGGAGTCGATCTTCCGGGCCGCCGGAAAAAGGCCCGCGGTATTGGGAACGGTGAATTACCGGTTTGGGGAGATGGTTCATGAGGCGCCCCACACCACCCCGGAGTCGGTGGATATTCTGGCCCTGATCGCCGCTTTCCGGCGGGCAGGGGCCGATACGGTGATCATGGAGATTTCTTCCCACGGACTCGATCAGCACCGCGTGGAGGGATTTCTTTTCGATGTCGCGGCCTTCACCAATCTGACCCCCGAGCATCTCGACTATCATCGCGACATGAACAGCTACTTCGCGGCAAAGAGAAGGCTTTTCAGCGATTTCGTCAAGCCCGGCGGAGGCATGGTTTTCAATATCGACGATCCTTACGGCCTGCGTCTGGCTCTGGCCATGAAAGAATCGACAACCTGCGGCTTTTCCTCCGATGCGGCTCTGCGCCCGGCGGAAATCCACAGTTCCTTCAGCGGCACCGAAGGGGTTCTGGTGACCCCCCAGGGGCCGCTGCAGGTTTGTTCCCGGCTGTTCGGCTCCTACAACGTCTCCAATCTGATGGTGGCGGCGGCGACGGCGCTGGCTGCCGGGCTTCCCGTCGCCGCCGTTGAGGAGGGAATCCGCACTGCGCCGCAGGTGCCGGGACGGCTGGAGCGGGTCGACAACGACCGCGGCGCGGTGATTCTGGTCGATTATGCCCACACCGCCGAAGGTCTGCAGTCCGTGCTCAAGGCTCTGCGGGAGATGGCGCCGCCCCGGCTGATCACCGTTTTCGGTTGCGGCGGCGACCGCGACCGCAGCAAACGCCCCCGCATGGGGAAAGTCGTCGCCCAATGGTCCGACCTGGTCATTCTGACCTCGGACAATCCGCGCAGTGAAGATCCGCTGGCCATCCTCGAGGAAATCAAGGAAGGGATAAGGCCCCTCGGCCGGAAGGAACGCTCCCCGGAGGAATACCGTCACCAGCCGGCGGGAGCTTTCACCTCGCTTCCTGAGCGCCGCGCGGCGATCGCCTATGCCGTTTCCCTGGCGGCGGCCGGAGATGTTCTCCTGGTAGCCGGCAAAGGGCATGAAGATTATCAGATTATCGGCGCAAAGCGCCTGCATTTTGATGATCGCGAGGAACTCCGCAAGGCATTGCGGGAGGATATGGGGGGATCTTGAAGACGCTGGACATTCAGAAGATCGCCAAGGTGGTCAATGGGAAGGTCAGCCGCGGGGACGCCAAGGTGCTGGTTACCGGTTATTCCACCGACAGCCGCACCCTGAAGCCGGGGGATCTGTTCATTCCCCTGCGCGGTGAACATTTCGACGGCCACGATTTCCTTCTCGAAGCGGTGCGGCGGGGCGCTGCCGCCTGTCTTTCCGAAGACCTCTGCGCCGGACTTGCGGTGCCGGTCATCCAGGTGGAGGATACATTGACCGCCCTGGGCGATCTGGCCGCCACCTTGCGCGCCGGCTTTCCGGGGCCTGTGGTGGGGGTTACCGGCTCCAGCGGCAAATCGACCACCAAGGAAATGCTCTCCTCGGTCCTGGCCTTGACCGGACCGGGACTCAAAAGCGAGGGGAATTTCAACAATCTTATCGGGCTCCCCCTGACCCTGCTCAGAATGTCCGGTGAACACCAATGGATTGTCGTCGAAATGGGGGCCAGCCAGCGGGGTGAAATCGCCCGCCTTACCCAGATCGCCCAGCCGACGGTGGGGGTCATCACCAACATCGGCCCCTGTCACCTGGAAGGGATGCAGGGCCTCGACGGGGTGGCCCGGGCCAAGGGAGAGCTCTTTGCCGGCTTGCAGCCCGGAGCCTCGGCCGTGCTCAACGCCGACGACTCCCGCGTCATGCTGGTGCCGGTGGCCAACAACGTCAACCGCGTACTGTACGGATTTTCCTCCGCGGCCCAGGTGCGGGGTGAGGATGTTCATGCCGATGCCGAAGGGGTCTCATTCCGGCTCTGTTTCCCCGGCGGAGTCCATGCCGTGCGCCTGCCGGTCTGCGGCCGGCACAATGTGTCCAACGCTCTGGCCGCCGCTGCCGCGGCTTTCTGCCTCAACATTCCCGAGGCTCTGGTGGTGCAGGGGCTGGAAGGTTTTCGACGCCTGCGCGGGCGGATGGAAATCCTTTCCCTGGATGAGGGGGTTGTGCTTCTCGACGACACCTACAACGCCAATCCCCTTTCCGTCACTGCCGCCCTTCATGCTCTGGCCGAAATGGCCGGGGAGGGGCGCAGAATCGCTGTCCTCGGCGACATGCTGGAACTGGGGGAACAGTCCACGGCGCTTCATTTCGAGGTCGGGGAAAAAGGAGCCGCTCTCCTCGATATCCTCATTCTGGTCGGCAGGGAGGCCGCCGCTATCGGACGCGGTGCGCTGCAGGGCGGAATGGCCGCGGATTCGGTTTTCCACTGCGCCGACCATAGCGAGGCGGCAGCCCTCCTGCGCCGTCTGTGGCGTCGCGGCGATTGCATTTTGCTGAAGGGTTCCCGCGGCATGAGAATGGAATGGGTGCGTCTGCTTCTGGAAGAGGCTGATGCGCCATCGACAAGCGAAGGCTGACAAGGAAAAAATGTGCTCTATCATCTCCTTTATCCCCTGCATACGGAGTTTTCCGGATTCTATGTCTTCCGGTACATCACCTTCCGGTCGATCTATGCCGCCATTACCGCCCTGGTGATCTCCTTCATCCTCGGTCCCTGGCTAATCGACAGGCTTTCCGCTCTCCAGATCGGCCAGATCGTCCGCAAAGAAGGTCCGCAGAGCCATTTGAAAAAAGAGGGGACACCGACCATGGGGGGCACCCTCATCCTCCTGTCGATGGTACTGCCCACCCTGTTGTGGGCCGACCTGCGGAACTTCTATATCTGGCTTACCCTGTTGGTGACGGTCGGTTTCGGCGCCGTCGGTTTCATGGATGACTGGCACAAGGTCAAAAAGCACAACAGCGACGGTCTGAAAGCGCGGGCCAAAATGGGCTGGCTGCTGTTGATTGCCTCCATTGCCGCTGTCTGTCTCTTTTTCTATCCGCCGTTCCAGCCGATCCTGGTTTTCCCCTTTTTGAAGAATCTGCGCCCCGATCTCGGGCTCTTTTTTATCCCTTTCGTAATTTTCATCATCGTCGGCACCGGCAACGCCGTCAACCTCACCGACGGTCTCGACGGCCTGGCCATCGGACCGATGATCATCGCAGCCGGAACCTATCTGCTTTTTGCCTATGTGGCGGGAAATGCCAAATTGGCCGCCTATCTGCAGATCAGCAGCGTCCAGGGGGCGGGCGAGTTGGCCATCTTTTGTGCCGCCATGGCCGGGGCGGGGCTCGGCTTTTTGTGGTTCAACACCTATCCCGCGCAGGTTTTCATGGGGGACGTGGGGAGCCTGGCCCTGGGCGGGGCGCTGGGGACGGTGGCGGTGATCGTGAAACAGGAACTGGTGCTGGTGCTGGTGGGGGGCATCTTCGTGGTGGAGACCCTGTCGGTCATTTTTCAGGTCACCTCTTATCGCCTTTGGGGGCGGCGGATCTTCCGCATGGCCCCGATCCATCACCATTTCGAGTTGAAAGGATGGGCGGAGCCGAAGATCATCGTCCGCTTCTGGATCATCAATATCATCCTCGCTCTGCTGGCTTTGTCGACACTCAAACTGAGGTGATATGGGATTGGAAATCCGCGGCAGCGATATCGTGGTAGTCGGCGCCGGCCGTTCCGGGTTGGCTCTGGCCCGTTATCTGGCCGCCGCCGGGGCGCGGGTGACCCTCTCCGATCAGCGCCGGGCCGCGGCCCTTGCCGGACTGGAAGAACTGGCCGCGGCGGGCGTCGCTTTTGATCTGGGCGGTCATAGCGAAGCCCGCTTCGCCGCCGCCGACCTCATTGTGATCAGCCCCGGCGTTCCGCTCAACCTGCCGGCGCTGGCGGCGGCGGCAGGGCGGGGCACGCCCATCATCGGTGAGATCGAGCTGGCTTTCCAACAGCTTTCGGCGCCGCTGGTGGCGGTTGCCGGCACCAACGGCAAATCGACGGTGACCACTTTGATCGGCCTGATCTTTTCCCACTGGGGGAAAAAAACCTTTGTCGGCGGCAATCTCGGCACGCCGTTGATCAGCGCCGCCGCGGAAAAAGACTGGGAGTGGATCGTGGCCGAAGTCTCTTCTTTTCAGTTGGAGGCGATCCGCACCTTCCGCCCCCGCTGCGGCCTGCTGCTAAACATCACCGAGGACCATCTCGACCGTTATCCGGACATGGCTTCCTACGCGGCGGCCAAAGCCAATCTGTTCATGAACATGGAGAAAACCGATACGGCGGTGCTCAACGCCGATGATCCCCGGGTCATGGCCCTGGCACAGGGCATTCGGGCCCGCCGGGTACTTTTCTCTGCCCAGGGCGAAATGTCCGTCGGCATCGGTTTCAACGGTCGTGAGATCGTCTGGCGTGGGTTCGGCGAAGAACGGCGCTTTGCGGTGGCGGAGCTTCGTCTCCGCGGTCTGCACAATGTGGAAAACGTCATGGCGTCGCTGATCCCTGCGCTGTTGGCCGGGTGCCCGCCGCCTATGGCATGGCAGGCTGTCTGCTCCTTTTCCGGTCTGGAGCACCGCATGGCTCTGGTGCGCGTCCTCGACGGCGTGTCCTGGTACAACGATTCCAAAGGCACCAATGTCGGCAGTGTGATCAAAAGCCTTGCCGGTCTGGCACCGCCGGTGACCCTTATCGCCGGCGGCAAGGACAAGGGAGGAGATTATGCCCCCTTGCGGCCCTTGGTGGCGGACAAGGTCCGCCACCTGGTGCTTATCGGCCAGGCGGCGGAACGCATGGCGGAAGCATTCCAGGATGTCACCTGCGTGCACCGCGCCACCGATCTTCGCCACGCGGTGGAGCGGGCCCGGGAAGTGACCCCCGCCGGGGGCAGTGTGCTGCTTTCCCCGGCCTGTTCCAGTTTCGACATGTTTACCAGTTTTGAAGACAGGGGCCGGCAGTTTACGGAGCTTGTTCTGGCTTGCGAGGAAAAACTTGATGCAGCGACAAGCGGCAGTACCATCTAAAGATTTCGATATCGCCATTCTCCTGTTGGCGGTGGTGTTGAGCTGCCTGGGCGTGGTGATGGTCTATTCCGCTTCGGCGGTGATGGCCATGGAACGCCATAGCGACGGCTTCTTTTTCCTCAAACGGCAGGGAGTCTATGTGGCCATCGGTTTTCTGGCCATGATCTGCGCCATGTATTTCGATTACCGGCATCTGCGCCGCCTGGCCGTTCCCCTGCTGCTGGTTTGTCTGGGGATGCTGGCCCTGCTGCTCATCCCCGGGGTGGGCCATTCGGCCAATGGGGCGGTGCGCTGGTTCCGCTTCGCGGGGATCTCCATCCAGCCTTCCGAGTTGGCCAAGATCGCTTTGGTGGTCTATCTGGCCCACTCCCTGGCCAAAAAACAGGAGCGGGTAAAAAGTTTCACCAAGGGTTTCCTCCCTTATGTGCTGGTTCTCGGCGCGCTGCTCATCCTCATTCTCCGTGAGCCCGATCTGGGCAGTGCGGTGGTCATCGGCGCGGTGGGGGTGACGATGATGTTCGCAGCCGGGGTCAAGGTGCGCTATCTCATTGCCATGGCGGCCTTGGTGGCGCCGGTTCTTTATCTGGCCATCGTCAAGGTTCCTTATCGCAGGGAGCGCTTGCTGGCCTTTCTCAACCCCTGGGAAAGTCCCGACAAATCGGGATATCAGATCATCCAGAGCCAGATCGCTTTTGACAGCGGCGGACTTTGGGGCCAGGGGCTGGGACAGGGCCTGCAGAAACTCTTCTACCTGCCCGAAGCCCACACCGATTTCATCTTTTCCGTTCTCGGGGAGGAACTCGGTTTTATCGGCGTGATGGTGGTGGCGGGGATGTTCCTGCTGCTGGTGGTCCTGGGGCTGCGGGTGGCCCTCGGCGCCGGCGATGAATTCGGCTGCAACCTCGCTTTCGGCCTGACGGTGCTTCTCGGCATGGAGGCTTTTCTGAACATCGGCGTGGTTTTGGGCCTGCTTCCTCCGAAAGGGATGGCGCTGCCTTTCATCTCCTACGGGGGGTCGAGCCTGGTCTGTTGCCTGTTGGCGGTGGGAATGCTTTTGAGCGTCTCCCGCCGTTCCGGAAAGGCCGATTCATGAGACTGCTTATCGCCGGCGGGGGCACCGGCGGCCATGTCTTTCCGGGGCTGGCTCTGGCAGAACGGCTGCGGAATGAAAACAAAGACGATGAGGTTCTTTTCGTCGGCACCAAGCGTGGCCTGGAAGCAAAGGTGGTGCCGGCCCGCGGATTTTCCCTGGAGACGGTGGATATCCAGGGCTTTGTCGGCAAGTCCTTGGGGAAGAGGATGTTGTTTTTCTGGCTGTTGCTCAAAAGTGTCGTCCAGTCGCTGGCCATCCTGCGGCGCTTTCGTCCCCAGGTCGTCCTCGGCGTCGGCGGCTACGCTTCCCTGCCGGTGCTGCTGGCGGCGCGGATCCGGGGCCTCCCCTACCTGATCCACGAACAGAACGCCCTTCCCGGCGGCGTCAACCGCATCATGGGGCGCTGGGCACGGCGTATCTGTCTCTCCTTTGCCGACGGGGCGGGATATTTCCCCGCGGAGCGCGCCCTGGTTACCGGCAACCCGGTTCGGCAGGGTATTGCCACCTGTCCGCCGCTTCCTGAAACACATCCGCGGTTGCTGGTTTTTGGCGGCAGTCAGGGTGCCCAGGCGCTCAATCGTGCGGTCACGGAGAGTCTGCCCCTGCTCAAAGAGCGGGGCGCTCCGCTGACCATTCTCCACCAGACCGGCGGCGAGGAAGCGGCGGCGGTTCGGGAAGGTTACCGCAAGGCGGGATGGGCCGGGGTGGAAGTGATCCCGTTCATCGACGATATGGCCGCGGCCTATGCCGAGGCTTGGTTGGTGGTCTGCCGGGCCGGGGCGACCACGGTGGCGGAGCTGACCGCCAGCGGCCGCCCGGCGGTGCTGATTCCCTTTCCCCATGCCGCCAACGACCACCAGACCCAAAACGCCCTCGCCCTGGCGACGGCCGGCGCCGCCCTGCTGATTCCCCAGCAGGAACTGACGGCTCAGCGGCTGGCGGCGACCGTCACCGAACTGCTTGGCGATCGCGACCGCCTGCTGCGGATGAGCGCAGCGATGGCCAGCCGGGCGAAACCGAAGGCTGCCGAGGCGATTCTCCAGGAATGCCGGGCGGCGGCAGCTGAAAAAGGGAAATAAAGATCATGTACGGAAAGATTCGCAATATCCATTTTGTCGGCATCGGCGGCATCGGCATGAGTGGTATCGCCGAGGTGCTGCTCAACCTCGGCTACCGGGTGTCCGGTTCGGATCTTCGTGAAAGCGAGATCACCCAGCGCCTTGCCCGTCTCGGCGGCCGCATCTCTCTGGGGCATGCCCCCGAGAATCTGCAGGAGGCCGATGTGGTGGTCACCTCCACCGCCGTCCGCGCCGACAATCCCGAAGTGCGCGCCGCCCAGGAGCGACTCATTCCGGTCATCCCCCGGGCCGAGATGCTGGCCGAACTGATGCGCATGAAATACGGCATCGCCGTCGCCGGCGCCCACGGCAAAACCACCACCACCAGCATGGTCGCCACCGTGCTGTCCCGCTGCGGTATCGATCCGACGGCGGTGATCGGCGGCCGCGTCGATGCCTTCGGTTCCAACGCCAAGCTCGGCCAGGGGGAATTCCTGGTCGCCGAGGCGGACGAATCGGATGGTTCCTTCCTCCGTCTCAGTCCCACCATCGCCGTGGTCACCAACATCGATGAAGAACATCTCGACTACTACCGGGACATGGACCATATCAAGGAGAGTTTCATCACCTTCATTAACAAGATCCCCTTCTACGGCCTGGCCGTGCTCTGTCTTGACGACAGCAATGTGCAGCCTCTCATCCCGGCGGTGAAGAAGCGTTTCGTCACTTATGGACTCAATTCCCAGGCCGATTACTGCGCTTTTGACATCCGTCACGATCAATTGGCCACGACCTTCGTGCCTTCCTTCAAGGGGCAGAAGATCGGCGAGGTGACCCTGAATCTGCCGGGTAAGCACAACGTGCTTAATTCCCTGGCCACCATTGCCGTGGCGCGGGAGCTCGACCTGCCCTTCGACGATATCCTGGCGGCCTTGAACGGCTTCGGTGGGGTGCAGCGCCGTTTTCAGATCCGCCACGAGGATGAAGAAATCATGGTGGTGGACGATTACGGCCATCATCCGACGGAGGTCAAGGCGACCCTGGCGGCGGCGCGCTCCGGTTGGGAGCGCCGCCTGGTGGTGGTGTTTCAGCCCCACCGCTATACGCGGACCAAAGCCCTGTTCGATGAATTTCTGACCGCCTTTTATAATGCCGATCTGCTGATCCTGATGGATATCTATCCTGCCGGAGAAGAGGCCATCGAAGGGGTCTCCGCCCGCGCCCTGGCCGAAGGAATCAGCCGCCACGGCCATCGCAACTGCGTATACCGCCCCGGTCAGCAGGAGGCGGTGGAACATCTGCTCAGCGAGGTAAAACCCGGCGACATGGTGCTGACCCTGGGCGCCGGCAACGTTTACCAGGTCGGCGACCTGTTTCTGCGCCGCCGCTGCGGGGCCTAAGTGGCGAAAAAGGAGATTTGCAGCGGGTTCTTTGAAAAGTTGCGGCGATCATTGCGGGGCGATTTGCGGCTGGATGAGCCGATGTCCAGGCATACCAGTTGGCGGGTGGGAGGAGTTGCCGACGCCTATCTGGCTCCGGCGGATCGGGACGACCTGCTGGCGGCCCTGCATAGGCTCCGCGCCGCAGGGGTGCCCTGGCTGGTCCTCGGCGGAGGCAGCAACCTGCTGGTCCGGGATGGCGGCGTTCGTGGCGCGGTGATCGCCACTTCGGCTCTCAACCGACTGGATTTTCTTGCCGACGGCGAGGTCAGGGCGGAAGCGGGGGTGGCCTTGGGACGACTGGTCGAAGAGGCGGCCCGGCGGGGTCTGGCCGGTCTGGAACTCCTTTACGGGATCCCCGGCACGGTGGGCGGGGCCCTGGCCATGAACGCCGGGGTGCCGGGGCGGGAATTCGGCGATCTGGTCGAGGCCGCCCTGGTCACCGATGGGTCGGTTTTTGAGTTGTGGGAGCGGCCGCGCCTGGCCTTCGGCTACCGGAGCTCGGCATTGACCGCCGGCTGGATTGCGGTGGAGGCCCGGCTTCGGCTGACACCGGGAGAGCCCGCCGCGCTGGCGGCAATCCTCCGGGAACGGCTGGCTTGCCGCCGCCGCAGCCAGAGTGTCGAGGGGGCCAACGCCGGCTCCGTGTTCCGCAATCCCGCCGGCGCCAAAGCTTGGGAATTGATCGAAAAAGCCGGCCTGAAAGGGGTTCTGGCCGGCGGTGCGAAGATATCGGATATCCATGGCAACTTCATCGTCAACCTGGGACAGGCCCGGGCCGCCGATATCCTGGTTCTGATGGAGCGGATTCAGCGGGAAGTGGAACGCGGCAGCGGTATCCGCCTCGAGCCGGAGGTGAAAATTGTCGGTCAGGATGAGGATTAAAGAAAGAGTGTTTTGAAGATGAAGGTCGAGGAACTCAAACAAAAAAAGATCGCGGTGCTGATGGGGGGGATTTCTTCAGAGCGGGAAATTTCTCTCCTCACCGGAAACGCCGTTCTCAAGGCGCTGTGTCAAGGGGGTTACCAGGCTTTCGCCATCGATCCCGGCCGGGACTTGGCCGAACGCCTCATCCATGAGGGTGTCGAGGTGGTTTTTGTCGCTCTCCATGGCCGTTTTGGTGAGGACGGCACCGTTCAGGGACTCCTTGAATTGCTGCGCATCCCCTATACCGGCAGCGGGGTTCTCGCTTCCAGCCTGGCTATGGACAAAGAGGTTTCCAAGCGGCTTTTTCTTTGTCACGGTATTCCGACCCCCGATTTTCTGGTGGTCAAAAAGGATGATGATGCCGAAAGTTTTCGCAACAGGATCGAGGCCATGCTGCCGGTGGTGATCAAGCCGGTGCGGGAAGGATCCACCCTGGGGGTCAGCATCATTGCCGAGGGGCGGAAAATTGACGCCGGTCTCGAAGAGGCCTTTCGTTTCGACAGCTGGGCCTTGGTGGAAAAGTTCATCGCCGGCGAGGAAATCACCGTGGGCGTTCTCGACGGAGAGGCTCTGCCGGTTATCCAGGTGCGTCCCAAGAGCGGATTTTACGACTACGTGGCTAAATATACCGCCGGTCGCACCGAGTATCTCTTGCCGGCCCCTATTGATGCGAATCTTTACCGCCGCGCCCAGGAACTGGCCATGGCCGCTTACCAGGCTCTTCATTGCCAGGGGGCGGCGCGGGTTGACTTCATGCTCGGCGGCGGGCGGCTCTATTGCCTGGAAGTCAACACGATACCGGGCATGACTGAAACCAGCCTTCTGCCCAAGGCCGCCGGGCACGCCGGCATCTCTTTCGGGGAACTGGTCACGAGGATGCTGATGGGCGCCTCTCTAAAGGTCTGAGAACTAGCGACGGAGAACAGGATGCGCGATCTGACTTTCCGCAAGCCAGCCGCCAAAAGCGCCAACAGGGTCCGCAAAAAACGGAACTGGAAAGCTATCGGAAGACGCTTTCTGATGGTTTCCTGTTACCTTTTTCTGGTGGCCCTGGCCGGGACGGGTGGATTTTACGGAGTCAAGTACCTGCGTCAGGCGGATATCTTTCGTCTGGAGAGGATTTACGTAGAAAACAACCTGCGTGTCTCCGAGGAGGATATTCTGGCGGCCGCCGAGGTTAAGCCGGGAATGAATCTCCTGGATATCGATCCGCGGGAGATCGGTTTCCGGATCGAGCGCCTCGACTGGGTGAAAACAGCCGCGGTGGAGAGGATTTTTCCCCGGGAGTTGCGTATACGTCTGGAAGAACGGAACCCGTTGGCGGTGGTCAAGCTCGACCATTTCTACTATCTTGATGGGGATGGGACTCCTTTCAAACTGCTGGAAGTGGGAGACCGTCTCGATTTTCCGGTCGTCACCGGCATCGATCGGGAACGGTTCCTGAGCGATGCCCAGGTCTCCCGGAAAATCATGCCGGCTGTTCTCCAATTGCTGGCTGAATTGCGTCAGCGGCGTTTCTTCACTTCCGGTGAGGTCTCCGAGATTCATGTGGATCAGCAGGGGGAATTGCATCTTTTCGCCGTTGCCGGCGGTATGCCGATCCGCCTGGGCCGGGATCTGTTTACCGGCAAACTGGACCGTCTCGAGCGGATTTACGCTGACCTCAAGCCGCGGCTGTCGCTTTTGCAGGGGATCGATCTCAACGTGCCGGGCCAGGTGATTGTCAAGCTCCGGCCGGGGTCGGCGAAATGAACGGATTTGAGAATGGCCGCTCTGTCAATTCTGAAAATAAAAAAGGGACGATATCGCCGGTGAACCTTGCCCGGGGCGTCCACAAAAGGGGGGGAAACAGCCATGGCTAACAACAAGGACAATTTGGTGGTGGGTCTTGATGTCGGGACCACGAAGATCTGTGCCATCGTCGGCAACATGACCCGGGACGGCCTCGAGATCGTCGGCATCGGCTGCTGCCCTTCCCAGGGAATGCGCAAAGGGATGGTCATCAACATCGAAAGCACCGTCGCCGCCATCAAGCAGGCTCTGCAGGAAGCGGAGCTGATGGCCGGCTGCGAAATCCGTTCTGTTTTCACGGGGATCGCCGGAGGGCACATCAAAAGTTTCAATTCCCAGGGAGTGATCGCCGTCAAGGACCGCGAGGTGAGTCAGGAGGACGTAAGGCGCGTCATCGATGCCGCCAAGGCCATTGCCATCCCCATGGATCGCGAAGTGATTCATATCCTTCCCCAGGAATATATCGTCGATGATCAGGACGGCATAACCGAGCCCCTGGGGATGCGCGGGGTACGCCTCGAGGCGCGGGTGCACATCGTCACCGGCGCGGTGGCCAGCGCCCAGAACATCATCAAATGCTGCAACCGGGCCGGAGTCGATGTGGCCGATATTGTTCTGGAGCAACTCGCTTCCTCGGAGTCGGTGCTGACCAGCGAAGAGAAACAGCTGGGGGTGGCAATCCTCGACATCGGCGGCGGCACCACCGACATCGCCATTTTCGTCGATAATTCGATCCGCCATTCGGCGGTCCTTTCCCTCGGCGGCAATCACCTGACCAACGACATCGCCGTAGGCCTGCGCACGCCGATGAACGAGGCCGAGAGAATCAAGAGGGAACATGGCTGCGCTCTCGGCTCCATGGTAGACAAGAACGACACCATCGAGGTTCCCTCGGTCGGCGGGCGCACCCCGCGCACCCTTTCCCGGCAGCTGCTGACCGAGATTCTCGAACCGCGGGTGGAGGAAATCTTCACTCTGGCCGACCAGGAGATCCGGCGCAGCGGTTTCGCCGATCTGATCGTTTCGGGTGTCGTTCTCACCGGCGGCACCTGTCTTCTTCCCGGCATGGCGGAACTGGGCGAGCAGGTATTCAACATGCCGGTCCGCATCGGTAGCCCGAGGGAAATCGGCGGACTCACCGATGTCGTCAATTCTCCCGCTTTCGCCACCGGCGTGGGACTCGTCAAATATGGCTGCAAGAACCTGCAGGTGAAAAACTTTTCCATCGGCCAGGAAAACATCTTTTCCCGGGTGGTAAGGCGCATGAAAGAATGGTTCGGCGATTTTTTCTGAAAAGAAATTGCATCGGGATAGGGAGCCAGGAGTGACAAACAGGGACAAGGGGTCACAGGACGGAACGGAGGAGGGAGTTATGTTTGAGCTGGACGAGAACGTAGAGCAGTTGCACAAAATCAAGGTCATCGGAGTCGGTGGCGGCGGCGGCAATGCCGTCAACACCATGATTGCCGCGCAGCTTGGCGGCGTCGACTTCATAGCCGCCAACACGGATGCCCAGGCACTCAAAGCCAACAAGGCCGAGATCAAGGTACAGCTGGGCAGCAAGCTGACCCGTGGCCTGGGCGCCGGCGCCAACCCAGAAGTTGGCCGGGAGGCGGCCATGGAAGACAAAGAGCGTATCGCCGAGCTGCTTCAGGGGGCGGATATGGTCTTTATCGCCGCCGGTTTAGGGGGTGGCACCGGCACCGGCGCGGCGCCGATCATCGCTCAGGCATCCAAGGAAGTGGGAGCGCTGACGGTGAGTGTGGTGACCAAACCTTTTACCCGTGAGGGCAAGCGGCGCATGAAGCAGGCCGAGGACGGCGTGCTCGCCCTCAAGGGAGTGGTTGATTCCCTGATCGTTATCCCCAACGATCGTCTGCTCGGTCTGGCCGGCAAGAACACCAGCATCCTCGAGGCCTTCCGCCCTTCCGACGAAGTGCTGCGCCAGGCGGTCCAGGGGATTTCCGATCTGATCACCGGCCACGGCCTGATCAACGCCGACTTCGCCGATGTCAAGGCGATCATGAGCGAGCGGGGCATGGCGATGATGGGCATCGGCTGCGCCGAAGGCGAGAAGCGCGCCTACGAGGCGGCCCAGAAGGCGATCAGCAGTCCGCTTCTGGAGGATATCGACATCTCCGGGGCCAAAGGGGTGCTGGTCAACATCTCCGGTTCCTCCAATATGACCATGGAGGAATTCGACGTCGTCTCCGGCATCATCCATGAAAAGGTACATGAAGACGCCAACATCATCATCGGTCTGGCCATCGACGACAACCTCGGCGAGGCCATGAAAATCACCTGCATCGCCACCGGTTTCGGTTCTTCTTTTGAACATGGGAAGCGGGTGGATCCCCAGATCAAGAACCGCATCGAAACCTTGGGCAGGGTGGATCGGGATGTGCCGACCTTCCTGCGCAACAAAAAACCTGATTTCTCCTTCAATCCTCCCAACTCCATGGGCGAGGAGGATGAGTTCGACATTCCGACCTTCCTGCGCAAGCGGGTGGACTAAAAAAAGTTCTCCGGCCGCCGGGGAGTTGCTTCCAGGCGCCGGCGTCGCCCGCCGGTGGTCCGGCTGCGCCGTGGAAAACGGGGAGGTTCTGCCTGGTCCGAAGGGCTTGCGCCCGGCCTGTTGAGTTCCGTCCATCCTTTGTTCCCGATCCCTGAAGAAAGGGGCTGAAAATCATGGCCCCTTTTTTCTTTTGTCAGCCGTAACCTATAATGATCAAAGAGGCTGGTTCCGTATGGCCGGCCTTTTTTCCAGGATCGCATCCAGATCCTTGGCAAGAGAGTTTGCCCTGTTTGCAGGAGGAACGGATCAGCGAGTTTCTTGACCGACATGCGCCGGAAACCCAAACGATGAAGTATCCTTTTGGACAGCGGTTGCCGATGGCCGCCTTCCTTGACCGATGAGTGCCATGACTTTTGATTTCCTCGATAAAAAGCGGCGCGCCCGCAGAAACGCCGAGGCAGGGATGCCCGCCCCTTCCTGGGGAGGACGCCTGGCGGTCGCCCTGGTCTATCCCAATACCTATTTCCATGGCATGAGCAACCTCGGTTTCCAGTTTGTTCATCACTTTCTCAACTCCCGCCAGGGCACTCTTTGTGAACGTTTTTTTCTTCCCGATCCCCAGGATGCCGCCCTGGCCGCGGGCAAAAAGCCCGCTCTGGCAGCGCTGGAATCGGGCCGTCCCCTGGCCGATTTCGACCTGATCTGTTTCTCCATCTCCTTTGAAAACGATTACATCAACCTGCCCCGCATTTTCGATCTGGGGCGCATTCCCCTTTTTGCCGCGGAGCGGGGCGAACGCCATCCCCTGGTGGTCTGCGGCGGGGTAACCGCCTTCCTCAATCCCGAACCCGTGGCCGAAATCATGGATATTTTCGCCGTTGGCGAAGGCGAGGTGCTTCTGCCGGTCATGATCGAAGCCCTTCTGGAAGGGGGGGGACGGGAGGATATTTTGCGGCGCCTGGCCCTTCTGCCGGGTTTCTATGTGCCGCGCTGCTATCGGGTGATCTACCGGGAAGATGGAAGAGTGGCGGCCTGCCAGCCGCTGGCAGGGTTCCCGCAGCGGGTGCGTCGCCAGTGGCTGAGTGATCTGGACGGCACCTCCAGCCGCTCCTTTCTGTTTTGCCGGGACAGCGAGTTCGCTTCCATGGGACTGCTCGAGATCTCCCGGGGATGCGGCAGAGGTTGCCGTTTCTGCGCTGCCGGCCATGTCTATCTTCCTCACCGGGAGCGAAATCCGCAGGGCCTGGCGGCTGAGATGGACGCCATTCTTCCCTTCCGCAACAAATTCGGCCTGGTCAGCGCCGCCGTTTCCGATTATTCGCGGCTGCCCGAACTGATCCAGGCAATCCACCAGCGGCAGGCATCTTTCTCCGTTTCCAGCGTTCGCATCGACAGCCTCGATCGGGAGCTGCTGAGCCGGCTCATCGATTGCGGCCACCGCACCTTAACCTTGGCTCCGGAAGCGGGCAGCGCCCGCCTGCGGAACGTCATCAACAAAGGTTTCGACGAAAGCGGGATCCTCGACTGCGTGGCCATGGCGACAGCGGCAGGCATCGTCAATCTGAAGCTCTACTTTTTGATCGGACTGCCGACGGAAAGAGAGGAGGACATCGAGGAGCTGAACCTTCTGGTGGAGAAGATTCACGCCCTGTGGCTGGCGGAGAGCAAAACGCTGGGCCGGCTCGGCAACCTGTCCCTCTCGGTCAATCCGTTCATTCCCAAACCCTTTACTCCGTTTCAGTGGGCCGGAATGGCGCCCCTGTCGATCCTGAAGGCGCGGAGCAAGGCCATCCGCACCCGTGTTGGCAAGCTGGCCGGCGCCGAGGTCCATTTCGAATCCCTGCGCGCCGCCCAGCTGCAGGCCTTTCTGTCCCGTGCCGACCGGCGGGCGGCGCGGGCGCTGATACCCCTGAGCCGGGGGGAGAATCTCCGCCAGGCATGCCGGGAAGCGGGAGTGGACGCGAATTTTCATATCCATCGGCAAAGGGAGAAAGATGAGATATTCCCTTGGGAAGTGATTGACAGCGGAGTGACCCGGCAATACCTGTGGGACGAGTATGAGAAGGGATTGCGTGGGGAGTTAAGTGGTCCTTGCAGTGAAAAGTGCCGGCGATGCGGGGTGTGCTTGTGATGAACAAAAAAACATGCGGTTTTGAACTGAAAAGCCTCGGGTATGGCGCCCGAGGCTTTTCAGTTCAACAATTGGATAAACCCTGATTTCGCGTTTATCCAGGCAGGGTCTCCTTAATCCATGTTTTTCGGAAGAACCAAAGTCGGCACTTCTTTCTTGGGCGCGACTGCTTCCTTGGCT
>JAAYDE010000020.1 GCA_012729375.1 Deltaproteobacteria bacterium | reverse complement strand
GGCCGCCCCGCGCCGCGGCAGATGCGGGTCAGGATCTCCAGCATGCGGGTGGTGCCGATGCGGCAGAAGGTGCATTTCCCGCAGGATTCCAGCTGGGTGAAATTGAGGAAATAGCGGGCCACATCCACCATGCAGGTGGTCTCGTCCATGACCACCATGCCCCCGGAGCCCATGATGGCGCCGGTCTTGACCACCTCGTCGTAATCGATGCGCGTGTCGAAAAGCTCGCTGGGGACGCAGCCGCCGGAGGGCCCCCCCATCTGCACCGCCTTAACCCGGCGCTTGCTGCCGGTGCCGCCGCCGATGTCATGGATGATTTCCTGCAGGGTGATCCCCATCGGCACCTCGACCAGGCCGCCCCGCTTGATCTTGCCGGCCAGGGCGAAGACCTTGCTCCCCGTGGACTTCTCCGTGCCCTGGGCGGCGAAGGCGGTGGCGCCATGGCGGATGATCCATGGCACATTGGCCCAGGTCTCGACGTTATTGATGGTGGTCGGCTTGCCGAAGAGGCCCGCCTCCGCCGGGAACGGCGGCCGGATCCGCGGCATTCCGCGCCGCCCCTCGATGGAGGCGATCAGCGCCGTCTCCTCGCCGCAGACAAACGCCCCCGCCCCTTCCTTGACATGGACATCGAAACAGAAGGACCCGCCGAGGATTTTCCGGCCCAGAAACCCTTTCTCCCGTGCCTGGGCGATGGCCAGCTCGAGGCGCTTGACAGCCAGGGGATACTCGGCCCGGCAATAGATGTAGGCCTCGTCGGCGCCGGTGGCGAAAGCGCCGATGGCCATTCCTTCCAGAACGGCGTGGGGATCGCTCTCCAACACGGTGCGGTCCATGAAAGCGCCAGGGTCCCCTTCATCGGCGTTGCAGATCACATACTTCTTAGGGGCCCTGTTGGTGAAGGCGAAACGCCATTTGAGGCCGGTGGAGAATCCGCCCCCCCCTCTTCCGCGCAGGCCGGAAGCGAGGATTTCGTCGATGACCGCCGCCGGCTTGTTGTCGCGGAGCACGCCGGCCAGGGCCTGATAGCCGCCCTGGGCCAGATAATCGTCGATCCTTTCGGGATTGATGCGCCCGCAGTTGGCCAACACGATGCGCCGCTGCTTGCCGAGCAGCTGGGCCGTCGGTCCCTGGTCCAGATCGGCGACCCAGTCCGTCACCGGGCGCCCCCCCGCCACGTGTTCCCGCACAATCCGCCGAATGCGCTCCCCGGTGACATTGACATACAGATGTTTCCGGCCATCACCGTCGATAACCCACACCTGGGGTTCGCAGAAACAAAGCCCCAGGCAGCCGGTTATGGCCAGGTCCGCCTGGAGTCCGGCGGCCATTTCTTCTTTGATGATCCCGTAGACATCCTCGGCGCCGGCCGCGATGTTGCAGGAACTCATGCCCACCATGAGGGTTTTTCTCGTCTCGCTCACCGGGATTCTCCCCCGCTTTCCAGATCGTCAATGATGTGGACCGCTTTTTTCCTGTCCAGTTTGCCGAAGGCCTTGTCCCCCACCATCACCACCGGCGCCAGGGAGCAGCAGCCGAGGCAGGCCACCGACTCGAGGGTGTATTTCATGTCCGCCGTGGTTTCACCGTCCTTGATGCCGAGCCTGGCCTCGAGGGCTTCCGTCAGGCCCTCGGCGCCGCCGACATGGCAGGCGGTGCCGTGGCAGACCTTGATGATCTTCTGCCCCACCGGGGCGAGGCGGAACTGGGAATAGAAGGTCGCCACCCCGTACAGTTGGGCCTCGGTCATCTCCGTGGTCGCGGCGATCCTTTCCATGGCTTTAAGGGGGATGTAATGGAATTCCTTTTGGATTTCCTGGAGGACCGGTATCGCCTTGGTGGCATCGCTGCCGACCCGCTTGACAATGGCGTCGATCCTCTCGAAATCCTTCGCTTCACACTGGCACATCGCGGCTCCTGGACTGGCGGTTTGACAACGGGTTCCCCGGATTCCGGGGCGATTTCCCTTAGTCCGGGGTTGGGAATTATAAAGAAAAAAGATTTTTCAGTCCAAAAAAAAACAGCTCGTAGCTGGTGGCGATAAAAGCAAATTCAAAAGCCTTTACCACAGAACACTAAAACCAGTGACTGGTGACTGGTGATTAGTAACCGATATTTATCTTTTTTTAAGTGCCAGCACGGATGTGAAAACGCCCCTCTCTTTTTATAAAACAATGTTCTATGGCTGTAAACAGTTTTTGAGACAGGAAGGAGTGAAGAAGCCACGACCCTTGGGGAGGAAAAAGGACGGGCCGCTGCGGGCTGCCGCAAGGCCCGTCACTTTGCAGAAAAAGAGGCCGCCCCGTCGTCAGGGGAATCCCGGAAAGGGGGAATCGATCATCCAAGCGGCCATGGAGCCCCAGGACTCGGGGCGGACGATCACCCATTTTTGGCGCAGTTCTTTTTCCTTGAGGGCGAGGGAGGGAAGAATGTAGTACTCGATGACCACCACGGTCTGAAACTCCTCCTGGTTGGCGCCCCGTTCCATGTGAACGAGGGTGACGTTGACCAGGTTGAGCCCGTCGACGGCCTTTATCCGCTTCAGAAAATCCTCCCGGTGCTCCTCCTTCATGAAGGCGGCGGCACCGTAATAATCTTTCCAGCGCAGCCGCTGCAGGTATTCCCGCACCGACACCTCGAGCTGATTGCCCTTTTCCATCATCGGCATGGAACAGGCAACGAGCACCCCCACCGCCGCCAGCGCCAGGCCGATCCTTGTTACCACACTCATTCTTGACTCCTTTTCAGCGGCCCACCCGGCCGCGGATATGCTCCATCAGCGCCAGCGCCGCCTCCACCCGGCCGAAGGGGGGGATAAGGTAGAACCCTCCTGCCTTGTCCCGGGCCAGATCGATCAGTTCCCGGGCCACGGCCAGGCCTTCCGCCATCCCCTCCTCGCCGCTCTTTCCCCTCATGCGCTGCCGCACCGCCTCGGGAATGGTGATGCCGGGAACCTCGTTGTGGAGAAACTCGGCGTTGCGCTCCCCGACCAGGGGCATGATACCAACCAACAAAGGGATGGCCAGGGAACGGGCCTTTATCAGCAACCTCTCGAGAACCTTCGCGCAAAAAACCGGCTGGGTCTGCACGAAGCGGGCGCCGGCATCGATCTTTTTGGCCAAACGCCGCCACTGTTCGTCGAGGTCGGCGGGATTGGGATTGAGGGCGGCGCCAAGGATAAACTCCGTATGCCCCGGCACCTCGGCACCGAAAAAGGTTTTCCCCTCGTTGAGGGAGGAAACCAGGCGCAGCAGCCCCAGGGAGGTGACATCGAAGACGTCGCTGGCCCCGCTGGCCTCCCCCATGGCAATGGGATCGCCGGTTACCGCCAGAACATGACGGATGCCGAGAAGATGGGCCCCCATCAGCGCCGAGTGAAGGCCGAGGAGGTTGCGGTCACGCCCGGTCACATGGATGATCACCGGCACCCCGGTCTCTTCCTGGATGCGGCAGCCGAGGGCGATGTTGCCCATGCGGATCCGCGCCAGGGGGTTTTCAGCCAGGTTGATCGCCGCCACCCCGGCGCCGGCGAGGCGCCGCGCCGCGGCCATCACCTTGGCGGCGTTAAGGCCGCGGGGGAGATCGAGTTCGACGGCGATCACCGGACGCCGGCCCCAATCGGCCAGGAATGAGGGCCGCCCGGAGCTTGCCTGCCGGGGCGGCGGGCGGGGAACCACCTGCGCACGCCGCCCCGGCGGCCGCGCCACAGGTTGAAGGCCGCTGAGTGCCCCGGCCAGGGCGCGGATATGCTCCGGCGCCGTGCCGCAGCAACCGCCGACGAGGGCGGCGCCGTTCTCCGCCAGTTCCCGGCCGCGGGCGGCGAAGTATTCCGGGGAAGCCAGATAGACGCTGCGCCCTTCGAGGCGCTGGGGAAAGCCGGAGTTGGGGAAGATGGACAGGGGAAGGTCGGTGGCGGCGGCCAGGCTTTTCACCACCTCGAGCATGTCGTGGGGACCGGCGCCGCAGTTGGCCCCGAGAACGGCGATCCCCGAGCGGTCGAGACGCCGGGCCACCGCCGCGGCGGAAAACCCCTCGCGGGTCCTGGCCCCTTCGAAAAAAGCCATCTGGGCGATCAGGGGAACCCCCAGGGAAACGCCGACACCCACGGCGATTTCAAGCTCATCCAGGGAGGTGAAGGTTTCCAGCAGAAGAAGATCCGCGCCGCCGTCGAGCAGGGCTTCCATCTGCTCCCGGAAAACCGCTTCCCGGCGCTTCCGGGTCAGCCCGCCGGCTTCGGCAGCGCGGGGCAGCGGTCCCACCGAGCCGGCCACGAAGGCCTCGTCCCCTGCCGCCTTGCGGGCCAGCCGGGCGCCTTCCCGGTTGACGCGGCGGGTCTCGCCGCCCAGGCCGAAGGTAGACAGACAGAGGACATTGGCGCGAAAGGTGTTGGTCTCGATGAGTTGCGCACCGGCCTCGACATACTCTTGGTGGACGAGGTAAATCAGGTCGGGATCGGTCAGGTTGAGCCCTTCGCAGGAGCTCTCCGGAGCGATGCCGCGGCTGAACAGGAGGGTGCCCATGGCGCCGTCGCCGACCACCACCCGTTCCGCCAGAAGTCCGAAAAACCGTTCTCTGCGCTGCGCATCCATCGTCCGACTCATCTTTTTCTTAGGACAAGGGGTTCGGTCCGTTTTTCACCTTGTCCCTTGTCGTGGGACGCAGGATGGCCGTATAGAAAATCCGCCCATCGGACTCGGCCATGGAGAGGGAGAACTCCAGGGCCAGCGGACTGCCGTCCCGGCGCCGCGCCACGATCCGCTGCAGCCCGGAAATGGCCGTATCGGCGTTGTCGCGCAGATAGTCCGCCACGCCGCCGCGCAACAGGGCGCAATCCTCGTGAATGAGGCGATCCACCGGCACACCGAGAATGTCCCCCTGGCGGTAATCGAAGATAATCTCCGCCTGGCGGTTGAAAAGGATGATCTGGCCGTTAGCGAGGAAAGAAACGATGGCGTCCCGGGCGGTTTCGGTCAGCACCCGGAAACGGTGCTCCGACTCTTCGAGAACCGCCGACTGTTCCCGCAGCCGGTCGACCATCTCGTCGAAGGTGGCGATCAGGGAACCGATCTCGTCCTTGCCGCCGGGAGTCAGTTTCCTATGGAATTGTCCGGTGTGGATCACTTCGCGGATCACCCCGGCCAGGCGCCGCAGGGGGCGCACCACGACCTTGCGGGTGAGCAGGCTCAAGGCCGCGACCAAAGCCGCGAAGATGCCGATGCGCTGCAGCATATCGGCGCGCATGGCCCGGCGGATTCCGGCCTGCACCTGCTCCATGGGGATGATGATGGAAGCGGCGCCGATCAGTTCCCCCGTTTGATAGTAATAAGCGTTGTCGGTTTCGGCGGGATAGGTGGCATGGATGAAATCGGGAGCATTTTCGGGGCGGCCGTGACACTGCAGGCAGCTCAGTTTGGCGCGGAAGGGGCGCAGGTAGCGAAGCACCGGCCGGCCGTCGATGGTGGTCATGTCATAGGCCTCCTCCCGTTCCGCCTCCCCCTGCAGCCGGCTCAGACCTTCCTTTTCATAGGCGTCGGGCGCGTTGTCCGGATTACGGAAGCGGTTCGACACCTGGCGCAGGCGGTAGCCCATGTCGTCGGCCGCCTTTTGGCCGATGCGCCCCGAGGCGACCACCGGGATCAGACCGAAACGCTGTTCGGAAAGAACAATGTGGCCCCGTTCATAGTGATCGGAAAGATACTCGCGGGCGTGGATCGCCCCAAGGGACAAAAGCCGCGCCTTTTCCACCGCGTTGCCGATTCCCTGTTCCGTCTCCCGGCGATAGTCGAGATAGTTGGCCAGGGAAAAAAAGGACAGGAGCACGAGGGCGATGACCAGGGTCATCTTGGTCAGCAGACTCAGATTCCTGAACATGGCGGGGTCTCCCTCTTTCCGTCAAGGAATTAAGAAAGCCACATCGACGTTAGCAGACTATTCCTGCCGATACAAGAGCCGAAAAAAAGGTCTGCCGAGGTTTCATCCACCGGCAAGACAGCCGGTGCGCTGGAGGAACTGGTGGAGGATGGCGCCGGTCAGCCCCCAGATAAGACACTCCTTCAGTTCGAAAAAACAGAGCTCGACGAGGCGCCCGTCCACCAGGCGCTTTTCGCTTCGGAAAACGGCCGGGTCGGCGAGAAGGCGCAGGGGGATTTCGATCACCTCGGCGACCTCGTGGGGATTGATCCGCGAGGGGTAGGGATAGGGAACCAGGCCGACGAAGGGGGCGACATGGAAATGAAAGCGGGTGACGAAATCGTCGAGGCGGCCCAGAAGGCGCACATCGGCGGGGCGCAGGCCGATCTCCTCCTCCGTTTCGCGCAGGGCGGTGGCCGCCAAATCGGCATCCCCGGCGTCCCGCTCGCCGCCGGGAAAACAGATCTCGCCGCGATGATGGGGCAGGTGATCGGTGCGCCGGGTGAACAGAAGATGCCCCTCCCCTTCTTTGAAAAAGAGCGGCACCAGCACCGCCGCCCGGTTCCTTCCCGAGGAAGGGATTTCCCGGCATTGATAGCGGCCCAGGATATCCTCGATCCGATCGGCACCGGGGATCATCGGCTGTCCTTCTCCCGGCGCTGGAAGCGGACGGCGAAAAAGGCGTCCATGCCGTCATGGCGGTGCGGCCAGGTGCGCAGACGCCCGTCTCCGTCGAAGAGGGGCAGCCAGCCGCAAGGAGCCAGGGGACGCATATCGACGGGGCGGAAATCGCCATGGGCGGCGAGGAACGCGGCGGCCACGCCGTCGGTCTCCTCGGCGGTGAAGGTACAGACCGAGTAGAGCAGGGTGCCGCCGGGGCGGACCAGGGGGGCGGTACGGGCGAGAATGGTTTTCTGCAGGGCCGCCAGCTGGGCAATTTCCTCCTCGGTGCGCCGCCAGCGGATTTCCGGATTGCGCCGCAACACCCCGAGGCCGCTGCAGGGGGCGTCGACCAGAACCCGGTCGAAGAACCCCTGCGGCGGCCCGGCGGATTCCCCGGCCCAGTCCCGCACCAGGGTGTCGATGCCCCGGCAGCCGAGGCGTTGCGCCCCCTGCCGCACCAGACGCAGACGGGACGGGTAGAGATCGCAGGCGACCAGGGCGGCGCGGTTGCCGGTCAACGCCGCCAGGTGGGTCGTTTTGCCGCCGGGAGCCGCGCAGGCGTCGAGAATCCGCTCCCCCGGCCGCGGCTCGAGGAGATGGGAAATCAGCATGCTGGCCTCGTCCTGGGCCTGGAAACGTCCCTCCTCCTTCCAGCTTTGGATGCTCTTATCGCCCCGCTCGAGGACGCGAATCCCCTCCTCCGCGAAGCGCGTGGCCGCCACCGTGCAGCCCTCGCGGCGCAATTCTTCCAGCACGGACTCCCGATCGGCGCACAGACTGTTGACGCGCAGCACCAGCGGCGCGGCGCTCATGAAGGAAGCCCCGGCGGCCAGCGCCTGTGCGGCGCCAAGCTGGCGGAGCAGACGCCCGGCCAGCCACGGGGGAAGAGACAGGGCATGGACCAGATGCTCCGCGGGCTCCCTTTCCGCATCGGGCCACACCAGCCGTTCCCGGACCCGGATCAGAGAGCGGAGCATGCCGTTGACGAGGCCGGCGGCGCGCTCCAGGCCGCTTTGCTTGGCCAGTTCCACCGTCTCATGGACGGCGGCGTGTGCTGGAATCCGGTCCAGTTGGAGAAGCTGATAGGCGCCGAGGCGCAGGATACGCAGCAGCGCCGGCTCGAGGCGGGCATAAGCCTGGCGGCTGAGAGGAGCCAGGGCGAAATCGAGGCGGCCCCGGCAGCGCAGCACCCCATAGACCAGTTCCGTGGCCAGCGCCCGGTCCCGGGGGTCCAACGCGGTGGCTTGAGACAGGGCGGCATCGAGAGCCAGATCGGCAAAAGCCCCCTGTTCCACCCGGGCCAATACGTCACAGGCGATCCGCCGCGGATCGCGACCTGGCGGTTTAGCCGCATCTTGTCCATTGTTGTGTGTCATGCTGCGTCACCGTAGCGAAAAAAAGCAGGGGCGTCCCGACCACGCCCCTGCCGTGAAAAAAATCCCTGGCGGATGGTTTACAGCACGGTCATGCTTTCCAGGCGGCGAATGCGCTCCTCGACGGGGGGATGGGTGGAGAAAAGGGAGGTCAGCCCTTTGCCGCTCAACGGATTGACGATGAACATGTGCGCCGTGGCCTCGTTGGCACGGGGCATCGGCGCGCGCCGGTTGGCCATCTCCAGCTTGCGCAAGGCGTTGGCCAGGAATTGGGGATTGCCGCAGTACCTGGCGCCCTTTTTGTCCGCCGCGTACTCCCGGGAACGGGATACGGCCATCTGCACCAGCATCGCCGCGATCGGCGCCAGAATCGCCATGAGGATGAGAATCGCCGGATGGCCCCCTTCATCGTCGCTGCCGCCGCCGCCGAAAATGGCCGCCCATTGGGCCATGTGGGCCAGGTAGGTGATGGCGCCGGCAAGGGT
>JAAYDE010000137.1 GCA_012729375.1 Deltaproteobacteria bacterium | reverse complement strand
TGCCTTTACGGGGCTTTTACGTCATTGTCCCCCCTGAGTATCGTTCCATGGCTTGTCTTCCCGCAGAGCAGTTTATCCCCGATATGATGGCCCATTTGGGGGAAGCCTATTACGCGGGACTGCTTAGTGCGGCCCAGTATCATGGCGCCGCCCATCAGCGCCCTCAGGTTTTTCAGGTCGTGGTATCCAAACCCAGAAGAAAAATTGAATGCGGCCGGGTGAGAGTCGATTTTATCGTCAGAAAAAATGCCGATGCCATTCCGACCCAACCCCGCAACACTCCTGCGGGGATCTTGAAACTGTCAACCCCTGAGGCCACGGCCTTTGACCTGGTCGGCTATTACAAGCAGTGTGGCTGGCTGGACAATGTCGCTACTGTCTTGACCGAGTTGGTCGAGAAGATCGATCCCGGGAAACTGGTGGAATTGGCCGAGTTGTCCCCACTCGCCTGGGGACAAAGATTAGGGTTTTTGCTGACTCTGATAGGGGCATCGGAAATCGCCAAACCTCTGGCCGAATATGTGCTGGATAAAAACCCGGTTCGCACCCCGCTTTTGCCATCGGTCGGTTTGCAAGGAGTCAAATTCGACAATTGCTGGCGGGTTTTTGTGAACGTCGAAGTGGAGGCTGAGGTTTGATACCGCGAGCGCATATCACGGCCTGGCGGAAGAATGCGCCGTGGCCGCAGCCTTCCCAGGTCGAACAGGACTTGATCATCTGTCGGGCGCTGGTCGAGATATTCAGCAAGCCTCTTTTAAGGGCAAACCTTGCTTTTCGGGGCGGGACAGCGCTTTATAAACTCCACCTGCCTCCGGCACGCTACTCCGAGGATATTGATCTTGTCCAGGTTGCCGCCGGCCCGATAGGAGAGATTCTGGACGAATTGAGAAGGGGGCTTGACCCGTGGCTGCCCGGGCTTCGCCCTCCTCCGGCCCCTCCCATCGAGGGAGGGGGGATTTGTTGTTGCTGTTGCAGGCTGAGAAATCCCCCCTAACCCCCCTTTATGAAAGGGGGGATCAAGGCAAGTGGCTTTTGGTTTTTCTTCCCCCTTTGCAAAGGGGGATCGAGGGGGATTTGATTTTGACACGACTCGAAAAACTCCTGCGCCTGTTCCACACCCTCCGCTATCTGCGCCCCCGGCAGATCGGTTACCGGCTCTTGCGCCGGCTGTGGCGGCCCAAACCCGATCCGCGCCCGGCGCCGCCGCTGCGCCCCCGGCTCGGCGCCTGGACCGCGCCGATAGCCAAGCCGGCCGCCATGCCGGGGCCGAACCGCTTCCGCTTTCTCAACCAGGAAGGGCAGGTGGCCGCCCCCGACGGCTGGAACGACCCGCGTCAAACCAAGCTGTGGCTCTACAATCTCCACTATTTCGACGACCTTACCGCCGAGGGGAGCGCACAGCGCCGGGCATGGCATCTTGATCTCATCCGCCGCTGGGTGGCGGAAAATCCCCCCGGCGAAGGCAACGGCTGGGAGCCCTATCCCATCTCTCTGCGTGCCGTCAACTGGATCAAGTGGGTCTTGAGCGGCAATGAACTCCCCCCGGAAGCTGTCGACAGCCTCGGTGTCCAGATCCGCCTGCTTTACCGGCGGCCGGAATACCATCTGCTCGGCAACCACCTCTGGGCCAACGCCAAGGCCCTGGTCTTCGCCGGGCTCTTCTTCGAAGGGGAGGAAGCCGAGGGCTGGCTGAGAAAGGGACTGGCCATCGTGCGCCGGGAGATCGGCGAGCAGGTTCTCGCCGACGGCGGCCATTTCGAACGTAGTCCTCTGTACCACGCTATTTTTCTGGAGGATCTTCTCGATCTGCTGAATCTTTTTGTCGTCTACGGGCACAAGCCCGAAGAGGAGTGGCTGTTCGCGATCTCCCTGATGCGCACCTGGCTGGAGGTGATGAGCCATCCCGACGGGGGTATCGTCCTCTTCAACGACGCGGCTTTCGGTGTCGCTCCCGGCCAACGCGCCGTGGACGCCTATGCCCGGCGCCTGGGATTGGGGGAGATAACCCACGCCGCTACGGCGCTGACCCGCTTTCCGGAGACCGGCTACATCCGCTGCGAAAAGGGCCGGGCGGTGCTCTTTATCGACGCCGCGCCCATCGGCGCCGACTACATCCCCGGCCACGCCCACGCCGACACCCTGACCTTCGAGCTCTCCCTGTTCGGGCGGCGGATTATTGTCGACAGCGGCACCTCCACCTATGAGAAGAACGCCGAACGGCAGCGCCAGCGGGGAACCGCCGCCCACAATACGGCCTGCCTTGACGGAGCCGATTCCTCGGAGGTATGGGGCGGCTTCCGGGTGGGGCGGCGGGCGCGGCCCCTCGACCTGAAAACCGCGCAAACGGATCGGGAACTGGTGGTTTGCTGTGCTCATGACGGCTACCGGCGGCTGCCGGGACGACCGCTCCACCGCCGGGAGTGGCGGTTGACCGCGAGTGGTTTGTCTATCCGCGACCGGATCGAGGGCGGCTTTCGCGAAGCGGTAGCCCGCTGCCGCTTCCATCCCGAGGTAGAGGTGGTTCTGAATCAAGACGGGACGGGGAAGGGGTCCCTGCTCGGCGGCGAGGCATTCGCTTTCCGGGTGGCGCGGGGCTTTCCCCGGCTGGTTCCATCCACTTACCATCCCGAATTCAATGCCGGCCTGCCGACCTGCTGCCTGGAAATCGTTCTCGACGGGGCCGAGGCGGAGGTTTATTTTTCCTGGGATTCGCCGGGTGACAAGTGACAAGTGACGGGTGACGGGTGACTGAAGTGCCTCCCCCTTTGTGAAAGGGGGAACGAGGGGGATTTGGTTTTGAATGGGTTTGGCCGACCCAGTGCCCCCTCTGAAAATTGCCCTGATTCCTTTTTTTATGGACTGAAAAGCATGCACATTCTTTTTTTGAGCGACAATTTTCCCCCGGAGGTCAACGCCCCGGCCAGCCGCACCTTCGAGCACTGCCGGGAATGGGTGAAAGCGGGGCATCAGGTCACCGTGATCACCGGCGCGCCCAACTTCCCCCAGGGCCGGGTCTATGACGGCTACCGCAATCGCCTCTGGCAGCGGGAGGAGATGGATGGCATCCGGGTCATCCGGGTGTGGACCTTCATCACCGCCAACGAGGGTTTTCTGCGGCGGATTCTGGATTACCTGAGCTACATGGCCTCCGCGACCCTGGCCGCTCCTTTCGTTCGCAAGGTGGATCTGGTGATCGGCACCTCCCCCCAATTTTTCGCCGCCTGCGCCGGTTGGCTGGCGGCTGGTCTGAAGAGGACGCCGTTCGTTTTCGAACTGCGCGATCTGTGGCCGGAATCGATCAAGGCCGTCGGCGCCATGAAGGATTCGGCGGCCATCCGGTTTTTCGAGCGGCTGGAGCTTTTTCTCTATCGCCGGGCGGCGGCTGTCGTCTCGGTGACCCACTCCTTCCGCCGCAACCTGATCGGGCGGGGCATCGACCCGGGCAAGGTCCATGTGGTCACCAACGGCGTCGATCTGTCCCGCTTCGCGCCCCATCCCAAGGATCCGGAGCTGGTCGCCGAGTTGGGTCTGGCGGGGAAATTCGTCGCCGGCTACATCGGCACCCACGGCATGGCCCACGCCCTGGAGACGATTTTGGCAGCCGCCGAGACGATCCGTAAGCGGCCTGGCGGCGGCGCTTACCGCTTCATCCTGCTGGGCCACGGCGCCCGCAAGGAAGAACTGAAGGCCAAAGCCGCCGCCATGGGCCTGGATAATCTGCTCTTCCTCGATTCCGTCCCCAAGGAGGAGGTCCCCCGCTACTGGTCACTCCTTGACGTTGCCATCATCCACCTGCGGAAAACCCCCCTGTTTGAAACGGTCATCCCTTCCAAACTCTTCGAAGGCATGGGCATGGGGATACCGGTGCTTCACGGCGTGGCCGGCGAGTCGGCCGAAATCGTCCGCCGGGAAGAGGCCGGCATCCCCTTCGAGCCGGAAAACCCAACGGCTCTGGTGGCCGGTCTGACCCTCATGAAAGAGGATGCCGACAATTACCGCCGCTTCCGGGAGAACGCCCTCGCCGCCGCGCCCAGGTACGACCGCCGCAAACTCGCCGCTGAAATGCTCGATATCCTGATCGATGTAGTGGCAAAAGGTGAGGAGAGATGAATACCCATTCCCGGCATGGCCTGTTTTGGACAATTTAAGCCATCCCTAAAAAATTTATTACACACTGCGGGCATGGCCTGAAATGTGTAATTACTAAATTTAATCAACAAATATTCCCCGAAATTGGGCATCCCATGGCATGGGGGATAAGACGAACAGGAAGAAGGGTTGGGTTGACGACTTGAATAGTGGGAAAAATCGGCCAGCGGTAGTTGGGGATCGGGCCACTATTTGTAGATATTCTTACGATGCCCGGTGGTGATGACCAAAATTCGCATCCTGTCATCCTCAATATGACAGATGACCCGAAAATCTCCAACCCTGTAACGCCAAAGTTCCCCAAGAGGACCGGACAATGCCTTACCCCGAGTGCGCGGGTTTTCGAGACAGGCTATCTGGGTATCCAGATAATCAAGGATACGTT
>JAAYDE010000005.1 GCA_012729375.1 Deltaproteobacteria bacterium | reverse complement strand
TGGGAATTGTATTTAACAAAAATGTTTTTATTTATTTTATAAAAAATATATATTGGTAAACCTAAAAAATGACTTGTTTAATAAATGGAATTTGCTGCGTAAAAACATATTGATCCTAAAAAAATTATGTCTTTTCTGCCAATCATTCGTGGTGTTTATTCTTAAAAAGAAATTTCTTGGAAAACAAATTTTGATTTAAATTAATTCTGAAGATCTTTTATTTTTTTTGCTAAGGCTATGAGTATATTCTCAAAGGTTTTTTTATTGGTTTTGTAAACAAAAAATCCTATGAGGTCCCAGGGAATGATTTTCAAAGAGAGACATCTCCCGTTCTCAATACCCAGTGCTCAGCCACCCACTCCGTAAAAGGCATGGAAGAGGTCAAGGCGGGAGAGACGGCATTGAGGACATGGGTTGACGTCCCTCCCCCCTCGACGACGAAATCCTGAACCAGTTCCAGGGTGTCGATATCGAGAAGCTGGGCGCGGATTCCGGGGGCGCTCCACTCTTGGAACCCGCCATGATTGAGGTTGTTGGTCAAACGGCCGGCAAGTTTGAGGAAGTGGCTTTTGGCGTATTTACGCACCTCGGAAAAGGCCAGGTCGCGAAAACCGAAGGCATTGGTCAAGAACAACTTGGCCTCGTAATAAAGGATTTGCCCGAACTCCGCCACATTGAAATTTTCCAAACCCTGATAGTTTTCCCGCCAGAATGCAGGAATGGCCGTCGGCCCGATCTTGCCTTCCCCCCCAACTGCCAGGGTGTAGTGAACCCCCAGAAAGGGGTTGGCCAGATTGGGGACGGGATAGATGTTGGTGCTGATACCGGCGAGGTTTTCCCTGTCCTTGAGGTAAATTCCCTTGAACGGAATGATGACAAAATGTTTCGCGAAGCCGAAATCTCGGGCGATCTTATCGGCATAGAGGCCGGCAGCATTGACAAGCTTCCGATATGCAATAGGCCCCTTGGATGTGAGGATAGCGTTCTCCCCGCTTCGCCTTAGATACTTGACGCCGGTACGCACCTCGACACCCATTTCCTGGATGAGTTTGCGAAATTCCCTGGTCACCTCCACCGGATCGATGGTCGCCGTAGTCGGAGAAAAAAGCGCCTTTCGGCAGGTTTTCGCTTCGGGGTAACGGCGGGCCAATTCATCGGCCTTGAGCCACTCCAGTTCCACTCCATTGATGTCTCCCCGCCGTTTGAGTTCTTCCAGACCGCTGATTTCTTCTTCATTCCGGGCCACGACCACCTTGGCGCAACGGTTGATTCGCAGTCGCCGTTCAGCACAGAAATTCTGCAGCCTGGCATTCCCCTCCCTGGTGAACCTGGCCTTTAGGGAATCGGCCGTGTAATAGAATCCGGCATGCAATACCCCGCTGTTGCGCCCACTGCTGTGCTGGGCGACATCCTCCTCCTTTTCGATCAATACCACGCGGGCGTCAGGTAGCTGTTCTTTGACGGCCCGGGCGATATTCAACCCGATAATGCCACCGCCGATGATCACATAATCCACCATTGCAAAATCTCCTTACAGCAAAGCAACCAAAATATCCCGACAAAAAAAGGAGGCATCGTACCAAACCTTTCCCTCTATTTTAGGAGGTAAAACCGGTTTGCTCGTTCTTGTTGATTTCTCTACTATGAATTTTTGGATGGCGTTTCCCGTGGGGCTTTCACAAACTGGTTGCTGGAAAAAAATTTGCTCACTTAAGCAAGGCGCCTGACTTTCAAAAAAATATCCTTAACATGTTTTCACAAAAGGAAGGCTAAGGAGCAGCACCGAGCAATCGGTTGACCATCAGGAAATGTTTTTATCCCTTTCTCGGTGCCCACATCACCTGCTTCCTGCCCATGATAAATTTTACCAGGGCATGGGCGGCAGCCAGGTTGATCAGGAAAAAATAGCGGAAGAAGTTCAACTGGCGGCCCACAAATCCCTCGCTGCTCAACAGGGGAGCGGCGCCGGCGCAGATATAGGCCATATTCTGCAGAACGAAGAATACCCGGTAGAAGGAACCGGAATTCCACAGCAGGGCATTACAGAACCAGGCACAGACGAGGAAGAAAAAGCAGAGATAGCGCAAAACCTTATGGGACCAGAGTTGCCAGGCGAAGAGGGGATCAGTCCGCGGATTCAAAAGATGACGCATATCGAACAGGGCCCAGAAGGCCCGCAGCGACACCCGGACCCGCATCCGGTATTCGTCTCCGGCCTCCTTGAGGGCGGGCTCCCGGAGAAGCGCGGCAGGCTCATACACCACCCGGCGCCCCTGGGCCACCACCTGCAAGGGGAGGACGAAATCGGGCAACTGGTCGGGATTCATGGGCCGGTAAAGTTCCTTGCGCACCGCGTCAATGCCGCCGTCCACGCCGACTATCGAGCCGATGCGGGTTTCGGCGGCGCGCAGGAAGTTTTCGTATTTCATGTAGGTGGAGCAGCCCTCCCCGACCGGACTTCCTCCGGGATTGGTATAGACCATCTTCCCCGTGACATAACCCACCCCAGGATCGGCGAAATTGGCCGTCAGACGGCACAGCGCATCGGCAGCCCAGATGGAATTGGCGTCGGAAAAAGCCAGTATTTCCCCTTTGGCGAGGGGAACGGCCTGGTTGAGGGCCGCCGTCTTGCCGGAGCGGTGCTCCTGCCGAAGCAGGCGCAGGTTCCCGTCGGGGAAGTTTTTTACGATTTCATCGGTTCTGTCCGTGGAGCCGTCGGAGATGACAATGACTTCCAGGCGATCCGCGGGATATTCCAGGGACAACTTGTTGTCGATGGTTGCCGCAATATGCCTTTCCTCATTGAAAGCAGCGATAAGAATGGTAACGAAAGGCTCTGCCGACTGTTTTTGGAGTGTTCGGTTGACGAAGAGGCCCAGAACATGGACAAAGACGGGATAGCCCGCATAGACATAAAAAATCATCCCCAGCGACAAGAAAAAAAGGAAGGCCAACATAAGAGGGATGATACCTCCGTTTAATTCTCCGTTACATAACGATGGAAAAGGGGATAGAAATCCGCCAGGAAACCCAGGGCGGCCTTCCGCGCCGAGGCAATCTCCCCACCATCAAAGCGGACATTGATACGGACAAAGGCGTTAGCTTGCCCCTGGTTCAAAAACCGCGAGCGGATCATGGCCAACTTCTGCGCGAAGGTGCCCGGGGAAGAGTGGTCATGGCTCTGGAACCAGTAAAGCAGGAACTCCCGACGGTCTTCCCGCTCGGCGACCATCGTGGCGTAGGCAACCCGGAGAGAATTTCCGCTGCCGAAGCTCATCTCCCCGGTTTCTTTGCGTCCGAGAATCCACCCTTGACCGCTGAAACAGACCAGCGGATCGTGGGCGGCGCCGATTTTCCGGGCGCTATGATAAAAACCAACATACAATTCCACAGCCTTTTCTTGGTTCCGGTATGGCCGCCACAGATAATCGTCCAAAGAGAGGGACTCTTTGAGGATGGGGGACAAGGGATAGGGATTCCCCGGCACCCATTTCCCCACTTCGGTCAGGGCTTCGGCCAGGGGAGGCCCCGAGAAAGGTTCCGCCTGCATCCTTTTGTGAAAGTGAACAAAAACCGCCGTCAGCAACAGCAGAAGAAGAAAAAAAAGCAGTTTGCGCCACGAGGCGAAGACTATCTTTCCCATAGGCTGAACCCCTTGCCGAAAAACAGAAGCAGGATCATAGATGCTGCAAACACGGCCATGCCGAGAAGCGTGTGGAGGATTCCCTGGGTCAGATCCAGGCTCAAAAAATAGGAGGCGGCAACCATCGCGAACACGCGGAGAATGTTTACCGCTACGGCGATGGGCACCCCCAGGGCGAACAACAAGGCTCGCCACCTCCAGCGACGTAGAGTGAAGTAGCCGATCATCGCGGCGAGGGCCAGAATGGCGGAGATTGAGCGAAGCCCGCTGCAGGCATGGACAATATGGAAGGTTTGCTGGGGCAGGTGAATAATGTTTCCTTCATGGTAAAGCGGAATGCCCGCCCACGAGGCCAAGAGCGCGGTGACTTTGGTGACAAACAGTTGCAGGGGGATGGTGACTGAAGCCAGGATCTGCGCCGGAACGGGAACGGCGAAAAGAAGAAAACACAAGGGGATGGCCACTGCCCGCAAGATTTGACTGCCATAGAGGAAAAGCACGCTGCTTAAGGCGGCAGCCACCAGGGACAGGGACGCGAGGGTGGCGATTTCACCCATTTGGGCGATCAGATAGAGGGCCAGCGAGCCCGCCAGCCATACCAATCCCCACCAATTCCCCGCGCCATTCCAGCAAGCCAGTTCCTGCCGCTTGCGCCAGATCATCCAGGCAACCAAAGGGACGACGAGAAACCCATGGGAGTAGTCCTCGGAAGAGGACCATGCCTTGATCAGGTTTTGCCAGACAGGGAAAAACGTCACATTGAAGACGACGGCCGCGACGACAAGTTGGACCATGGAGCGTGGGTGGCCAGGGTTGATCACCGAGGATTGGTCCACATCCGTCACGCCCCGGTTCCGCATCTGCAGGGGTTCTTTCGGTGAATCCATATTTTTTACCATCTCTCCCAGATAAAATAATGCTTTCAGATGCTCAATAAAGAAACAGGGACACCTGTGATGCTTGGAGAATTCTTCTGTCCCGGAAGGGACCTTGCCGGCCCTTGATACACAAGATCACGGGGGAGGCAACATATCGCAGATTCTGCCAAAAGAAAAATCCTTCAGGAGACTGCGGAAACGACTCTCCGTCTTGTCAAGATTGAGGTAGTGACGAACGCGGCTCTTCAGCCGAGCGCCTTTCATGACCGGCTGCTGAGGATCGAATTCCCAGGGATGCACATAAAAGACAAAGGCTTTTCCCTCAGCTTCGTTGATGTGCCGCAATCCCCAGCGGGTCAAAAAATAAGGGTAGAGCCGGAAATAACCGCCACCGGCAATAGGCCATTTCCTGCCCAGCAACTTGAGGGTCGGGATGGGAATCTCGAGCACCCGGCCGGCGGCAGGAATATTAGAAAAATCCTCAACCGCCCCGGAAAAAAGGTCTGGAACCCACTGTCCATCGCCGAGAGACTTTACCCAGAAAGGGGAGTCAGGCCAGTCGGGCAGGCCGTAAAAATCATGTTTTATCGGGAAAACGCTGGAATCATAACGATAGCCGGCCTCCAGCAATTCATCGAAAGCCCACAGGGTATCGGGGCTGATGGAGAAACTGGGAGCGCGGAAGCCCCAAACCGGCCGCCCGGTCAGATTTTCGAGAAGTTTCTTGCCCCGGCGTATGTCGCGCCGAAAAGACTCCCTGGAAATCCCGGTCAAACGCTCATGGTTCAAGCCATGGCAGGCAACCTCGTGCCCCTCTTCGGCGATGCGCCGGATCAGCGCGGGAAACCGCTCCGCCACCCAGCCAAGGATGAAAAAAGTCCCTTTCACCGAGGCATCGGAAAGGCAACGGAGAACCCTGTCCGTATTGGCCTCGACGCGCGGCTCAAACCCATCCCAGGAGTTTCGCGGGGAGATATCCTCGAAAGCCGAAACCTGGAAATAGTCCTCCACATCAATGCTCAAAAAATTGCTTTTATGCCCATCTTTCATGACCTGAATTCCCCAAACCCGTCAGCGTCCCAGGAAAATACTCCAGACGCTTCGTTTTTTTTCTGCGGTCTTTTCCTCCGGCGGCACGATATCCTCAATCTTGAAAACCCTCTCTTCTGACCGCTCCCGATCTTTTGGGGCGGAAGGCAGCAAATCACTTCCGCTCTCCGTCCTCTCTCCAGTTGCGGCCATTTTTAGCAGATGGTGCAGAATGTGATCTTCCTTGACCAATAAAATCTCCAGAGATTTGTGGATTTTTTTAAGACATTCATGGGATTCCTCGAGAACCCGCAGCAGGCCTCCTTCGGCAGGCAACGAAGCGACCTTTTCCTGAACCGGAAAAGGAGGGAGCGGCTCCACGCCGAGGGCCACATCCCCGACCACCTCTTGGACCATCTCCACCGAAAGCTCCTTGCGTTTTTCCGCGAAAGCCGATAACAGTAAAAAATCGCAAAAAATATTAATCAGCCGCGGCGTTCCACCGCTGTACTTGAAGATGATGTCAAAAGTACCGGGGAGGAAATCGATGGCGTTTCCGTTTCCGGCCACCTCCAGGCGATGGAAGATGTACTTTTCCATCTCTCCCCTGTCGAGGGGGGAGAGATGGCAGGCTATGCTTATCCGCTGGCGGAGCTGGGCCAACTCGGGTCGGGAGATCATCGCCTTGAGTTCCGGCTGGCCGACGAGGACGATTTGCACCAGCTTGTGAGTGGCCGTTTCCAGATTGGAGATGAGGCGAATCTCTTCCGGATTCTCCATGGAGAGATTCTGTGCTTCGTCGATGATGATGATGGGCTGGATCTTCCTCGCGTACTGATCGATAAGAAAATCATTCAGATCCCTGAGAAGGGTTACCTTGCCTTTCCCTTCCACCGGCAACCCGAATTCGTCATTGATCATGCCAATCAGCTGCTCCGAACTGACACGGGTGTTGAAGATCAGAGCCAGCGAAGTATGGGCATCGATGCGCCGAATGATATCGCGGATGATGGTGGTTTTTCCGGAGCCGATCTCCCCGCTTAAAAGTATGAAACCGGCTTTTTCATGAAGGCCGTACTCCAGGTAACTGATGGCCTTGCGGTGGGAGTTGCTAAGATATAAAAACTGGGGATTTGGCAACAGATCAAAGGGCTTGACCTGAAATCCGAAGTATTGAAGATACATAGACAAACCAGTCCTTTGATCAACTAAACACCAACAGGGCTTAAAAACAACATGAATGACCTATAAATGGGGCCTTGCTCCGCTTTCCCCCGAAAGCAGCGAAATCGAAGCAAAACCGCCCCGCTGGCAACCGCCGACAGCCTCGCTCCGTCAATACCTCAACATAGCCGAGAGCAAGGTGATATTGTTGGTATAACTTTCATCGGGCAAGTTCGAACCCCACTTGCGGATGGAATGGGAAAGGGTAAAAACCACGTAGCGCGTTTCATACTGTAAGCCCCCGCGGGCGCCGTAATCGTCCACATTTTCCCCTTCAGGGTCGTATTCGCGATAAAAATAATCGCCGGAAAGAAGCAACGAGAGACGGCGGGAAAGGGGAATGCTGCCTGTCAAGATTGCACCGATCATCTCTTCTTCCCGGTCCGTTAACTGATACTCAGCCCTTCGCCAGAGCATTTCCAGGGAGACAGGCATCCTGCCTTTTAACCCCACCAAAAGGCGCCCCGTTCTCGCATCAACGACGCCTTCATCTACCGAATCGCTGAAGTCCTCGGCGTATTCCAGTGTCGCGTGGAACATCCCTTGGGGATGATAATCAGCCGCCACATTCCAGATAATACCGTCAATGTCTTTATTCCTTCGCCCATCCAGACTTTGATCGTAGTTGATCCAGGCATTACCGACCCTTCCCTTGAGCGTAAGAAAGGAGTAGGCCTTAAAAATCATACCAATGGTTGCATCGTGCCGTTGATAATCAGGGTTATCAAGCTTATCGTCACCCCGATAATCCTTGAAACGGTAGGCCAGAGAGGAAGAAAAGCGGGGAGAAAAGGTCTTGATCATTTCGACTCCGGCACCGTGACTCTGAGAATCATCTCCCTGTGGGTCTTCATATTGCAGATTTTCATAAATATAATCAAAAACAAACTCGTAGGTCGGGATCCGCAGGAAGCGGTAACGGGGATTAAAGATAAAATGGCTTAAGGTCGTGCGGTTTTCCCTCAAGTTTTCCCTGGAAGATGGCCTTCTCTCATCGATGATTACCCGACTCCATTCGTTCGAGATACGCAGGGAAAAATCATTTTCGGGTAACAGATCAACGGCAATAAGACCTCGCTGTATATCGTTAAAATCCGTTTCATCTTCTTCCGAGTTGTTTTTATATTTTCTGAAGATAAGACTATAGTCCCCGTTGACCGCCAAATAACGAGACCGATATTTGAGTGAAATACCAGGCGCCACAGTTGTAATAAAATCCTCATCTTTGCCTGGATCATCCAAATAAATATCGTCGTTATACTCTTGGGACAGAAGCAGGCGCGGATGAAATTCAAAATCAGCACAAGACAAACTCGGACAGGAAAATATCAGGAAAAACAACAGGATATATCCTATATGCCGGCTTTTCATCCACACCTCCTCGCCTGAGTATAAACCCACTTAATCTGCATATAAAATTTTTATTTTATGTTTCCAATTTTTCTGAAAATAATTTATGAACAAATCATTTTTGAAACATCACCGACTGTAATATGAATAATAATAATCATCGTGTTTTAAAACCAAATGGGAATCGTTGTAAACCACCCCCAAGAGGTTATTGTTTTTCTTCAGGGTTTCCAAAGCCAGCTTAACTTGGTTCAACTTGGCTTTTCCTTCCCGTACTACAAAAATAACTCCATCCATTATGGAAGCCAGAGATTGAGATTCTGCAAAGGACAGAACCGGCGTTGTATCGAAGAGCACATACCGATCGGGATAGCGGTCTTTGAGTTCCCGCACCAGTTCATTCATACGCTTTGAGGAAAGCAACTCAACGGGGTTGGCGACAGTGCCGCCGGCGGGCAGCACGACAAGTTTTCCAATTCCCGTTTTTACCAGGGCCTTTTCCAGAGGATAATCTTCCGTAAGGCATTGAATCAATCCCGGCTCCGCGGTCATTCCAAGGTATTCATGGACCATCGGTTTCCGCAGGTCGGCATCCACAACCAGAGCGGTGTGATCCAGTTCTTGCGCCAGACAAATGCCCAAATTGAGGGAAGTGAGGGTTTTTCCCTCCCCGCTGACGGTACTGGTCATCATCAGGACATTGCGCAACCGATCCCCCCGGGTCATCTGCAACAGCACCGTTTTCAGCTTTTTGTATTCTTCGGCCAGGGAATGGGAGTCGGCACGGTTCATCAGAAGGTGCGGGTGGGAAGCCTTCAGTGGGTCGCCGGCGACAAGCCGTTCCCTGCCGCCTTCATCCACATGGAGCGAACCCCCAAAAGGAATGGAAGTCCGGGGATGATGCGCGGTTAAAGGACCCTCGACCCGGGCCGAATCCCCTTCTTTCTGGCGATGCTTTAAGGCCTTTTCAATCGCATTCTCAAGACGACTCATTTGAATTTTTCCTCGCCGGCAATAATGATTAACGAAAAAATCTATTTTTTAAAAAATTTTTATTTTGAAAGCCTCAGCAGCCCAAAGGCAGAGAATCATGCCGAAATAACAGCCTGCGGACACATAGATGATACGGTCCCGCATTTGGGCTTTCCGCTCCACCAGAGCGTCAGTCATTTGTGGAATAACGGCCAGCACTTCCAGGCCCATTTCCCGTAACTGGCTGATCTTTTTGACGGAGGTATCCAGGCTTTCAAGCAGGATGACCAGTCCGGCGCCGGCGCCGGCGCCGGCAAAAATAGCCATGAAAATCAAACGAACCCTGTTGGGCGATATCGGGATGGTCGGTAAGATGGCCGGGTCAACCACCCGGAATGTCGCCGCCTTGTCGCCGATTTCCATCTGTTTGGAAACCTCGGCGCGCCCCATGCGGGTCAGAAGGTCCTGGTAGGTATTGCGAATGGAATCCCGTTGCTGAATCAGAACTCCTAACGTCTTGCGGTTTTCCGGAACCTCTTTCAGCTCCTTTTCCCTGGCGGCGATCATGTTTTTCAGACGTTCGCTGGCCGCTTCCAGAGCGCTGATTTCGCCCTCCACGGTGACGATCTGTTGGCGGACATCCTGATAAAGGGGATTGACCGAACGGGTTTCCAGACTTCCGCCGCCGCCGGATCCCATGCTTCTTTTCAGGACAGCCAATTCGGCCCGCAAGCGGATAACTTCGGGGTAATCCTCGGTGTAGGAAAGAAGGAGAACCTTGATGCGGTTTTCCAGGGAACGGATACGACTTACCCCTCCTCCCTGTTCACTGAAGATGGAAACCTGGGGGCTTATTTCCTTGAGCTGGGCGACCAATCTTTCCCTTCTGGCTTTTTGGCGGTCAAGTTCCATGGCAATGCCGTCGAGATCCCGGTGATACTGTTTGATATCCTCGATGATCGCCCCCTCGTCGATGGACAGGAAAATCCCCTGCTGTTTGCGATACTGAATAATCCGGTCTTCGGCTTCGTCCAGCTTCTTCTTGAAAAGATCGAGCTGTTCCTGAAGAAAACGGTTGGCGCCGTAGGTTTCCTGCCGTGATGCGGAGAGATTCTGTTCCAGATACTTGTTGATCAGGGTATTGACATAATTCTGGGCAAATCGGGGATCCTGGTCGACGATGGATACGCGGAACAGGTCCTCCCTGCTCACGCTGATTTCCGTTCGGTTTTGCAAGCTGGAAATATACCCCTGGAGTTGACCCTCGGTTTTAAACCGGACATCAACGTCGAGATCCTTGAGAACACTTTCCACAAGATTCCGGCTCAACATGGCCTGACGCAGAACCCGCACCCGATCCCTGATATCGGTTGTGACGACCATTCCCTGCACCAAACTGTTAATGACGCTCTTCTCGATGAACACGGTACTGTCCGCCTGGTATTTCTTGGGAAGAAAATAGACGCCGACGATCAGCGCGGTCATGGTCGCCAGTGAAACCAGAAAGAATACTCCCTTTCGTTTCTCAAGAAGAACCAGGTAGTGGAGCACCTGAGCCAACGCATTTTCCATAGTTCAACCCATCCGCCAATTCGGTTATCAGAAAAGACCTTCGCCGACGAATACGTGATCCCCCGGCGGAAGCAGGATGTTGTCTTCGGAACGTCTCCCTTTCATGACATCCCGCAGCCGCACACGAATTCTGTCATCACCGCGCAACACCACGACCTTGTTTTCCTTGGCAAAGGCATTGAAGCCTCCGGATTCAAAAATGGCGTCGAGGACCCTGATGCCCTCCCGATAGAAAATATACTTGGGCTCTTTTACCGCCCCGACAACATAGATCTTGTTGAATTCATTCGTGGGAATGAAGAGAATGTCCTCGGCCCTCAGCTCTATGTCCCGGGAAAAATCCCCCTGGGCGAAAAGAGCATGAAAATCCACATCCATTTTTTTCCCGTCGCGCATTATATAAGAACGGGTGAGGTCGGCGTTTTCCAGGCTTCCCAGCTGCGTGAGGAACTTGAACAAGGTCGTTCCACCGGCCAGGGGAACGATGCGCGAGGGGACACCTCCTCCGGAGACATAGACCTTGTTATTGGTGATTTGGGTCACGGTGACGGTCACGATAGGTTTCTGCACATAACGGCTCAAAACCCTGGTGAGATCTTCGCCGAGAACGGCGGGAGTCCGGCCGGCAGCCGTGACATCCCCCGCCGCGGGCAGGGTGATCTTGCCGTCAGGCCGAACCACAACGTCACTGCTCAATTCGGGCACTCCCCAGACGGACACCCGCAGCCCATCGCCTTCACCGATGATATATTCATTGCCAAAAACAACACCCGCAACAGCCAGCAGCAAAACCAAAACACCCGCCCCTATTTTGCATCTCATGCTATCTTCCTCCTCTTCCGAATAAGACGACTTTAATGGTTTCCAGGATGATAAAAAAGTCGAGATGAAAGGAATAGTTCTTGATGTAATAGAGATCGTATTTCAGTTTTTCGAGGGAGTCCTCCAGAGAGGAGCCATAGGGATAGCGGACCTGGGCCCAACCGGTAATTCCCGGCTTCAAGGTATGCCGTTTGGAATAAAAATTGATTTTTTCATTTAGCATATTGACAAACTCGGGACGCTCCGGACGCGGACCGACGAAGCTCATATCCCCTTTGAGGACATTGAACAATTGCGGCAATTCATCCAGACGGGTTTTGCGCAGAAAACGCCCCAAAGGAGTGATCCGCGGGTCATTTTGTTGCGCCCAGACCGCCCCGGTAATCCTTTCGGCATCCTCAAACATGGTGCGGAATTTCAGTAGCGAAAAAATTTTTTCCCCCATGCCGACACGGGTTTGACGGAAAAAAACCGGTCCCGGAGAAGACAACTTCACACACAGGGCGATGACCGGCAGCAGAGGCGCCGCAAAGCAAAGCCCGACGATGGCGAAAATGATATCGAAAATCCTCTTGGTGAAACGGCAAAAACGGGCAAAGGTCGTCACCCTGAAATTGGTGGAAAACACAAACCAGCTCGCATTGATTCTTTCGAGCATCAATTTGCCCGTAAGCTCTTCATAAAATGTCGAACTTTCAATCACATCGATACCGGCGAACTTGCAGAGCAGAAGCTCGCGGACCGGCAGGATCCCCCGTCTTTGGCGGAGGGCGACGATGATTTTCCTGGCACCCATCCTTTGCGCCGTTTCCACAAGGGAATCCTTAACCTCCACGATATCCTCCTCCGCCACCAGGGTCACATCCCCCTCGGGCCCGATGTATCCCGCGAAGATCGCGTTGCGGGATTTTTCTTTGAGCACCTCCCGCATCTCCATGGCCATGGGTCCGGTCCCAAAAATAAGTACCCGTTCGGCGAAACCGGGCAACAAAAGAATCCGCTGGTAGGCTTTGTGCCACATCAGCTGCAGGATACCGAAGCCGGCAAGAGCGAGCACCAGCAGCCGATTTCCCGTGGACACCGTGGGAAAGAGATGATAAAGGGCGGAAAGGGCAAAAAAAGCCAAAACCAGCGACGCGCAGAGACGGAAGATAATCTCCTGGAATCGATATATCCGGTCGAGGTTGTATAGTTCGGAAAAATATGTGGTCACCAGCAAAACGGCAGCAAAAACGCAAAGACTTGCCATTTCATTGTGAAACAGCTTCCGGGAGGAGAGGGGCAGGCCCCAATGGATGAATACCGCCAACCCATATGCCATCCCGGCCCAAAGGAAATCGCCGCCAGCGAGGAAAAAAGATTTTTTCGTCATGACATCACCGTTCGGAGATCACCGGCCCATCTCTTGAAACAACTTTTCGGCGTTTTCCTTTTCCGGAAAATCCCCTATCTTTAAAATTTCCCTGAGGCGGTCCAGCGCCTCGCCTTTCTTTCCCCGGCGGCTGTACGCCAATGCCAGGTGATAGCCGATGGAAGGGTTTCCCGGCAGCAGGGCATCGGCCTTTTTGAGCAGATTCAAAGCCTCCTCCTGGCGTCCCTTGGCGGACAGAACAAAACCGAGAGTATCCAGGACATAAGGGTTTCCGGGTTCATGACGATAGGCCTGAATGGACAACTCCAGGGCTTTTTCCAGTTCGCCGTAATTATCCGCATAAAGAAAGGCCAGATTGTTGAGCGTTGGCGTGTGATTCTTGGTGATTTTCAATACCTCCAGGTAGCGGTCGAGAGCTGCCTTCTTGTCGCCCTGGCGATGGTAAAGAGCTCCCAGAGCATAGCGGGCGGCAAAAAATTTCGGGTCATTATCCAGGATGCCGCCGTAGATGCGACGGGCGTCCTCGACTTTATTCTGCTTTTCAAGAACAGCCGCCAAGGCCATCTGCAAAAGAGCGTGACCGGGATTGTTTTCCAACCCCTGGCGTAAAGTCTCCTCCGCACCTTTCAAATCGCCTTTGTTTTCTTTGACATAGGCCAGCAAAACATGGCCGTAGGGGGATTTAGGATCCTTTGATATCTGTTTACCCGCCGCCTGTTCGGCCCTTTTGTGCTCCCCCTGCTGCTGGTAAGCCCTTAAGAGAATTGGGTAACCCCTTCCGGGAGCAAGGTTTTCCAGTTCATCGAAGACTGCTTCCGCGGCGGCGAAATCCTTCCGGTCAAGAAAAACCTGTCCTTTGATCATAAGCAGCTGCTGATTTCCGGGATGGTGGGCAAGCCCTTCATTGAAAACCTTCAGGAGATCCTCGATCTGTCCCTTTTGCCCATAGTATTTGGCCAGGCCAAGATAACCCGCGGGCTCCCCCGTGGCCTTTGCCTTTAAAAAATATTCCAGAGCTTTCTGATCCTGTCCTTCTACCTCGTAAGCCAAGGCCATTCCCATCAGGGCGCGGATGCTCTGTGGTTTGCCGGTTAAAACCGCTTCATACTGCTGGCGGGCCTTAACGAAATCCCCTTTCTTTATATGGTAGGAGGCAAGGTTGAAATAAGGGGCGCAAAAGTCCGGTTTGGCCTTTTTGGCTCTTTCCAGGTAGGCGATCGCCTCTGTCGGCAGGTTTTTCGAAAAAGCCGCCAAAGACATATAGTTGAGAAGCACGGCATCCTGCTCCTCGCCTTTCAGTCCTTCGCCAAGAATCCGCAGGGCCTCGTCATAGTTTTGCCGCCTGATATGATGAACAGCCAGAATAATCCGGGAGTTCATCACTTCCGGCGCCAACGCAACCGCCTCCTCCAGCTGGAATTCCGCCTCTTCCGGATCCCCTTGGCTGAGATAAAAGAGACCCTTCTTAAAGTGTGCGTCAGCCAGATCGGGATTCAACTCAATCGCCCGGTCAAATTCTGCCATGGCCTCTTCATAGCGCCCCAAACCCAGGGAGGCGCTACCGATAAGGCTGTGGACCAGACCGTTTTCCCCTCCCGAAGCTAGCGCTTTTTTCCCTTCGGTCATTGCCTCCTCAAAACGTTTCTGCTTCAGCAGAACCGTGGTCAGCATGATTCTCGCCGGGACGAAGCGAGGGGCTAAATCGAGAGATCTCTGAAACTGGTTGACGGCCAGTTCGAACTGCTCCAGATGGTAATGACTCACCCCCAGAAAATAATGCCCCATCAGATTGGAACGGGACCGCAAGGCGGTCTGAAAGCTAGTCACCGCCTCTTTATGGTTATTTCGCAAAAGGTGGGTCAGCCCCTTCAGAAGAAGGCCCTCCTGAGAATTGGGCGCACGCTGCAATATGCCGTCGGCGACCTGGTCACCCTCATTGATTCGCTTCAGGCCCAGGAGAATGCGTCCCATCATAAATTGGGAATAAAGGTCGCCGGGGTCGAGTGCGCTCGCCTTCTGATAGGCCTTTAGGGCCTCCTCATGGTTGCCTTTCGCGGTTTCCAGTTGCCCCAAAAGAACCCATGCCACCCTGTTTTCGGCATTTTTCCGAATAATCTCATGCAGCCTGTGGCGGGCTTCCGGCCATCGGTCCATATGGACCAAAGCCCTTACCAGATGGATTTCGGCATCCACATTGTTACTATCCAGCCTGATCGCCCGCAAAAACTGCTCCTCCGCTTTCGCATAATCTCTTTTAACCGCGTAGCAGCGTCCCAGAATCTCAAAGGCCGCGGATTTTTCAGGGTATTTTTGCAGATACTGGTCAATTTCACGGATCGCCGCGTCGGGGTCCTCTTTGCGGAGAAAAACCTCGGCCAATTGCAGGGGAAGATCGGGGAATTTACCCCCGTCCTGCAAGGCGACCTTGCGAAACTCGTTTTCCGCTTTGTCCGTTTTCCCCGTCCTCAGATAAGCGATCCCCAGATGGTAGCGAGCCTCAAAGTAGTTGGGATCTTTTTCCAAAACGGATTTGAACAAAACCAGCGCCCCATTGTGATTCCCTTCGCGGGCCAGCCTGACCCCCTCCTGAACCATTTCCTCCTGAGACTGCTTTGTGCAACCGCTGCCGGCGACAATCACGACAATAATGAACGCCAATATTTTCCCGACCAATGCAAACTCCTTTGAAAAAATTTAAAATAATTAAATTAGGGTGGCC
>JAAYDE010000136.1 GCA_012729375.1 Deltaproteobacteria bacterium | reverse complement strand
GAAAAGATCGCTGGCCCTGGCGGCCCTCAACTCCCTCCTCGACCTGGACCCCCACCGGCATGCCGACATCGAGGGGCTGGAGCTGGTCAAAAAATTCGCCAAGGGGAAAAACATCTCGGTCATCGGCCATTTCCCGAACCTGGAGGGGCTGGCCCGGGAAGCGGAAAACCTCTGGATCATCGAAAAACAGCCCCGCCCAGGCGACCATCCGGAAGAGAAGGGGAGCGATTTTCTACCCCGCTCGGACATCGTCGTCATCTCCAGCACCACGCTCATCAACAACACCCTGGCCGGCATTCTCGCCCTGGCCCGGGAAGGGAGCGTCAAGATGCTGCTCGGTCCCAGCACCCCCCTTTCGCCGCGGCTCTTCGACTACGGTATCGACCTCCTGGCCGGGAGCGTGGTGACCGATCCGCAACCGGTGTTGCAATCGGTCGGCGAGGGGGCCTCCTTTATCCAGCTCAAGAAGAAGGGGGGCATCCGCTTCGTCACCCTGGTCAGGAACCATGACGATATCCTCCGCAGGCTGGCGCCATGAGAAGAGACCGGGAAGCGGTCCGGCGCGATACGGCGGCCCCGGGAGGGCGCTTCCGGGTTCCGGCAGCGGGCGTCGTCGTGGCCCTGGCGCTGCTGACCGCGGCGGCGCCCTGCCAGGGGCAGGAAATCACCGACCTGTTCGGCCGGAGATTCGCCGTGGCGGAACGCCCCCGGAAGGTCTTCGCCGCCTCGCCGCCCCTGACCCAGCTCCTCTACGCCCTCGATCCCATGCTGCCGGCCGGTCTCAACTTCCCGCTCCGGGAACGGGAGAAACCTTATCTCCATCCCCGCCTGGCGACCCTGCCGGTCCTGGGGGGCTGGTTCGGACAGGGCCATACCCCAAATCTGGAAATGATCCTGAAGACGCAACCGGAGATCGTTCTGGTTCCGAATTTCCGGTCGGCCTACCACGCCAAAGCCAGAGAGACCATCATGAACACCCTGCCGGCGCCGGTGATCGGCGTCAGCCTCGCCACGATCCACGACTATCCGGAGGCGATCCGCTCCCTGGGCCGGCTGCTGGGCCGCCCGGCGCGGGCCGGGGAGCTGGCCGCCTATGCCGAGAAGGTCCTGGCCGACATGGCGGCCTTCAGCGCCGCGATCCCGGAGCGTGCGAAGGTCTCCGTCTACTATGCCGAGGGCGTGGACGGCCTCTCGACCGAGTGCGACGCCTCCATGCACACCGAACTGATCCCCCTCGCCGGGGGGCGCAATGTCCATCGCTGTGCGGCCGGCCACGGCATTGGAAACGGCTACGGCATGGAGAAGATCGCCTTTGAACAGGTCATGGCCCATGACCCCGAGGTGATTCTGGTGTTCGAGAAGGCCTGCCACCGCACCCTGCGGGCCGACCCGCGGTGGCAACGGATCCGGGCGGTGCGCGAGAGACGGGTCTATCTGATCCCTGACCAGCCCTTCAACTGGTTTGACCGCCCCCCCTCCTTCATGCGCCTGCTGGGCGCCAAATGGGTCGCCAGCCGTTTCTATCCGGAGGGTTTCCAGGTCGATCTGATCCGCGAGACGCAAGACTTCTTCCGGCTTTTCCTGGGGGTGGAGCTGAGCGCCGAACAGGCCGCACGGCTGCTGGAGAGGGAACCGGCCGAGGTTGGAAAGCCAAGGGATGCGATGCAACTTCTGTGAAAGGCGCTGCGAGATCACAACGGGTGAAACCGGCTTCTGCCGCAGGTCCGCGCACCAGGGGATGATGGCCGTCATCCACCGCCAGGACAAATGAGATGCCGCCGCCGGCGCCCCGACAGGCCATCTCGCCCTTTGAGGAAATCGTGCCGGAAAAATCGAAACATCGAGCCGGGCCGCTGCTCCATTTGCGGTTGGAACATTTCCTGCTTTTTTCGGCCCTGCTTCATGCGGCCCTCTTGGCCCTCTGTTCCGACCCGCTTCAGAACCACGGCAAGGGAAGCGGCTCTCCGTTCGTCATCACCCTCGCCCCCGGCGACCCGGAACCGGCCGCCGCCATCATAACCCCACGGGCGGCGCCACCGGAAAAGGCGGTAAAACCCTCCGTGTCTCGAAAAACAAAGACGGTTTCCTCCCCGGCGGACCTCCCCCGAAAACGAGCCGGCGACGCCGAAAATAATAGGCGCCCGGAATCGGCAAGGGAGATCGAAACCGTTCCCGGTCCCCCTTCCAGCCTTTCCGATGCGGTGGCGAAGACGCATCCGGCGGCCGCGCCGTCTGCCGTGCCCGAAGAACCCTCCCGCGCCTTAGCCGGAAGCGGCAGCCCCTGGTATCCCGCCGCCTTCGGAACCAGGGACGGGCCACGGCTGGTGGGGACGATCCAGCCCGAGTACCCGTCGCGAGCCAGACGTCTCCAAAAGGAGGGGCAGGTCGTGATCCAGCTGCGGCTCGACCGCAACGGAACGCTCTGCGGGGCCAAGGTGGTCAAGGGCGCCGGCTTTGGATTCGACGAGGCGGCCCTGCTCGCGATAAGGAAGGCCCGCTTCCGGCCCGCCGTCCGCGACGGCCGCCCGGCGCCTTGCCTGGCCTTGCTGTCAGTCCGCTTTACGATTCCAGTCGGAATGTAGCCGTGGCGTTTTCTTCGAATCCCTGATCCGACTTGGGAAAGCCATGGCGACACAATCAAGCAAACATGACGCATGATGTGTAATTTAGAAATTGAAAAGAGGCCGAGGGCTGCTTTATGTTTATGGAAAAAAAGGAACAACGCGCTGAAAGGGCCTGCCATGATCAGTGGTACGCAGATTGAAGTTCTGTTGAACGAAGATGTTCCCTACGGGGATTTGACAACTACTGCCATGGGCATTGCCGACAAACCGGGATTCATGGCGTTTGCCACCCGTAGTAATGTGGTTGTGGCGGGGGTCGAAGAGGCTGCCGCCGTTTTGCGGGGGCTCGGTTTGGAGGTGGAAGTTTGCCATCGCTCCGGCGATGTTCTTTTGCCAAAAACGCTGGTTTTGCAGACCCGCGGCTCGGCCGGTCTTCTCCACTGCGGCTGGAAGGTGGCCCAGAATCTGCTGGAATACTGTTCGGGGATCGCCACCCGCACCCATGACATGGTCGTTAAAGGGCGCGCTGTCAATCCCCATCTGCAGATCGCCGCCACCCGCAAGAACTTTCCGGGGACCAAATCCCTGTCGGCCAAGGCCGTTCTGGCCGGAGGAGGAATCATTCACCGGCTGGGGCTGTCAGAATCCTTTCTGCTCTTCGACAACCACCACAACTTTTTCTCCTCACCCGCCCAGCTTTTTGCCGCTGTTGCCGCGGCGCGCCGAAAATTGCCGGAAAAAAAGATCTGCGTCGAGGTCAAGAACTTCGAGGACGCGGTTCAATTCGCCCAAGCCGGGGCCCACGTCCTGCAGTTCGACAAGAACAGTCCCGAAGAACTGAGGGAATGGATTCCCCGCATCCGGGAAAAATATCCCGTCATCGTCATCGCCGCCGCCGGCGGTGTCAACGCCGACAATATCCAAAATTACGCGCGAACCGGCATCGATCTGGTCGTCACCTCCTGGGTCTACTTCGGCAAACCGGCGGATATCGCGGTGTGCATTCAGGCGAGCTAGGGATGCCTTTTTCAGGTTTTAAGGCCGGACCCATTTACCCCTTCCCCCAAGCTGGGCACCTCCTTGGCGTGCTTGCGAATTTTCTCCAGCCGAGCCGCGTCGGAAACCGCCACCCCTGCTATCCTTGGAATCAGCCCCCCCCCTGATGGAAAAAAGGTTCGTTCAATTTTTCAGAACCTCAATCCTGCAAGTTTTCAACCCAAACTCCTTGTGACCAAACTTCCCCCAAAAAACACCTTGATTTTTTCTCTAACTCTGCCGATATTTTATACAGCTCATCCACCATGTGTGGAAGGAGTTACGAAGCCGTCCCCCGGGGCGGCTTTAGCTTTTATGGGGCCTGCTTTTTCAATAGGGCTCAAATTCTTTCTGGCGTTTTCGTTGTCGGTGCGGCACCTTAAACACTCCTCGGCATCATTTTTTCCCGTGGCCCTCAAAAAGATCGTTAATGCTGCAGAACCACGGTCTTTCCTCAAACCAGCCATACCTTCCTTGTCAGGGCGCAGGAACACCCATCAAACAAATTGCTGAGCGTAACCTGCTGAATATTTGGAACAAAATGCCTGTAACAACGTCGTTTGGCGGTTTTCATCAAGCAACTGTCAAACAAATTTTGTTTTGATCAAGCCCACCATGGGGGGTATTTCCTGGCTTGGGTACCTACGGTTTCGTCGTGACAGCGAATGAAGCCAGCCGAGATGGTATCCTTGGAAAAATAGGGACGCCGCCCAATAAAAACCAAAATTATTAAGGGAGCTAATGTTATTAAATTGGGGAATATCCAGAATTTCTCCCCCGAATTTCTCCCTTCAGATTGTCTCCGTTTCTTCCTCTTCCCCCAGATCCCCGGCAATGAGTTTAAACTGCTCCAAGGCGGCTTCGAGGTCCGCGACAATGGACCGGGCGATGACGCCGGGTTCGGGGAGGTTGTCCGATTCTTCGAGGGATTCGTCCTTGAGCCAGAAGATGTCGAGGCTGGCCTTGTCCCGGGCGATCAGCTCTTCGTAGGCATAGCAGCGCCACTTTCCGTCAAGATTTTCTTCACTCCAGGTCGGTGTGCGGTCATGGCGGTTTTTGGGGTTGTAACAGCGGACAAATTCGTCGAGATCCTCGCGTTTCAGGGGGTCGGTCTTGAGTGTGAAATGGGTGTTGGTGCGCAGGTCGTAGATCCACAGCTTTTTGGTCCACGGCGTTTCCGAGGCCGGTTTACGGTCGAAGAAGAGGACGTTGGCCTTGACGCCCTGTGCGTAGAACAGGCCGGTGGGCAGACGCAGCAGGGTGTGGACGTCGCATTCGTGGAGCAGCTTGCGGCGCACGGTCTCCCCGGCCCCGCCTTCGAAAAGGACGTTGTCCGGCACCACGATGGCGGCGCGGCCATGGTGTTGAAGCAGGGTTTTGACATGCTGCAGGAAGTTGAGCTGTTTGTTGGAGGTGGTGGCCCAGAAATCGTCGCGTTCATAGGACTCTTTTTCTTTCACCACCTTGCCGTCGGCTCCGACCACGGTGGTGGAGCTCTTCTTCCCGAAGGGCGGATTGGTCATGACCAGATCGTAACGATGGCCGGGATCGCCCGCCAGCGAATCGGCCACAGTCAGCGGCAGGCGGCCGCCGCCGTTGCCGATCTGATCCTTTTTGGGCACGGAGGAACCGACGATGCCGTGCAGCATCAGGTTCATGGCGCAGAGGCGCGCCGTGCTCTGGACCAGTTCCGTACCCTGAAAGGCCTCTTCCTTGAGCGCCCGGAGTTCGTCTTTGCTCATGTGGGGGTTGTGGTGGACGATGTAATCATGGGCCGCCAGCAGAAAGCCGCCGGTGCCGCAGGCCGGGTCGCAGATCGTCTCTTTCGGTTTCGGAACCATGACATCGACAATGGCCTTGATCAGCGGGCGGGGCGTGAAATACTGCCCGGCGCCGGACTTGGTGTCCTGGGCGTTCTTCTCCAGCAGTCCCTCGTAGGCGTCGCCCTTGACGTCGGCGCTCATGGCCGACCAGTTTTCCTTGTTGATGAGATCGGCCACCAGGCGGCGCAGCTTGGCTGGGTCCTGAAATTTGTTCTGGGCCTTGGTGAAGATCAGGCCGAGCAGGCCCTTTTCCTTGCCGAGTTCCTCCAGGGTGTGGCGGTAGTGTTCAAAAAGCTCGTCGCCGTCTTTGTTGAGGAGTTGCGGCCAGGAATAATCGTTGGGAATGGAACTTTTCTGGTTATAGGGCGCCTGGGTGCGCTCGTCGGCCATTTTGAGGAACAGCAGATAGGTGAGCTGTTCGACGTAGTCGCCGTAGCTCATGCCGTCGTCGCGCAGGACGTTACAGAAGTTCCAGAGTTTTTGAACAATAGCGGCGGAGGTCATGGATTCAGTCGTTGCTCCGGTTGATGAGATTAACAATCACCTTGACGATGGTGTCTTTTTCTTCGGGGCGGCTCTCGGCAATGAGCAGGGTCAGGGCCACCAGGGCATTGTCGGCCAGGCGTTTGGAGCCGTCCGGGCGGTAGAGGATGGCGTTGGCGGCGAGAAAATAGATGAAAAGGGCGGCGGCGATGCGTTTGTTGCCGTCGGTGAAGGCGTGATTCTTGACCACGAAATAGAGCAGATTGGCGGCTTTTTCTTCCGCACTCGAGTAGACATCCTTGCCGTCAAAGGTCTGATAGACGGCGCCGAGGGCGCTTTTGAATCCCTGATCCTTTTCCAGGCCGAAAAGACCGCTGAAATCCCTTTTCATCGACTGGACCACGGCCATGGCCTCGTCATATTCCAACATAAACGATGCCGGGCCGCTGGTTTTCTCGACTTTCAGGGCGCCGTGGTCGTAGCGGTCGAGGGTTGCCAGGGCATAGGCGTAATCGTTGATGACCTGGAGCACGTCCCTGCCGGTATCCGTAACCAACTCCTGGTTGGCGAGGGTACGGGCCAAAAGATCGACGGTCCGGCGCAGCTCCAGCAGCTTGGCGGATTCTTCGCGAAAACGTTGCTCGTGGATGGTGAAGCCTGTGACCAGATGGTCTCGCAGCACCTTGGTGGCCCACTGGCGAAACTGAGTGCCGCGAATCGAATTGACCCGGTAACCGACGGATATTATTGCGTCCAGATTATAGAACTGGGTCTGGTAAGCCTTGCCATCAGAAGCAGTATGTGCAAATTTTGCACGAACTGACGATGCCTCCAGTTCCCCTTCCTTGAAAATGTTCCGCAGATGTTTGGTGATAACTGAACGTTCCCTGCTGAAAAGTTCAGCCATCTGATCCTGGGTGAGCCAAACGGTATCCTGTTCGAGGTGAACCTGGACTTTTGTTTGCCCGTCCTCGGTCTGATAGAGAACGATATGGTTTTCTTGACTCTTTGGCATGTTTCACTCGGCCATCTTGAGAAACAGCAGAAAGGGGGGCTGTTTGACATAGTCACCGTAGCTCATGCCGTCGTCTCGCAACACATTACAGAAGTTCCAGAGTTTTTGAACAATAGCGGCGGAGGTCATCAAGTTTCTCTACTATTACTGGTTGTGGGGGTGTTTTTCCTAATCGGCATCTGTGGTATATTAACCCTATGAAAAAATCTCTCGCCGATACCAACCCTTATTTGAAAGACGCTGCCAAGCGCAAGAAACTGCTGCGTTATTCCATGGCTTCTTCCTTTGCCGTTGAGGGCATCTATTTGAAAGGCGAAGACGATTCTCTGGTTAAAGAAAGCGAACCGGAGGTTGTTCCGCCACGGCAACCGTCCTCTCGATCACCTCGCTAAAAATAGCCATCATCGGCAGGTAATCCCGATCCATTCCTGCTCTTACCGCTTCGAAATACCGCTCTCGCTTTTTTCCCCGCAAGTTGGAAAACTCCAAAGGCGGCAACCCCGCCTGCAATCCCATCAAAACGGACAGCAGCCTTGCAATTCTGCCGTTACCCTCCCGGAACGGATGGATCAACACCAACTCCACATGCACCTCGGCCAGCGCCCGGACCAATTCTTCACGATCTCTAAAGTTACAGGGTGTGTAGCGATTAAGTTGATCCTTTTCAAATTCCTGCATCAGGTTCGCCACGTGAGCGGCAGCCGCAAACATGAAGCCGCTTTTCCCCACATTGACCGAACGATAGGCCCCGGCCCAAACGTAAATGTCGGCCAGCCAGAACCGGTGCAGCCAGCGGATGTCTTCGGCTGTAAAACGATGATCGCTTTCAAATCGCTCTACGGCCTCATCCATCAAACGAACAAAGCGGCTTTCTTCGGCACGGTTCATTTCACGTTTTCTTTTGATGCCGAGAAGATTTTTCAGCACCCGCCCATGAGAACCAGGTTCGTGCTGATTTTCAACCAGTTGAGAGGTATCGTAACGGTCGGTCGGACTCATGGTCGCCTTTTGAATCTGTGTTCTTTACCGCAGTTGTTGCATTTTCAGCAACAACTGAATTTTCGAAAGTTTTTGATAGGTGCGCTGTTCGACGTAATCGCCGCTTGCCTGTGCATTCCAATATGCAGACAGGCTTGCCTGTGCATGGTCAAATGCAGACAGGTAGCTCATGCCGTCGTCGCGCAGGACATTACAGAAGTTCCAGAGTTTTTGAACAATAGCGGCGGAGGTCATTTACCCTGTCCTGTTCTGTCGCGGGATTTCCGCGCAGACGGGTAATCCTCCTGCTCTTCCGCAACATTGACCATTTTCCCGTCCTTGATCACATAGCACGGCGTATGGGTTTTTTTTGCCAACTCCCGGGCCGACTTGCCGGCCCTCTTTAACGCATTCTCGACTTTAACGAGGTCGGGATCTTTCGGGAGATCCTTTTTTACAGTCATGATTTTTCTCCCCATTCCAGTAATTTCGGGATACTACTGGAATTATCATAAACCTCGGCATTGATGAAAATCGGGCAACGAGCTTCGTTCGGAAGGAATTCGCGGGCGAAGGTGGTCTTACCCGCCCCGTTCGGTCCGGCAATGATGACGATTTTCAACTCGTCATTCTCCATATTTCCCTCCGGGTAGCCGAACTTTTCAAATCAATCGATACCGCGCACCTCTTCGTTCCCCCACTTGGCGTACCTTGCCCCTGCGCTTTAACTCCTGAATCGCCGCATTCCAACGCCCGATGGACAAGCCCAATGCATCGGCAATCTCGGCGCGGGAATATTCGCGATTTGGTTGCATGTGGCAGAGGATAGCAGCGAGGGCGGAATCGAGGGAGGTGAAGTCACCTAAGGCAGAGACGGCGGTTTTTGTTTTCCGGAAGGGCGAGGCGCTGCCGCGCCCGCCACCGATCGCCGCCTTCGGAACGACCAACTGCATCGTCCCTACATTCCCATTCGCGCCAACCCGCTCCAGCAACACTCCGGCCGGCTCTTCATCAGAGATTGTGGGGACAAGTTGCCCGGAAAATGCCTGTTTGAGGATCGACTGGCGCAGACGGTCAGCCCGGCGCAGGTTGGCATTGATCTGTTCTTCACCTTCAGTGGCAATGGAGAGACGGCGGTCCAACTCGGCGACTATGCGGTTCTGCTCGGATAATGGGGGTACACGAAGTGGCTTGGCCCGCACAAACTGGAAATGTCGACTATATCCCCGATTTTCAAAATCCAAGGTTTGGAACTGATACCAAAGAAATCTTGGTGCCCAAGCCGGGCGTATACCAATAAGCTTGACGCCGTCTGCCCCTACAACGAAAGGCCTTTGAACAAGCTTGAAGCGCCTAGTATGGTCACCAAAAGCAATGACCGGGAGCGCACCGGAAAAAACCAGGTCATCATCATCTGTGTACCCACCAATTTCACCTTCGCCTTGATCAATTACTGGTATTGCGCCTTCTGGTAAATATTCCGAACGGGCAATTTTCTTGCCATCATCAGATACAGCTTCGCACAATTGTTCAAAGCTGGCCCAAGCCCAACCTTCCGGCAATTCAGGCAAATTTCTGGTATCCGGTGCGGCGGGTTCTTTGTATTTGCCTTTTCCGGTCCAGTTGCGGCGGCGCTCTTCGAGGATCCGTTTCAGGAGTTTGTCGGCTGGCTCGACATCCGGGTTGGCTTTTCGCCATTCTTCGGTGAGTTTGCCTTCGACGGCGGCTTTGAGGACGGCGGCTTTATAGCGCTTAAGGTTGGCTTTAGCGCGTTTGAGGCTGGCGACGGCTTCGTCGAGGCGGGAGAATTGTTTTTCGATTTCCGCGACAATGCGCTCTGCCTGTCCAGACGGTGGCATGGGTATGAACTGAGCAAACACATCTCCATCACGAACCGCTGGGTAGCTGGTCCCACGTTGGAATTTTGCTAACTCGTTAAGAAATGGATCAAATTGAACGTAGTAGAACAGGTATTTACTGAGTTCAGGAGTTGCCGTTCGAAGGACACAAAAACCGGTTGACGCAACCTGCCCATCAAGCTCAGGTGTTACCCTCGCGAAGTTCTTCAAATATGTTCGAACAGTGGAAAAAACAACATCCCCACTACGGACCAATTGACGTGCTCTTGATGGTGCGGTCTGTCCTGTATATCTTTTCGTTTCAGCGACTCTAAACTGCTCGTTGTCTATCCCTGAAATGTCTATGTAATCAAACTCTGCATCTGGATTATCTTTGGGATTAATCTTATTCACTTTATTGCAAACAACCCCGATGGTGACCATCTCCCAGCCTGAGGGCAGACTCTTTGGGTCAAAAATAGGTGTTGCCTTCTGAACTGGGCTACTTCTTTTTCTCACGCCACCAACGCCTCGTTCAACTCATCAATAATCTTATTCAAATCATCCCCGAACAACTGCCATACCTTGCCGATGCCGCCCTGCTGTGCAAAGGGTGCATAATCGAAATCCTCGGTTTCAATGCGCAGATTCCCGGCGATGTGGTCGCGGATCATGACCAGCCAG
>JAAYDE010000135.1 GCA_012729375.1 Deltaproteobacteria bacterium | reverse complement strand
TTTAAGTCAACAAAAAATCAAAAATTTTCTGGAACCTAATTCGGTCTTGATATAGTTTGCCGATTTGGGGGGTGAATTCCGCGGCGGGACGGCGTTGTTGTTCCGTTTAGAAAACAAAAAAATCGGCTTGCAATCAAAAAGCGCCGTACACCCCCGGCAACAGATGATCCTTTGTTTTCCTTTCTCCTTTAGTTGAGCCCCATGGAACTCCACTTTCCCCTGATCCATTACCTCCTGGTCTGCGCCGTCGGCCTGGTCATGGGGATCTTCGGGGCGATTCTGGGAAGCACTCTCTTCGTCCTGGTGCCGCTGCTCAACTTCCTCGGCCTGCCCTTGCACGCCGCCATCGGCACCGCCAAACTTTCGGTCATCGGCCGCGAGATCGGCCCGATTCTGCTCTTCAGCCGCAGCGGCGCCCTGCGGCCGCGGCTGGTGGTTCCCTTCACCCTGGCGGCAGTGCTCTGCGCCCACCTCGGCGCCCTGTGGGCCACCTCCATGGACGAGTTGGTGCTGAAGAAGGTGGTCGGCCTCTCGATGCTGGCGATCTCGCTCATCACCCTCTGGAAAAAGGAGACCGGCCTGGCCGAAGCCGCCATCGATCTTACCTGGAAACAGGATCTCCTCAATCTCGCCTGCGGCATTCTGATCGGCCTCTACACCGGCCTGTTCGGCGCCGGCACCAACATTCTGATCATCTTCGTGCTGGTCTACCTGGGGGGCAACTCCTTCCTCCAGGCCGTGGCCACCTCCAAAATCCCCAACCTGATCATCTGTATCGCCTCTTTGCCGGCCTTCATTGTCAAGGATTTCGTCAACTGGGAACTCGGCATCCCCCTGACCCTGGCCACCGCCCTCGGCTCCCAGATCGGCGCCCGCGTCGCTCTGCGCGGCGGCAGCCGCCTGATCCGTTTTCTCTTCCTGGCTTTGGTTCTCTCCGTCGCTATCGCCTATCTGATCCGTTGATAAAATGAAGTCTGGAAAAAAGATGAAAACAGTTCTCGCGGTTTGTTAAAATAAAAATATTCCTTAAGACTAATTTTTTTTGGAGTTTATGATGCCCAAAGATCCGATATGCGGAATGGAAGCCGGCCCCGAGAAATGCGCGGGCCAAACCGAATATAATGGCACCGTCTATTACTTTTGCTCCCTCAAGTGCCTGGAAAAATTCACAAGCGATCCGCAAGGATGGCTCTCCGGCAGCGCCCGGGAAAAACTCGCCGCAGCTACCAAACCGGGAGGAAAATACACCTGTCCCATGCACCCGGAGATCATCACCGAAGGCCCCGCCGACTGCCCCAAATGCGGCATGGCCCTCGACCCGATGGAGTTTTCCCTGGAGCCCCAGGAAAACTTGGAACTCAAAGAGATGACCCGCCGCTTCCGGGTCTGCCTGGCCCTGACCATCCCCATCTTCATCCTTGCCATGGGACCGATGGTCGGGCTGCCGATCCGCAAGTTCATCTCCGCCGAAATGCAGCCCTGGCTGGAACTGCTGCTGGCCACCCCGGTGGTACTCTGGGGTGGCTCAATCTTCTTTGTCCGCGGCTGGAAATCCCTTTTCGGCTTCAACCTCAACATGTTCACCCTGATCGCCATCGGTACCGGGGTCGCCTATGCCTACAGCGTCGTCGCCACCCTTTTTCCCGGCCTTTTCCCGCCCTCTTTCCAGGATCATCAGGGCCATGTCGCGGTCTACTTCGAGGCCGCCGCCGTCATCATCACCCTGGTACTCATGGGCCAGGTCATGGAACTCCGCGCCCGCGAAAAAACCGGCGCCGCCATCCGTGCCCTCCTCGATCTGGCACCGAAAACGGCGCGCCGCATAGGCGCCGACGGGGCCGAGGAGGATATTCCTCTGGAGGATGTTTGCCAGGGTGATCGTCTGCGCATCCGCCCCGGAGAAAAGGTGCCGGTGGACGGTCTCGTTGTGGAGGGCGCCAGCGCCGTGGATGAATCGATGGTCACCGGCGAATCGATTCCGGTGGAAAAACAGACCGGGGACCGCCTTATCGGCGCCACCGTCAACGGCACCGGCTCTCTGATCATGACGGCGGAAAAGGTGGGATCGGACACGCTGCTGGCGCGCATCGTCCAGATGGTGGCCGAAGCTCAGCGCAGCCGGGCGCCGATCCAGAACCTGGCGGACCAAGTGGCGGCCTGGTTCGTCCCCGCCGTGGTCGCCGTCGCTGTGATCGCTTTCATCGTCTGGGCCTTGGTCGGACCCGAGCCGCGCCTGACCTACGCCTTGGTCAACGCCGTTGCGGTGCTGATCATCGCCTGCCCCTGCGCCCTCGGACTCGCCACGCCGATGTCGATCACCGTGGCCAGCGGCCGCGGCGCCGGCCTCGGAGTGCTGTTCAAAAACGCCGAAGCCATCGAACGGCTGCGGGAGGTCGACACCCTGGTAGTGGACAAAACCGGCACCCTGACGGAAGGCAAGCCCAAGCTGGTCGGCCTCCTGGCGGCGGAAGGCGTGGACGAAAACAAGCTTCTCGCCCTCGCCGCCGGTCTCGAACAGGGGAGCGAGCACCCGTTGGCCGCCGCCATCATCGCCGCCGCCAAAGAAAGAAATCTTCCCTTTGAAAAAACGGCGCAATTCAGCGCCCTTCCCGGCAAGGGGGTCAGCGGGATAATCGACGGCCAGGCCGTCGCTCTCGGCAACCTGCGCCTGGTGGAGGAGTTGGGAAGCGCCGCGGGTTCCTGGCTGAAAAAGGCGGAAGAGCTGCGTAAAAAGGGTCAGACGGTGATGTTTTTTCTGGTCGAGACAAAAATCATGGGGCTGTTGGGCGTGGCCGATCCGATCAAGGAAACCACCCCCGAAGCGATCCGCCGGCTTCGCGATGAAGGCTTGCGCATCGTCATGCTGACGGGAGACAGCCGGACGACAGCGGAAGCTGTGGCCGATCGTCTGGGGATCGACGAAGTGGAAGCGGAAGTGCTCCCCGACCGCAAGGCCGAGGTGATTCGCAAGCTGCAGCAGCAGGGAAGCAAGGTGGCGATGGCCGGTGACGGCGTCAACGACGCCCCAGCCCTGGCCCAGGCCGAGGTCGGCATCGCTATGGGCAGCGGTACCGACGTAGCCATGGAGAGCGCCGGCATCACCCTGGTCAGAGGGGATCTCAACGGCATCCTCCGCGCCCGCCGCCTCAGCCAGGCGACCCTGCGCAACATCCGCCAGAACCTCTTTTTCGCCTTTTTCTACAACCTCTGCGGAGTGCCCGTCGCCGCCGGCGTGCTCTACCCCGTTTTCGGCATCCTGCTGAGCCCGATGCTCGCCGCCGCCGCCATGAGCTTCAGCTCGGTGTCGGTGGTGACCAACGCCCTGCGGCTGCGCAGGGTGGAAATTTGACAAACGCTTAACAACCGGAAAGAGTTGATGGATGAGGTGGTTTGGGTAGTTGCTGGATCGAGTTCAGGCTTTCCTTGCGGAAAAGGAGGGGCCAAAAAATACCCTTGGTTTCAAAAATCACCCCATTATCAGACGCCGGGAGTAGTCGATTTTCGATTACCATTTCTCATCCGTCGGCAAACAGAAAACCGCCCCCTTTCCTTTACGAAGAATGGGGACGGTTGCTCGAAAAAACCAACTTTTGCCGCCGTCGAGAGAGCGACGCTGCGCATTGGTTAAAAACGCGAAATGTCCTGTCAGCGGAAGTTCTTGTGGCAATCCCCGCGCCGCGACTTCACCTCGGCCACGGCAGCCTTGAGGGAGTCAACGTCCTTGCTGACACAGGCGGCGATACCGCTGTAGGCCGCCTTCAAAAAAGCTTCCGACCTCTTGTCCCAATCGGCCTTTTCCCCCTTGGGGGCGGCATATTCCGGCAGACGGCTGATGTTGGCGGCCAGACGGGAAAGACGCATCGCCGCCTCGTCGAAATCAGCGGCGGCAACAGCCTTCTCCAGAGCCGCCAGTTCCACCTTGTTGCTTTGCATCAAAGCCGCCGCAGCACTTTTGTCATAGGGTTGCTGGGCCATACAAAGGGTCGCGCCGACCAGCAAAACAAGGGCCGTCAGAAACCAATTTTTCATGGAGATTCTCCTCTGCAGTAAAAAACGTTCGTTGAGGGAATGGACTGGATTCCCGTCTTACTTGCCGAAAACCTTCCGCAGAAGTTCGGTGGTCCGCTTGGCGGGATTCTGCCGGATGGCGGCCTCTTCCTTGGCCAGATAATGGAAAATCCCTTCGATCCCTTTGTTAATCACATGATCGCTGAGATTGGCCTTGATATCGGGCACAAAAGGCATGGTGCGATACTTCACCATAACCCGATCATAGGCTTGAATGGCGCCCACCTGAAAAAGACTGTTTTCGACAATGGGGCGCATTTCGGCCGCCAGTTCGGGGGTCATTTTTTTCTGGAAATATCGGGTCGCCCCATCGTTGGGACCGTTATAGATAGCGTTGACATCGTCCAAGGTCATCTCCTCGATGGATTTCCAGAACAGATCCTTGGCTTTGGGAGTGGCCTCTTCAGCGGCACGATTGAGTTTCAAATGAAGATCGTCGAGAAGGGAGGACATCCCAGCCTGGTCCAAAACACTTTTCACCGTTTCCAGGCTTTTCGGCAGGGGGATGCGCACATCGGGATCGGCATAGAAACCATCGGTCCGCCCCAGGCTGGCGACCACCCTTTCGGTACCCACCCGCAGCGCCTCTTTCAGGCCGGAGCCGATCTCACTGTTGGTGAGGGTGCCGACGGTGGGCACCGTGCTGGTAGTCGAACTTTTCTTGAAAAGATCTTTCCCTTTCTGCAGCCAATCCATTTTGGCTTCTGCTTGCCCAACTGCCAGCGCACAAGCCAAAATCGTTCCCGCCAGCAACGTTAACCACCTGCCGGGATTCCTTTTTGAGTCCTTGGCGGCCATAGGCCTTCTCCTCTTCTCCAAAAGGTTGAAAAAACAATGCCGTTGAAAAAACACTTCCTGAGAAATAATATCCGAAGCGGACCGTTCTGCAATCCGCATATCCACTGGAGTCGGTTCCGCACACCGCGGAGGAAGGCAATCCTTCCCTGGAACCGGCACCCACCAACACTCTCAAAGAGCGCGGGACTTTTCACTGGGCCTTCCTGGCGTGACGCTTAAAATTTTTTTCCTACATAAAAGACATAGCCATAAAACTTTTTGAATTTATGGTACAACTCCGCTTCATGGCGTTCGTTTTTCACTAACTCTTCGGCCGCTTTATTGCCCGCATGCTTTTTAAGAAATTTCTCCTGAACCATGACTTGCGGAACATAGAAATGTTCAATCCAGCAATTTTCAGGGAGGACGAAAACAGCAATGGGAATGTAGCCGGCTTTTTGCATTTGACCGACTTTGTTCGCGACGGTATCGATTTCGGGATAGGCCTCTCTCCAAAATCCAGCAATTTCTTCGGGCCGGGTTTCAGTCAACCAGGACGCTTCCGAAACCGCGATAAACCCTTCTCTTTTCAAAAACCTGCGCCACTCCTTCAGGCCCCGTTCAAAGCCGATGTTATAAATTGCCCCTTCCGACCAGATCAGATCCAGTTCCTCATCTTGAAAGGGAAGATTATCCATGGAGCCGACGATTCCGCGCACCCGGTCCTGAAAATTTCTCCGCCGGCTGTTCTCATTGAAGATATCTATGAAGTCGGGGAACAAATCAATCCCGGTAATTTCTCCTGTGGTATGACCGGCCAGGACCATGGTCGAACCGCCGGTTCCACAACCGATGTCGGCCATTGTCGAATCTTTTGTCAGATTGTCGATAAAGCTCAATGCCTTAACCGTTACTTCGGGGCTTCCCGGCCCTTGCCGCTCCATGCCCGAAAAATACTCGCAGATCAATCCAAAATCAAATTCATGAATCGACTTGTTTTCCCCACTCATGATTTATCCTTATGGGCAACGTCGTTTTTGGAAAAAGTCTTTTCAGCAGACATGAAAGGCGGCTCTCTCTTCGTCAGGAAAAGAGGCGGAAATGGAGAAATGTTTCCGTTCGGGCCTAGCCCTTCCAGGGGATAACCGCAAATTCTCACGATCTGAAAAATTTTTTGGTTTTTCCCTCACGTTCACCCCAACATTCCGGAAGCCCTCAGCGGATGGTGAAGGTTCCCTCACCCAGGAAATGGCCATCGACCAAAACGACAACCCGGTAGTCCCCCGACGGCCAGTGCCCGGGCCGCTGCCAGCCCCAACTGTGGCTCAGCCAGGCCGTTTGCCACTCCTCGGCAACGGTGAAGCGACCGGAAACCTCCCCCAGTAAACTCCCGTCGGGGTTGTGGTAGCGCCAGGCAAAAAGGTAGGACTGGTCTCGGTCTCTCCACAAATGGTTTCCCATGTCCACCCGACAGTAGATGAAACGGGCCTCCTGGCGGGCGAATTCCTTGGCGAAGCGCCCCTCGCTCACGGGACCATCGGCGGCTGCGCTTTCAAAAAAACGGATACTTTGCAGCTGCAGGGGAAGCGACGCAACGGGCTCATCGGCCCGATTCTCCGGTGTCAGCGGGTTGACCCCCGTGATCCACTCTTCCCCCCAGTAGCCCGGCTTCGTCCGCACCACGAGGGCGTCCCCAGCCCTCACCTTGCTGTAGAGACGACAGGAAACGGAAATCTGCTCCGTTTCTCCATGCCGCCGCCAGGAAGGGAAAGTGACATACCAGCTCTTCCTGTTTCTGCTCTGGCGATAGTGACGGTTGGTCACCAGAATCTGCCGGGCGGTTTCGGGATCTTCATCCCAAAAACCGTTGGTCACCACGGCACCCCCGGTCATGGCCAAAGGAAAACCGACCAGCGCCAGAACCAAAAAAACCAGGAACAGGCGATGTGAGGAAGACCGTCCCCGTATCCATAGAAAAACGCCGGTGAGGTAAATCAAGGTGATGGGAATGGAAAGGAGCAGCGCGTTGAGGATCAACCCCCGTCCCAGGGGCTGAAACCGATCCAGACCGAGGATGAGCGCAATCAATCCGCCGGGAAGAAGGAGGCCGTCGACGGCCAGCAGAAGCGCTGCGAGGCCGCGGGAAAGAGGACGGCGGTGGGACAGGTCGGTCACGCCGGAGGCCGTGAACCGGGAGGCCGAGGGAAATTCCCTGGCCAGACGCACCAAACCATCCACATAGCCTGCCACGGGAATTTTGCCGAGGGCGTTTTCGCGAAGGGGCGAAAGAACCAGGTAAAGCCCGTTTTTTTCCGTGCCCAACTCGTGGACAGGAAAACCAAGCTTGAACAAACGATCGACGGCCGACCTCGTTTGCGGCTCGCCAAGGAAGGCCTTGACGGCCTCATTCTCCCCGGTATCGAGAAAATAGGCCTTGTCGAATTCGGAATCGCCGGTCTCCGGTTCGGCCATGAGGCCGATGCGCCGGGCGAAGCGGTCGTAACGTGACTCGCTCCGGATCACCAGTTTCATGGCGCAGGGTGCTTCCACTCGGATGGTCAGGGATGGAGGCCTTTTCCGCGAGCCCATGCGATATCGGCAGGTAAAGGGAGCCCCGTTATGACGCCCTTCCACGAGATCCCCCAGGAACAGCGATTTTCGCCGAACCACGCCATGGACCCGCCGCGCCACCTCATCGAGTCCAGAACGAACATTCGCGGTCTTGCGGATCCGGCAAAACAGAATCCCGAAAAAAACGGCCGCACCTATAAAAAGCGGCAGAAAAAATGGATGTTGAGGCAGATCCATAGGGTTTCAGGGCTATCGTTATAGATGGAAACATTAGGCGGCGGAAAGAGAGTTTTTCATCCCGCCCGCACAGAGTCGCTCAATGGAGAGCGAGAAGCCTATCAGAAAAACCCGGTCAAGGCAGATGATAAACCCGTCTTTTCAACAGTCGGCAAAAAACTCCGGCCGGCTGCCCCCTTTCTTTTCAAAAAAAGACTACGAATTTCCAAAGTTTATCATCTTCGCAAACAAGCGTCCTCGCGCCGCATAAAAAAACGCCGCACCCTCAACAGGATACGGCGCTTTCTTGGTCCTGTCCCGTTCTCCGCGACTTTGCCGGACAAACCCCTTAAATCCTCTTCTTCCCCATAACCACCCTGGCAAAATACTCCGCCATGTCAGGGCCTTATTGTTTTTCCTTGAATTCATCCCAAGCCCGGTGCAGGGATTCTTCCGTCGCCGCAGAGGCTTCGGAAAACCCCTTCTTTATCTCTTCCCAAGCCGCCGCCGAACTGTATTTCATGCCGCCAAACCACTCGGCAAGATTGTTCCTCCGCCTCCTGATAGCCTTCAGGGATGCCGCCCACTCCTCTTTGGTGGCCTGGCTGACCTGATCCTTTTTGGTTTCCAGACGTTTTTCCAAATCCTCAATCATGGCATCGAGTTCCGCCAGGTATTTGTGCCCCGCAAGCAATGCTTCCTCGCGGCGCTCATAGGCATATTTTTGCAAGGATTCAGATGCCCGGGAATCCTCCTTTTTCACCGCATTAAAACCGGCGACCGAATCGTTGGCAGCGCCTTTTTCACCCTCTTCCGCCCAGGAATCTGAAGAAAAAGCGATCGCCAGGGAAACGGCGGTGCAGATTAAAACACCAAGAATTCCTTTACAGGTGGAAACTTTCATTATCGGGTGCCGCAGGCAAAATCCGAATTTTTTACCTTAGAGGTGGGCGCTGCAAACCCAGTTGGGCATCAAAACGGATCAACCAGACGCCTATTTGAACTGATTCATCGCCGATTTAACGGCTTCTTCAAAATTTTTCCAGGCTTTTTCAACCCCGGCCCGGAGATCTTCCCAGGCATCTTCCCCGGCGGCGCGAAGATCAGCCAATTTTTTTTGGACCACTTCTTTTTTTTCTTTTATTTTTTCAATATTTTCGTGGTAAGCGATATGGGCTTCCGCCTTTGCTTTGCCGGCTTTGGTTTTGAGTTTTTCGATTTCCGCATTCCATTCTTTTAGTTGGGCCTCGAATTTCTGTTCATAGGCTTTTTTCAGACTCATTTATTACTCCCTTTTGTCATTTTTTGTCCTTCCAAATAGACTGCTCAACACAGACCCCGCGGCAATATTTCTACCCAGCGAGACGTCCCCAAGACGTCTCGCTGGCTTGAAGAAATCTACAGCTTCATTTGACCAGCAATACGGAACAATGAGACCCCATCATGACATGGCGGGCAACGCTCCCCAGGAGAAGTCGGGCCAAATTGGTCAAACCAAAGGCGGAAATCACCACAAGGTCGATGTTTTTAGCCTCGGTCTGGTTCAGAATCTCTTCATAGGGGTTCCCCACCCGCACATCCATGGTGACCTTGAGGGAATCCACATCGGGAATCTTCGCGAGTTGATCTTTTAGCGTTTTGCGGGCGGACTGATCCATTTCCGCCTGTAAAGGCCTGACCAGTTTTTCATCGATGGTAAAGTCGAGAGGGACGGTCTGCACCGGCTTGGTCACCACGTGAAGCACAAAAACCTCCGACCCGTATTTTTTGGCGATATCAAAGGCCTGTTGAGCCGCTCTGAAAGCGTTTTCCGACAAATCGGTAGGCACCAGAATCCGCGAAGGCTTGAACATAAACGACCTCCTTTCTTTTAAAAGTGAACCAAAAAGGGGATCTCGAAGTCCCAATCCCCAACCGCCACCCTTGGAAAAATAAGAGGTTTTTATTTAATTTTAGCAGATAGGTTCCTTCCTTCAAGTTCTCCGGAAAAAGTGTTATGCGTCAGGGGACAAGGCATAACCCCTTGCAAGCAAAAAACCCTGAAACCCAACTCCCGTCCCGCCGGCCCGGGTTTCTTCTCCGAAAAAAGGCCCAGCTCCTTTGTTCAGCCATGGAACACAATTTGACACCATCGAAAAAATGGTCTCGTCCGTTCCCTTCCGGAGAGAAAAGGAGAAAAAGCCAGGAAATGAAAACACCCCAAGGAATCCCAAACCGTCAAAACAGGGGAAAAAATCCCGCAACCGATCGGGTTGTTTTCTTTTCCAGCCAGTGACGAAAAGCCAGGGCCTTATCGTAGGCTTTGTCCAAACGGGCGAGAAACCAATCGTTTCCCTCATTGCGAATCCGCAAGGAAGAAAAACGCCGTTCAAGGGTAGTCGGTCGAACCCCTTCGATCAGCAGGTCGGCCAGGGAAACGAGACGTTGTTCCATGGAAACCGGCAGAAAGTCCTGCTCCGGAAGACCGAACCGGACGGCCTCGGCAGCATCCAGGCCGAAAAGAACATGGGATGCGCAGATAAAAGCGCAGTCGGCATGGCCAAGCGCCGTCAACAGACGATACCCCTCCACGCCATGAAGGACAGGATCATGGGTCACGCAGCGGCCGATGTCGTGAAGCAGGGCCATGGAGCAGAGGGAGCCCATATCGACCTTTTGGCAAGGCGGCAGGGTTTGTCCCAACAGAAGCGCCGCATCGGCTACAGCCCTGGAATGCATCGCCCACAAGGCCCCTTTTCCGTAATGACCCAGAATTCTTGCTGCTGTTTGGGGACTGGTCATGGCCAAGATCCGGGATTTAAAAAATTTCTTTTATAAATCCAACAACTTATTTAACTATTTTGAGAATCTTTTTAAAGCATTCCTCCGCGGCCGAGCCAACCAGTTCAAACAGAGCGGTTTCGACGCTGGTCAGGGAGGCTCCACAATCCCTCATTTTGCGCAAACCGATCTTGCGGTTGGCTTCGCTCCGTGAAGATACCGCATCGGCCACCACCTGGACTTCATATCCCATATCCATCAGGTCCGCCACCGTCTGGTAGACACAGATGTGGGTTTCAATGCCGGCTACCAGGACCTGACGGCGGTTCAGAGCATGCAAGCTTTCCATGAAGCGCTCATTCCGGCAGCCGCTGAAACTCATTTTGGCGATGGGTTCGATGCCAGGAAGAAGATCCGCTATCTCGGGGATGGTTGAACCCAGTCCACGGGGGTTTTGCTCCATCCAGAGGATAGGCACTTCCAGAGCCTGCATCCCGAGAATGAGTTTCTGAAGGTTTTGGACCAGGAGATCCCTCTCGTAAACCATATTGGCCAGATTCCCCTGAACATCCACGATCAGCAAAATGCTGTTGGGTCTCCTGAGCATCAATAAAACCTCCTTCCAGAGGATGGCATCTTACACCGCAAAGAAGCGCCAAATCCCTTCTGTTTGGCCGGACCGGAGATGAAAAGCCCGCCTCCGTGTGGCGGGGACGGGCTTTTCATCTCTTCTTTCAGCGGCGGCAGATCAGGTCATGGGAATGATGGTGATCTGAACGCGCCGATTCATCTGGCGACCGGTTTCGGTGGAATTATCGGCGATGGGCTGGGATTCCCCGTAGCCGACAGTAGTCATCCGTGCCGGATTGACGTTGAAGCCGGCCAGAGCATTCTTGACCGCTTCGGCCCGGCGCACGGAAAGCTGTTGATTGTAAGCTTCCGAACCGGTGCTGTCGGTATGCCCGGCAATCTGAACAGTGGTCTGCGGGTACTGGTTGAGGACACCGGAAACCCGCTGCAGTTCGCTGTAGGCACCCGATTTCAGGGTAGCGGAGTTGACATCGAACCAAAAATCCGATTTGAAGGTCACCGCCAGCATGTCGGCGTTGCGTTGAATGCTGGCACCTTCCACACCGGCCAGCTGGTTGCGCATGGTCGTTTCCTGGTTGTCCATATAGCGCCCAATGCTGCCACCGGCCAGCGCTCCCACCGCGGCGCCGATACCGGCGCCAATCAGCGTCGATTCGGTATCGCGGCCGATGGCCTGGCCCAGGCCGGCGCCGGCCGCAGCCCCCACCGCCGTTCCGATCCCGGCTCCCTTCTGGGTACGGGTCATCGGCTCGGCACAGCCTGCCGCCACAAAGGCCAAAGCTACCAGCAGTATCCATCTGTTTTTCATCTTTCATCTCCTTGTCATGAAATTGCGTCGTTTCGATTTAAACCTATTACCAATGAAAATTATTATCGGCGGCCGGATTTGGGGTGTCAAGACAAACAGATTTGGCAATCACCTGTTCCGCTTTAATCTTACCACCATACTTCTTGAAAGAAACCATCCCCTCGTGGTAGGTTCTCCCCATTGGTTCCAACAGGATCTTTGCCAATCTTTTGAAGGGATTGAATGATGAAAATCACACCGGAAACCGTCCACCATGTCGCCGATCTCGCCCGTCTTTCTCTGGGTGAGGATGAGGTTGTCAACTTGACTTCTGAGATGGATTTGATTCTCGCCTACGTCGAAAAGCTGAACCAGTTGGATACCGCGGGCATCACGCCGACTGCCCATGCTGTTCCCCTGGAAAACGCGTTCCGCGACGATCTGGCCAGCCCCTCTCTGGGGGCCGAAAAAGCCCTCCACAATGCCCCTGACAGCGCCGAGGGCTGTTTTCGCGTTCCCAAAGTCATCGAATAAACCCTTCCCCACCGGGATTATCGGAACAGTCATGGAACTTACCGCATTAACCATTCATGAGATGAGGAAACACCTTGCCGCCGGCGATGTTTCCGCCGCCGAGCTGACCGACGCCTTTTTGCGCCGTATTCACGAGCTGGATGGGCGGATCAACGCCTTCATCCGGATTACCGAAAACCAGGCCCGAGAAGCGGCCGAGCGCGCCGACCGGCGTCTCCGCGAAGGGAAGGCCGCGCCTCTGACCGGGATCCCTCTGGCCCTCAAGGATATCTTCGTCACCGAAGGAATCGAGACCACTTGCGCCTCCAACATCCTCAAGGGGTTCGTTCCTCCTTATGACGGCACCGCCGTCGCCCGCCTGCGGGAGCAGGATGCTGTTTTTCTCGGCAAGCTCAATATGGACGAATTCGCCATGGGGAGCTCCAACGAAAACAGCGCCTTCGGCCCGGTCAAAAACCCCTGGGACCCAAACCGGGTCGCCGGCGGCTCCTCCGGGGGGTCGGCAGCTGCCGTGGCCGCCCACATGGCGGCAGGAACGCTGGGAACCGACACCGGCGGCTCGATCCGTCAACCCGCATCCCATTGCGGTGTGGTCGGCCTCAAACCGACCTATGGGCGGGTCTCCCGCTACGGAGTGATTGCCTATGCCTCATCCCTCGACCAGGTCGGCCCGCTGGCTCGAGACGTGGAGGACTGCGCCCTGCTTCTCCAGGCGATCGCCGGCTTCGATGCCCGCGACGCCACCTCCGTCGACCTGCCGGTTGCCGATTATCCGGCCACTTTGAAAAATGGCGTTAAAAGTCTGCGCATCGGCCGTCCCAAGGAATATTTCATCACCGGACTGGACGCCGATGTCGCCGCGGCCATCAATGCCGCCCTTGAAGTCTACGCCGGACTTGGGGCCGAAATCGTCGACATCAGTCTTCCCCACACCGATTACGCGGTGGCCTGCTACTACCTGATCGCCACCGCCGAGGCTTCCAGCAATCTGGCCCGTTTCGAAGGGGTCCGCTTCGGACAACGCGTCGACCGCGGCGACGGTTTGCTCGAAATGTACCGGAATACGCGCGCCCAGGGTTTCGGCGCCGAAGTGAAAAGGCGCATCATGCTCGGCACCTTCGCCCTTTCTTCCGGCTACTACGATGCTTATTACCTCAAAGCCCAGAAGGTGCGCACGCTGATTCGCGAGGATTTTACCGCGGCTTTCGGCCAGGTCGACGTCATCCTGACGCCGGTGGCCCCGACTCCGGCCTTTTCCCTTGGCGAAAAGATCGACAATCCCCTGCAGATGTATCTCTCGGATATCTTCACTATCCCGGTCAACCTGGCCGGCACCTGCGCCCTCAGTCTCCCCTGCGGTTTTTCCGCTGGGGGTCTGCCCATCGGCATGCAGCTGATCGGCAAGCCCTTCGCCGAGGAGACGATCCTGAGGACCGCCTATGCCTTCGAAGCAGCGACCGCCACAGCCGAGAGGCCGCCGCTGCCATCGGCCGAGCCGGCAGTACCCTGATTTGCCGCAAGGAATGAATGCCATGAAATCCCGTTATGAAGCCGTCATCGGCCTGGAAGTCCATGCCCAAATGACCACTGCAACGAAAATTTTCTGCGGCTGCTCCACCGCTTTCGGGGCCCCTCCCAATTCCCATACCTGCCCCGTCTGCCTGGGGCTCCCCGGTGCTCTGCCGGTGCTCAACCGCAAAGTTGTCGAATTCGCCATCCGCGCCGGGCTGGCCAGCCGTTGCACCATCGCTCCGCGCTCGGTCTTTGCCCGCAAGAACTACTTTTACCCCGACCTGCCGAAAGGCTATCAGATTTCCCAATATGAACTGCCGATCTGCATCGGCGGCCACCTGGAGATCGAAACCAAAGAAGGGGCAAGAAAAACCATAGGCATCACCCGCATTCACATGGAAGAGGACGCCGGCAAGCTGATCCATCCGGGGGAGGGTTCGGGATATTCCCATGTCGATCTCAACCGGGCGGGCATCCCTCTTCTGGAGATCGTCTCCGAACCGGACATGCGGAGCGCCGACGAGGCGGTGGCCTATCTGCGCAAGCTCCATCAGACGGTGGTCTACCTCGGTATCTGCGACGGCAACCTGGAGGAAGGATCCTTCCGCTGCGACGCCAACGTCTCGGTGCGCCTGCAGGGCGCCGCAAGGTTCGGCACCCGCGCCGAACTGAAAAACATCAACTCTTTCCGCTTTGTCAAACAGGCCATCGAATATGAGATCGAACGGCAGATCGACCTGGTCGAATGCGGCGGCACGGTCGTTCAGGAAACCCGCCTTTTCGACAGCGTCAGCGGCGTCACCCGCTCCATGCGCAGCAAGGAAGAGGCCCATGACTACCGCTATTTTCCAGACCCGGACCTGGTGCCGGTGATCGTCTCCGCCGAGTGGATCGACGAGGTGCGCACGGCGCTGCCGGAACTCCCTGAAGCCAAAATCGACCGTTTCACCACCGCCTTGAATCTTTCCCGCCAGGATGCCGAGCTGCTGGCCGCCGATCGCGCCCTGGCCGACTATTTCGAAGCCTGCGTCGCCGTCCACAACAATCCCAAGGGGTGCGCCAACTGGGTGATGGGCGAGGTCCTCCGCGGTCTTAACGAATCGGGCCTGAGCGTCGCCGCCTGCCCCCTAACACCGGAAAACCTAGGCGGCATGGTCGCCCGGATCGACGACGGCACCATTTCGGGAAAGATCGCCAAGACCGTTTTTCAGGAGATGTGGGACAGCGGCAAGAGCGCCGACCGGATCATTGAGGAAAAGGGGCTGCGCCAGGTTACCGACAGCGGCGCCATCGAAGGGATCGTCGACGAGATCATCGCCGCCAACGCCGAGCAAGCCGCCCAGTACCGGGCCGGAAAGGAAAAGGTTTTTGGCTTTTTCGTCGGTCAGGTGATGAAAGCCAGCAAAGGTAAAGCCAACCCCCAGGCGGTCAACGACATTCTCAGGCACAAGCTTGCCCAAGGCTAACCCTTGGGCCACCGAAGCAGGGGATCAACCCAGCCATGTCCATCAAGCCGATTCAGTATCATGACGGCAAGTGCCTGATGATCGACCAGCGCCTCCTCCCCGGCAGGGAGGAGTGGCGGGAATACGACGACTACCGCGGCATTGCCGAAGCGATCCGCGACATGGTGATCCGCGGCGCCCCGGCCATCGGCGTCGCCGCCGCTTTCGGCGTGGCTTTCGGCGCCCGCGATATCGAGGCCGCCGATTTTGAAGAGTTCTACCCAGAACTGGAAGCGGTCTGCCAGCTTCTTGCCAGCACCCGGCCCACCGCCGTCAACCTTTGCTGGGCGTTGGAGCGGGGCAAAAGGTTCGCGCGCCGCCATCACGGCATCCCTCTTGGCGATATCAGGAAAGGGCTCCTTGATCTGGCCGTAAAAATGGCCGAAGAAGATGAAAGAATCAACCGCACCCTGGGCCGGCACGGCCACCGCCTGATCCCGCCGGGGGCGCGCATCCTGACCCACTGCAACGCCGGAGCGCTGGCCACCGCCGGTTACGGCACCGCCCTCGGCGTCATCCGTGCGGCTTTCGAAGCGGGCAAGAAAATCAGCGTTTTCGCCGACGAAACCCGGCCCTGGCTGCAGGGAGCGCGACTCACCGCCTGGGAACTGCTGCGGGACGGCATCCCCACCACCCTGATCTGTGACAACGCGGCGGGGCATCTCATGGCCTGCGGTGAGGTCGACTGCGTCATCGTCGGCGCCGACCGTATCGCCGCCAACGGCGACACCGCCAACAAAATCGGCACCTATACCTTGGCCGTGCTGTGCAAGGAACACGGCTTGCCCTTCTTCGTCGCCGCGCCCCTGTCCACCATCGATCACTCCCTTGCCGACGGTTCTTCCATCCCCATAGAGGAACGCAGCCGCGAGGAAGTGATCCGTCACGGCGGAGTGGAGTTGGCCCCTGCGGGCATCGCCGTGCGCAATCCCGCCTTCGACGTCACCCCCGCCCGCCTGATCAGCGCCATCATCACCGAAGCCGGCATCCTCCGCCCTGATCGGCAGGGGGATTTCGGCCTATCCATAAAACCTTTCCGGAATCCGAGCCTGCCGGATGAATGACGCCGATTTCTGGGAATCCCTCGCCGCCGCCTGCCGCCGGCAGCAGTTACCCCTTCTTGCCGGCCGCCTGAAAGAACTCGGCTTCCGGGAAGAAGAGAAATCGGCCGCCAACCTGACGGCGGTCCTTGACCATTTGGGGACGGAAGTCCTCCCTTTCCTTATCCCCGCTCTGCTGCGCACCGCCAACAGCGATCTGGCTCTCAACGGACTGGACCGCCTCTGCAGCGCCATTCCCCCGGGGGAACTGCTGCCGGTTGTGGCGGGACCTCACGGGGGAGACCTGTTGACGGTTCTCGGCGCCTCGCCCTTTCTTACGGCGATCCTCGTCACCCGCCGGGAACTTCTCGCCGAAATCTTCCGCAGGGAGACCCTTTCCGCGTCCAAAAGCGAAGAAGAAATGCTTCGGGAACTGGATGGACGCATAGCGCCAGATTGCCCTTTTGAACAGTTGCAGAGAGAGTTGCGCCTTTTCAAGAAACAGGAGATTTTGCGGATCGCCACCCGTGACCTGTGCGGCCTGGCCGACCTGACCGTCGTCACGGCTGAGATCTCGGCGCTGGCCGCGGCCTGTCTGCAAAAGGCCTTTGAGGTTTGCAGCGCGCTGTTGAAACGCCAGTACGGCGTTCCCCTGGCGGAAGGAGGAGCCCCGGGCGCCGAAGCGGAATTCACCATCCTCGGCATGGGCAAACTGGGCGGCAAGGAACTCAACTTTTCATCCGATATCGACCTGATGTACTTCTACTCCCCCGCCAAGAAAACGATGACAGCGGCCGCCGACGCCTCCGGGCAAACCAGCGGCGGCCTTCCCCTGCAGCTTTATTTCGTCAAACTGGCCAATTGGATCACCCGGGCCATCAGCCAGCCGACAGCCAACGGCTTCGTTTTCCGGGTCGATCTCAATCTGCGCCCGGAAGGTAAAAGCGGCGAAGTCGCTCAATCCTGTGAATCGGCCGAGGTGTACTACGAGAGCTGGGGCCAGAGCTGGGAACGCTCGGCCCTGATCAAGGCACGCCCGGTTGCCGGCTCGATCGCCCTCGGCGAACGGCTGTTGAAGAATCTTCATCCCTTCATCTACCGCCGCTACCTCGATTTCGGCATGATCGAAGACCTCAAGGTGATGAAACAGAAGATCGATGGCAACCTGGAACGGAAAAAGGAAGGAGAGCGCAACATCAAGCTGGGGCGGGGGGGCATCCGCGAGATCGAGTTTTTCATCCAGACCCTGCAACTGATCCACGCCGGCAAGCATCCCGAGCTGCGCGTGCGCAACTCCCTGCTGGCCTTGGAACGGCTGAGGCAAAAGGGTTTCATCCCCGATGAGGACCATCGTCTTCTTCGGGAGGCCTATAGTTTCCTCAGGATGGTGGAACATCGCATCCAGATTTTCCAGGAGCAGCAGACCCACTCCCTGCCGATCCGGGGGGAGGAGTTCCGCACCCTGGCCCGCAGCTGTGGTTTCGACGATGCTGAAAGCTTCCGCCGGCGGCTCGAAGAACACCGCGGCCAGGTGGAGAAAATCTACCGCAACCTTTTTTTCGGCAGTGAAGAGGAACAAGGACAGGGCATCACCGAAGAGGCTTTGTTTCTCTTGGACCGTGACACCGACGGCGACAAAGCCCGTCAACTCCTTGCCAAAAAAGGTTTCTGCGCCCCCGCCGCGGCCCATAAAAGCCTCCTGGTGCTCCGCGACGGCCCCCCGCACATCTGGTTGACGGGCAAGGCGCGCCGCCTTCTCGGCCGCCTTGCCCCCCTTTTCGTCCAGGAGATCCTGGATTCTCCCGACCCCGAAACCGCCCTGCGCAACTGTGAGGACTTTTTTACCTCCCTACGCTCACAGACCTCCGTCTTCGCCCTGCTGGCGGAAAACCCTGAGCTGGTGCATCTGCTCGTTTCCCTTTTTTCCACCAGCCGGCTTCTGTCCCGTTTTTTCATTGAAGACCCGGCGGCCCTCGATGCACTGGCCTCCAGCGCCTTCGCTTCCTTTCACAAAGAGCGCACGGTCCTGGCCCGGGAACTTGCCGCCGCCATCGCCAACTGCTCCGCTTATGAGGAAAAACTGGATGCCCTGCGCCGCTTCCGCCACGAGGAATTTCTGCGCATCGCTCTCAACGACATGCAGGGGCAAGCCTGCCAGGAAGAGGTCTCGGAACAGTTGACCGATCTCGCCGATGTCTGTCTCGAAGAGGCCGCATCCATGGCCCGGGATGAACTGGCTCCCCGCTACGGCCTGCCCTTTTGCCGAGGTGACGGGACAGCGGGGCGGGAAGCGGCTTTCGCCGTCGTCGCCCTGGGGCGCTTCGGGGGTCGGGAACTCGGCTACCATTCCCCCCTTGACATGATTTTCATCTTCGACCAGGACGGGGGAACCGCCCCCCACCCCGACCTGGATTCGAAAAGGTTCCGCCCGCAGACCAACCAAAGCTATTTTTCCCGTCTCGCCCAAAGGATCATCTCCATCCTCTCCCTGCGTACCGGCCTGGGGCAGGTTTTCCAGATCGACAGCCGGCAACGCCCCTCGGGGCATCAGGGACCTCTCGTCTCCAGCCTTTCCTCCTTTGCCCGCTATCACCGAGAAAGCCCCAAAAACTGGGAGCGGCAGGCGTTGACCAAATCCCGGGTGGTCTTCGGGCCGGAACCATTGCGGCGTGGAATCGATGAGGTCATTCGGGGTTTTGTCTACGAATCTCCCCTGGCCGGGGATTTCACCGCCGAACTGATCCGCTTGCGAGAGAAGGCGGAACAGGAATCCAGCGCTGAAACCGGCGTTCCCCTGGATGTCAAAAGCGGGCACGGCGGTCTTCTTGACGTCATTTACCTCTCTCAATACCTGCAGATCCGCCACGGGAAAAACCGCCCTTCCCTTCACCAGACCAATACCGGCCGGCTTCTGAAGGCACTTCGCCAAGAAAAATTACTCGCCGAAGAGGATTACGCCGGTTTAACCGCCGCCTACCAATTCCTGCTGCGTCTTGAAAACCGCCTGCGCCTTCTCCATGACCGTTCCATCGACACTCTGGCCAACGATAGCGGCTATCTGAGGCGCCTGGCTCTGCGCATGGGCTATCCCGAGGACGCCAACGAAGCTCCGGCCGAATCCCTGATGCGGGATTACACCCGGGCCACCCGCACCATCCGCGAAGTTTTCCAAAGGTCTTTGGGGAAGACTTCGCCCCCGTAAATAGCATGCGCAAAAATTGCCCATGCTATTTTATTAACCGGTTCAAATTCAGGTCCGGAACTTGCAGAGTTTTCTCGTCATGGTGAAAAACCGATCCGGAGGCTAGCTATGAAAATGAAGGCTTTCTTTTCACTGGTCCTTTCCCTCTGTATCCTTCCTTGCGGAGCCATGATTCCTTCCGCGGCCGCCCTGGAAACCACGGAGTTGCACACCGGAGATGTAGTTTCCCTGTCCTCCCAGCAGATTGTTGTGGATTGCCTCGGCGTCAAGCGCTCCTTCGATATCACCGACGAGACGGCCTTCTGCATAGACGGTTTTGTCGGGGAATCCTGGGAGGATCTGAGCAACGTCCGAACCGTCACCGTCTCCGCCCGGAAAAAGGACACCAACGCCCTCAGGATCGACAATCTGGCCTTGGTGGTGGATATGGGGGGGGTACAGTTTCAGCCGGTGTTGCCGGACTGTTTACCCAGGGTCACCACGGTCGAGGTCAGGGGCAAGGTCATTCAGGTGCTGGACATTCAGCAGCTGCTGGTCAAGGCGGGCATCGACACCGGGCCTCTGGACGGGAAGTTGGGCCCTCTCACCAAAAACGCCATCCGCATCTTCCAACAACAGCAAGGCCTGCCGGATACGGGACAGATCACTCCCCGCTTGATGACCCAATTGCAGACGGTCACCGCTCAGCCCTAGGCGCCCGATTTTCTCTGGGGGAAGCGACGGCCGCTCAGCTCTTCTTGCTGGTTCTGGCGTAAAAAAGGGAAAATTGCTGAGCCACGTCTTTGCCTTTGCAGGCGGGGCAGAGCACCTTGCGCCGGTCATGCTCGGCCATGGTCATCACCACGGTAAAATCTTTCCCACAATCCTTGCAGCGGTATTCATAGGTCGGCATAACGAATCTCTCCCTGCTGAAATTCTTTCCGGTTTACTTTTCAACAGAGGGCCGGACAGCCTCTGATTTCCAAAAATCCTTGCTCCTCAGCCATGCACATCGAAAACAATGGCCGTACAGTCATCGGCGAGCCGGCTTCCCGCGCCAAACCCGTCCAGCGTTGCAAACAAGTGATCGAGAAAGGTGAGATGATCACTGCCATCCTGGAGCAGGATCTCTTTCACGGAGGTTTTGCCAAAGAGTTCCCCGGCCTGGTTGGAGGTTTCCACCACACCGTCGGTGTAAAGAAAGAGCCGGTCCCCACGGGAAAACTGGAAGTGTGCCACGGAGATTTCCGGATTTTCAAAAAAACCCAAAGGGGGCGCGGTGGAGCTCAATTCGAGGATTTCCATGCCGCGCCGCACCAGCGGCGGTACATGGCCGGCATTGACGTAACGCATCCGCAGGGTCTGGGGATGAATGATCCCGCAAAAAAGTGTGGTGGAAAAAAAGTGGTCCAGTTCCAAGGAACGTTTGGCGAATTTTTCCAGGAAGCCGTTGGCGTCTTCGGCCACTTTCAAGGGATCGCACCGATCGATGCTGGCGCGGTAGATGAAGCCATAGAGCAGCGACATGACCACAGAAGCATGGAGGCCGTGGCCGGTGACGTCGCCGATCATGATGAACTGGCAGCCGTCCGGAGCGGTGATGAAGTCGAAATAGTCACCGCCAAGCCCTTGCGCCATGCGAAACTTGACCCCCATGCAACACCACTCGCAAAGCGGCGAACTCTTCGGAAAAAGAAGCTCCTGCACCTCCGCAGCCAATTTGACATTGAGATCGAATTCAGAAAACTCGGTCAAGTTTTTCTCCTGAAAGTCTTTCATCGGCCAGATGCCGGGGCTGAACGTTGCGCAGGGAATTGGCGAGGCTCTCACGGATGAAAGGAATCTCTTTCTGCAATTCCGCTACCAGAGCTTTGATCCGCTGCCTTTTCTGGTCCTCGATCCGGGCCGGACAGGGATTCTCGAACAGGGGCAGTTCCTGTTCCTCGACCAGGCGCCGGATCTCTTCCTCCGCCACATAGAAGAGGGGCCGGATCACCGTCTGGCGACCGTTGTCGGCGAGCATGCGCGGGCTCATGGCGGCCAGGGTTCCCGAGTAGAACTGGTTGAGCAACAGGGTTTCGATAAAGTCGTCGAGATGGTGTCCCAACGCGACCTTGTTGCAGCCCAGGTGCTGCGCCGCTGTATAGAGAATACCACGGCGCAGGCGGGCGCAAAAGGAACAGGGCGAGGAGCCGGGACGCAGCTTGGCCTCCAGGATGAGGCGGATGTCTGTTTTCTCGACCTGAAGCTGCCAACCGCGAGCCTTGAAAAAAGCCGCGATCGCCGCGGCGGGAAAACCGGAAAACCCCGGGTCGATGGTCACTCCCACCAGTTGGTAGGGAATCGGCGCGCGCCGCCGCAGTTCCTGGAGAACCACCATCAGTGCCAGGGAATCCTTGCCACCGGAAATGCCCACGGCAATGCGGTCGCCGGCGGATATCAGGTGAAAGTCACCGATGGCCCTACCGGCCGCCCTGCGTATTCTGTCCAATGCCGATTTTGCCATACCCTGCCTATTCTTTCGTGGCGGTTATTATAACCAAACTTCCACCAGCTTTCCTTACGCAAAAATACCGGAGCCACAAAGAAAAACAAGCTCGCGGTCCGATCCGGAAATGCGTTCCCGGGCGTGTACAGAAGGCATTCGGCATCCACGGCTTGGATAACCTGAATCTGCGTCTAAGACCTCGGGCATGAGCAACCTTACCCGAAGGGTGCAAGATTTCCAGTCAAAAAGGCGGCCCACGGGACCGCCTTTTTGACTGGAAATCCGTCCTGACTTTCAGCCCGCCGGATGGTTATACCACCTGCTCCAGGGTCCAGATGCCGCAGGGACAGACGCCGGCACAGATGCCGCAGCCGATGCAGTATTTGTCGTCGGAACGATATTCGAACGCGCCGCCCTCCTTCTCCTCGCGGACGATCGCCCCCTCGGGGCAGGCTTCGAGACACATGGAACAATCCCGGCAGGCACCGCAGGAAAGACAACGGCTGGTTTCCAATTGAACGACATCGTCCACCTTGAAATGCCCCCGTTTCAAAGGGCGGTAATATTCCTTGCGCAGGCAGCTCAGCGGGATCATCTCCTTTTTCCGCAATGGAACCGGTTCCAGCCCATTGAGAAGACGATCGATATGTTCGGCAACTTCCCGGCCGCTGCCGATGGCGTGGGTGAGCAGACCCGGCTCCGTGGCGTCGCCGACGGCGAAGACCGCCGGCGCCAGAACGAACTGGCGGCATTCGTCGGTAGCGGGCATGCCGCGCTCATCCAGCCAGGTCCTCGGCAGATAGGACAGATCGGGGCGCTCGCCGACGGCGAAGAAAACATCGTCGGCGGGAAGCAACCGCCCATCCCTGCCGTGGACCCCTTCCTCGTCCACTTTATCGGTGACGTAAGGCCACAAAATCCGCCCCCCAAGTTTCTCAAAGTTGGCGATCTCGTGGGCATAGGCGGCCGGTCTCTGGATATCGACAGCGATAACCCCTTCCGCTCCCATGGCGAAAGCGCCGAGGCCGACATCCATGGCGGCGTTGCCGGCGCCGATCACCACCACCCTCCGGCCCACCGCCGGACGCTCGCCGCGGTTGATTGCCTTGAGAAAGTCGATTCCCTGGCGCACCCGCTGGTGGCCTGGAAAAGGGATCACCACCGGATTATGGGCGCCGGAGGCAATAACCAGCGCATCGTAATCGGCACGGATGGTGGCAAAAAGCAGGGCATCCACCCGCACCCCGGAAAGGATTTCGATGCCCATCTCCCGGATCCGCTGAATTTCCCGTTCCAGGATCTGTCGGGAGAGCCGCTCCCGGGGAATGACCTGACGCAGTTTGCCGCCGATCTCCTTATCGCCCTCAAACACCGTCACAGCGTGCCCTTTGAGGCGCAGTTGCCAGGCGGCGCTCAAGCCCCCCGGCCCGCCGCCGACGACGGCAACCCTTTTGCCGCTATCGGGCGCCCGCGGCGGGGCCCCGGCGTCGAGGGACAATCGTCCGAGATCCTTCATGAACACCGGCAGGTCGAGAAAAGCGCGGGTACAGGCGTCCATGCACAGATTGGGGCAGACTTCGCCACAGACGCTGCCGGGAAAAGGGGAATAGCGCAACACCAGTTCCAACGCCTCCTTAATCTTTCCTTCGCGAAGGAGCTGGATTCGCTCCTGGGTGGGAATGGCGGAGGGGCAGGACGCCTGGCAGGGGGCGCTGTAGCGCCTATCGAGCCAATGGGGAATTTTGAGACGGTGTTCCCCCGTATTGACCAGGCCAGCAATAAAGGAATAGTCGTCTTCGACCACGTCGCCGAAAATCCCGCCGGCGACCCATTTCCGGGCAACAAAATCGTGGATGGTGATCCGCTGGCGGACCTTGCGCTCTTCGTAGGTCTTGGCCACGATCTTGCGCCACTGCGACAAATCACTCAGTTTGCGCAAGACTTCGAGGCGACCGACCTTGGCCAGGAAATGGGGGAGATTGTCAACAAGAAACCGGCGGTCTCCCTCATCGAGATCGACCAGCCAGACATCGGCGGAGAGTCCCGCCACCGGTCCCCGCACGTAGATGGCGCCGCCAACCATGCCGACGCAGGACCGGTCGCCGAGCACCGATTCCAGATCCTCGCAGTTGTAGCCGCAGACCACGGCGATTCCGCCGCCCATGAATTCAAAGGAGAAGGATCCGGTGTTTTTCAGCACCCACAGCTGGGGCGGTTCATAGGCCGGATCGTGCTTCATCAGCGATCCGGAGCGGGTGCCCACCCGGCCCCGCACATAGATGGCGCCGCTGGCCGCGCAGTGGCCGGTGGTGTCGCCGCCGTCCCCCTTGATGACCAAGGTGGCGCCGGCGTTGAGCCAGCCGGCATCGGCCGGGGTCGATCCCTCGACGACGATCTCCGTTCCTTGCAGCCCCATGGAGCCGACCCTCTGACCGGGATTTTTCACGATGAACCGCAGAGGCGAACCGTCCGCCGTCCACAATGGTCCGCCGATATCGTGATGACCGGAACCGATCACCTCGAAGGAGGTTTCCCCCTTTTCCAGTTCTTCATATACCTTGTGTAGAAGAACCCTTGTCGAGATTCTTCTGCCTTCTTCATCAAATCCTTTTATAGTCAGTGTCATGGACCATTCTCCTTAACCAACCGGTTTAACAAGCGTAAGGGATTTTCAGACGGTCGGCGATGTCTTTGTCAATCGCTACCAGCGCGTCGGAGCGGCCTACCGGCAGAGAAGAGTTGCCGATGGGCGCCATCAGTTTGCGCAGTTCCTTGTCCACGGCCAAAAAATAGTTGACGATGTTCTGGGCCACCATTTCGGGATTGAGGCGATGCACCAACGCCGCCTCCTGAGTGGTGATGCCGACCGGGCAGAGACCGGTGTTACAGGCGTTGCAGCGGCCGTTTTCATTGCCCACGCAGCCCGCCATCTGCAGAATCAGCTTACCGGTAAAGATGCCGTTGGCACCCAGGCAGACAGCCTTGAAGGCGTCGGCCGCCAGATCCCCGGTCTTGCCGAAACCGCCGCCGGCCCAGAGGGGAATCTGTCCCTGGCGCCCCTGCCCCACCGCTGCCAGGTAGCAGTCGCGCAATTTGCTGAGGATGGGATGGCCGGTATGGTCGAGGGAAACCTCATGGGCCGCCCCGGTGCCGCCGTCGATACCGTCAAGGAAAAAACCGCCAACGATGTTGTAGGGATCACGGACCAGGTTGTTGAAAACCGATACCGATGTGGAACTGGCCGCCACCTTGATGGCCACGGGAACGCGGAACTTGAAAGCGGCATTCATGGACAAAAACATCTTCTGGACACTCTCCTCGATGGAATAGAGGCCCTGATGGTTTGGCGGAGAGAGCAGATCGGCCTTGGGCACTCCGCGGATGGCCTGGATGTGCCGGGCCACCTTGGTCGCCAGCAGCAGGCCGCCGTCCCCCGGCTTGGCCCCCTGGCCGATCTTGATCAGGATACCGGCGGGGTCTTCGGTCATCTCCGGCATTGCCTTGATGATCCGGTTCCAGCCGAAATGCCCCGAAGCAATCTGCAGGATCATGTATTTGAGAAACCGGTTTTTAAGAAGTCGCTCCGGAACCCCTCCTTCTCCCGAGCAGAAACGTACCGGCAGGCCGCACTCTTCGTTGAGATAGGCCACGGCCATGGCGATGGCTTCCCACATCCGCCACGACAAAGCGCCGATCGACATGTCGCCGATGAGAATAGGATAGATCCAGTGCACCGGCGGCGTGAAATCGGTTTTCAGAGGCACTCCGTCCTCGCCGATGGTAAAGGGGAGTTTGCCAGCGGGCAGGATGCGGCCGAAGGGAGCGAGAACGTCGAAGGTATGCCGCTCGGCGTCGAGACTCGGGTCGGTCATCTGCGAGATGCGGCCGATGCGGATGCGGTCCAGAGCCCGCTGAAAACCGCCGAGGTTCTTGCGCCCGCCCCGCTTGATCGAATCCCCCATGAGGGAACGAGTAACCACCGGAAACCGGTTGTCGGCATTCCGTTCCGGCGCGATGGCGTCATTGGGGCAGACCTTTTCGCAGATGCCGCAGCCCCGGCAGTAGTTCTGCACCGACGCCACCTGCCCGATCACCGGAACCGCCGAAAACCGGCTTTTCGGTTCGGGAAAATCCCCTTCGGAAAAGACCATGCGCCGTCTCTCCACCTTGACCTCAATGGCGCGGAAGGAGCAGGCCGCCACACAGGAGCCGCACAGGGTGCAGCGCTGGGCGTCGTAGCGGATCCGCCATTGCAGATCGTTGGCGGTGACGTTCTGGGCTTTTATTGTTTCCATCGCTGAATCTCCAGTCTGTTGTTGACGACCACCGTTTCCCGCTCTCCCGGATAGACATCCTCAGCCCAGTTCCGCCCTGGAAGAACCTCGTTGACGCCGCACACCTCGGAAGAGACAACCACCATGTCGTCCTGGCGGCCAACCACCACGGGCCGAAGTTTTTTGGCGTCACAGCAGGTAAAGAGGGTGCCGTCGGGCAACACCCCGATGATGGTGTTGGGACCGTTGATCTCGAGATGGGCCAGCGATTGGCGCACGGCCAGGAGAAACTCCTTTTCCGGGCGCTTGTCGATCTCCTCGAAAGGCAGCGGGGTGATGACATGCTTGTAATAGTTCAGAGGCCACTTCAGCTCGTGGTGAATATAGTGGAGGGTGTACAGAAAACATTGGGAATCGGACTCAAAGCCGATGTAGCCGCGATGGAGCTTGCGCTGGCATTCGACATTCTTCTGGTAGAAGGTGTTTTCACCGTTGGCGAGCACCGTATATCCCTGCAGAAAGAAGGGATGGGCCGCGTAGCGGACGATGTCGTAATTGGTGTTCTGACGGCATTGGGCGGTGATGATGCGCGCGGTAAAGCGCACATCCTCCTTCCAGAGGCCGAAATAGGCGGCGATGTCCCGCGGGTTGCCGATTTCCTTGAGGGTGAGGAGATCGGGCCAGAAGGAGTAGACGAAGCCCTGTTCCCCAGCCTCCAGGGTGGAGCGCAGTTTGAGGCGCATATCGACCAGCAGCTCTTCCTTTTCCGCCTGACCGGCGTTGCGGTATTCCCGGGGATAAGAAAAGGTTTCGAAAACATAGAGAGGCATGGTCTGGATTTCCAGCCCAGGACGGCTCTCCGTTTCCGGCACCCATTTGAGTACCGTCTGAAAACCGGCGTTACGCAGGGTATCTTCGGCGATTTTCAATCCCTCGTCGGTGCAGGCCAGGGAAAGGGTCGGCAACTGCTTGTAGCCTTCGAATATCCCCCCCAGATCCTGCATGACCATGGCGAATCCCGAATTGTCATGCCCCTTTTGCTGGGATTGCATGAGCAGAAACATCCGGCTGGGATGGATGAAATGCCTACTTTTAATGGCTCCGATGCGACACATTCTGCAAACCTCCCCTCTGGTTGCGGCCTTTTGACCAGGTTTCTTTTTCGATGAAGGCCGGGTGGACAATGAATACATATCTCAAAAACCATGCCTTTTCCATGCCTCCGGAATTTTTTTTAAAAACCTGCAACATATTGTTTTTAAATGGATAAAAAAGCCGTCGGAAACATTCCTCCGACGGCCATTCGATAATGATAAAGTATTTTTACTCACTTTTATTTAGAATTTATACTCACATTTTTTGCAGGTATTTTTTTGCCGTTTACAGATTGTAACCGGACTCGGAATGGACGGTCTTGTCGAGGCCGACCATCTCCTCCTCCTCGCTAACCCGCAACCCCATGGTCACTTTGAGCAGCTTTAGAATCATTAGGGTAACCACCACGGCGTAGGTCCCGGCAACGGCCACGCCGATGAACTGCACCCACAGCTGATGGAGGTTTCCCAGCAGCAGGCCGGTGGCTCCGACACTGGCGAAAACTCCTGTGGCCAGAGCCCCGAAGGCCCCGCCGACGCCATGGACGCCAAAGGCATCGAGGGAGTCGTCGTAACCGAATTTGTGCTTCATCAGCACGGCAAAATAACAGACCGCCCCGGCGGCAAGACCCATGATCAGAGCCGCGGCCGGAGTTACGAAACCCGCCGCCGGGGTGATCACCACCAGACCGGCAACGATCCCGGAGGCAACGCCGAGGGCGCTGGGCTTGCCGGCATGCAGCCACTCAACCAGCATCCAGCTCAAGGCCCCGGAGGCGGCCGCCGTCTGGGTCGTGGCGAAGGCCAGAGCCGCTCCACCGCCGGCGGTCAGAGCGCTGCCGGCATTGAATCCAAACCAGCCGAACCAGAGAAGGCCGGCGCCAAGCAGGGTCAGGGTCAGGTTGTGGGGCATCATCCGCTCCTGGGGATAACCTTTTCTTTTGCCCAGGAAAAAAGCCAGGATTAGCGCGGAAATCCCCGAGGAAAGATGAACCACGGTGCCACCGGCGAAATCGAGAGCGCCCATTTCCAGAAGCCAGCCGCCTTCCCCCCAGACCCAATGGCAGATCGGATCGTAAACCAGGGTAGCCCACAGAAAGATAAAGACGCAATAGGTGGAGAATTTCATCCGTTCCGCCAGGGCCCCGGAGATGAGCGCCGGAGTGATGATGGCGAACATCCCCTGAAACATGACGAACACATAGGTCGGAACCGTTCCGGTCAGGGTTTCCGGGGTGATGCCGCTGAGCAGAAGGTGGTCCAGGCCGCCGATGAACCGGCCGGCGCCGCCGAAGCAAAGGGAATAGCCAAACACCACCCACTGGACGCCGATAATGGCCAGCGCAGCAAAGCTGTGCAAACAGGAAGAGAGGACGTTTTTGGAACGCACCATGCCTCCGTAAAAGAAGGCCAGCCCCGGCAGCATGACAAATACCAGGGCGGTACTGATCAGCAGCCAGGCGGTGTCGCCGGCATCGGGACCCTCCGCGCCCCAGACCGGCACCGCCAGGGAAGAAATTCCCCAAACCCCCAGCAAAAACATCAGCCTTGTTTTCCGCGCAAACACACCTCTCATCTGGACACCTCCATTAATAAGTCATCCGCTTGGTGGACATATTTGAGGAGGTCCACAGCAATCTCCGTTCCATCACATATTTTGTAATAAAAACAAAAACTTAATATTTTTCACCAGAGATTGGAAAAATATATTTGCCTATTTTTAAGGCACTTCTGCCAGCAAAAGAAACATCCGGCGGGAACAAAAAAAGGCGGCCCGTCATGGGAACCGCCTTTTTGGAATGGTTTTTTCGAACCCCGTCAGGGGGGCAAGCCGGGTTACAGGATCTCCACCCAGCCGTGGTGGTCCGGCAGCCGGCCGTACTGGATTCCGGTCAGGGTATCGTAAAGCTTGGCGGTCAATTCACCCATCCGCCCGTTCCCCAACGTGACGGTGCGCTCACCATAGGTAAACTGGCCGACGGGGGAAACCACGCAGGCCGTCCCCGTACCGAAGGCTTCCTGGAGGCGGCCGTTTTCGGCGCCGTCCATGACCTCCCCCACCGACAGGGCCCGTTCCTCCACCTCGATCCCCATTTCCTTGACCAGAGCCAGAATCGAGCGGCGGGTGATCCCGTCGAGGATAGTGCCGTCCAGCGGCGAGGTCACCACTTTGCCGTCATAAACGAAAAGCATATTCATGCTGCCGACTTCTTCGACATATTTGCGCTGGATGGCGTCCAGCCACAGCACCTGGTCGCAACCGGCCTTGGCCGCCTCGACCGAAGCATAGAGACTGGCGGCGTAGTTGCCGCCTGTCTTGGCTTCGCCGGTGCCGCCGGGGGCGGCGCGCACGTACTTGTCGGAGATCCAGATGCTGACCGGCTTGAAGCCGCCCTTATAGTAGGCCCCCACGGGGGAAAGAATGATGTAGCAGAGATATTTCGCGGAGGGTTTCACCCCGAGCACCGCCTCGTTGGCGATCATCGTGGGGCGGATATAAAGACTGGTGCCGATGCTTTTCGGCACCCAGTCGGCCTCCATGCGCACCAGCTTTTTGAGCGCGTCGAAGAAAAAGGCCTCATCCACCTGGGGCATGCAGAGACGTTCGGCGCTGTGGTTGAAGCGGGTGATGTTGTCCTTGGGGCGGAACAGGGCGATGCTGCCGTCCGGCCGCCGAAAGGCCTTGAGCCCCTCGAAAATCTCCTGGGCGTAGTGAAACACCAGCGCCGCCGGATCCATGCTGAAAGGACCGTAGGGAACGATGCGGGCCGAGTGCCAATTCCGCCCGGCGTCGTAGTCCATGACAAACATGTGATCGGTAAACTGACGACCGAAGGCGAGCTGGGACTCGTCGGCGATAGGGGATTTTTTTGCCGAATCTGCCACTTTTTGTACCAGGATTTCCATGATGACAACGACCTCCGACAACTGGGGTTAAAAATTTATTTGCTGAACATAGCACAACCGTTTTGAAATGGTGCCAAAAAAATACCGGCCCCGGCACCCGACTCGGCCGCAAAAGTTTTCATCCCGCCCCCTTGGCAACCTGTGATATCCTCCAAGGCGAATCCGGGGCGGCTCGATCCCGCCCCACCGTTCCCAATCGTTCCCCGGGGAAGAAAGAAATGCCGCGCCAGGATTATTATCAGGTTCTCGGCATCGACCGCCAGGCCAACGCCAAGGGAATCAAGGACGCCTACCGCAAACTGGCCCTTCATTACCATCCCGACCGCAACCTCAACGACCCCCGAGCCGCGGCCCGGATGAAGGAGATCAACGAGGCCTACGCGATCCTTTCCGATCCCCGAAAAAGGGAGGAGTACGACCTGCTGCGCCGTGCCCACGGCGAAGAGGCCCCCTTCCGTTACCGCCAGAGCCACTCGGATCAGGATATCTTCCGCGGCTCCGATATCTTTCAGATCTTTGAAGAAATCAGCAAAATGGCAGGGATGCGCGGTTTTGAGGAAATTTTTCGGGAAATGTACGGCAAGGATTTCCAGACCTTTATCTTCAAGGGCAACGGGGTCACGGGAAGAGTGTCGGTGGGACGTTTCGGCGCCAAAAACAATATCTTCAACAGGTGCATGGGAAAGGTGCTGAAAAAAGGGATAGAGGAGGTTTTCGGGGTGGAAATTCCCCAGCGGGGTGCCGACCGGGAGGAATCCCTGGTGGTTCCCGATCCCCTGGCCAGAGAGGGCGGCAAAATCCGCTACTACTGCGGCGGCCGCAAAAAACACCTGGTGGTGAGCGTTCCCGCCGGCGTCGTTACCGGCAGCAAAATACGCCTCAAGGGGATGGGAGACCCGGGTAAGGGCGGCGGCGAGGCCGGTGACCTGTACCTCAAGGTCCAGGTCAGCCCGCCGTGGATGTCGAAACTGGCCCGCGGGCTGCGGGGCCTCACCGAACGGATACGTTCCCTGGTAAAAAAATAGGCGCCGGGATCATTCTTTTTTGCGCGGTGACAGGGGACGGCGGCGGGGGCGCAAGCGGCGCACATTGTCCTTGACCGGAGCTTTGGCTCCGGGCGCACCCTTTTTCCGCGGCGCGCTCCGCTTGTAATCCCAGCAGAAATCTTCTTCCGCCGGCAGGGTGCTGGAAATTTTCTGGCCGATGAAACTTTCGATATCGGGCAGGCGGTAAACCAGTTCCTCGTCGGCAAAGCTGATGGCCTTGCCCGCCGCGCCGGCGCGGGCGGTGCGGCCGATGCGGTGAACATAGTCTTCGGCATCCAGCGGCAAATCGTAGTTGATGACATGGGTCACCCCATCGATGTGGAGACCCCGGGAAGCAACATCGGTGGCGACCAGAAAAGTAAGCCTGCCCGACTTGAAATCGTCGAGAAGGCGCAGCCTTTTTTTCTGTGGGATGTCGCCGGAAAGAACCGCCGCCCGCAAATCGTTGACGCGCAGACGTTCCCCCAGAAAATCAGCCTCCCCTTTGGTATTTACAAAGACCAGTACCCGCTCCGCCCGCGCCTCTTTTTTCAGCAGCCCCAGCAGCAGGGGGAACTTTTCCCGCCGCCCGACATGATAGAGATTCTGTTCGATGCGCTCGGCAGTCACCTGCTCGGGATGTATTTCAACCTTCTCCGGGGCGTTCATGAATTCATAGGCCAGTTCCATCACCCGTGACGAGAGGGTGGCTGAAAAGAGCATGTTCTGACGCTTTTCGAAGGACGGAAGCTGGCGCAGAATGTAACGGAGATCCTTGATGAATCCCATGTCGAACATGCGGTCCGCCTCGTCGATGACCAAAGCTTCGATACGCCGCAGGGAGAAAACCCTCTGCTTGGCGTAATCGATCAGCCTCCCGGGGGTGGCGACGATGACATCAACCCCTTTCTGCAGGGCCTGGCGCTGTTCCTGGTAATCGATGCCACCGAAAACGGCCTGCACGCGGATCGGACAATAGGCCCCCAAACCCTTGGCGTCCGCGCAGATCTGGGCCACCAGCTCCCGGGTCGGGGCAAGAATCAGGGCTCTGGGATTAGTGGACAGTTCTCGCTCCGCAGCCAAAAGGCGGGTAAAAAGGGTGATGAGAAAGGCTGCCGTCTTGCCGGTGCCGGTCTGTGCCTGGACGGCAAGGTCCCTGCCTGACAAGGCCAGCGGAATGGACGCCTCCTGAACCGGGGTGAGGTCGACGAAGCCGACCTCGGCAATGCCGCGAAGGACCGCTGCAGGCAACGACAGATCGTTGAATTTCATGATTCCCTTTCATTGGGGTTTCGCCAAGTCTACATCATAAAAAAAGCCGCTGGAAACCCTTTTCGGGGGCCGCCAGCGGCTTTGCGGGATTTAAGGCCACGCGGGCGCAGAAAAAGCCTTCTCTAAGGCTTCAGAAACCGGATTCTCCGGTTTCCTCCTGCGTCACCAATCCAAACGGGTTTACCACTTTTTGTAGGGCAGGAATTTTCCGGTCATGGTCCACTTGACCCTGTCGCCTTTGGGATCCTTGACACAATCGACTTCCATGTCGAAATCGACGGCGCTCATAATGCCATCGCCGAACTTCTCATGGACCAGAGATTTGAAGGGATAGCCGTAAACCTGAACGATCTCATAGAGGCGATAGATAAGAGGATCGGTAGGGACAACAGGACCGAGGCCCTTGTCGGCAAACGCGGTCATGAATTTCTCTGCGTCCTTGCCGACACCGAGGGCCGCGCAAAGGGTTTGAGCTTCTTCCTTGGTGGCCTGAGCCTGGCCGTAGAGGAGCGCGGCGGTCCAGATTTCACTGCGGTTAACTTTTTTGGCGAGATCCGCGAAAGTGAAACCTTTTTCTTCCTTGGCGTCCAACAACTTCTTGCTGATTTCAGAAATTTCCATGAATTCCTCCTAAATTTTTATTTTGCCCTTCACCCAAGTGGCCTTGGATGGGAAGAGGATAACTTTATTAACAGAAAATATCAAGGCTGTATTTTAGGATACCCTTCTTTTGTCTGCGAGAGAATAACACCCTTTGCCCGAACACCCATCGGTGATATATTGGCCCACCCATAAAAAGGCCCACTCCTGTTCCACAAAACGCTGCCCCTGAAAACCATGAAATGCCGTTTTCTAACTTACAGTTGCGCTCTGGCCCTGATTCTGTTGATGACCTGGCTCGCCGAAAATCTCGGCGAAAACGAAATCATTTTCCCGGAGATCCTCGCCCTGGCGGTAGGCGGTTGGGTGGCGGAAAAACGTCCCTGGAGAACTTCGGCTCTCAACTTGTGGCTGTCACCGACCCTGGCGGCCCTGTTTGGCGTCCTCCTCATGCGCTACTGCCCTGCTCCCCTCTGGGCCCGAGTCGGCATGGCCTTCGTTTTCGTCACCCTGCTCCTGCAGGTCACCCGCTCGACCCTGGTGCCATCCATCTCCGCCGCCATCCTGCCCATCCTGATCGGAACCACCTCCTGGATATACCCACTTTCGGTCTGCGTGCTGACAGCCGTCATCGCCATTCACACACCGCTGATAGACCGCTTGCTCCGGCAGCCTTCCCCTCCGCCCCCGACCCCTTTGAAACCCTTTTCCCTCGGCCGCGAACTGGTTTTTCATGGAAAACTGCTGTTCATTGTCCTGGCCGTCACCTTTTTGGCCATGAAAAGCCACTGCATCTTCCTCATTGCTCCACCCCTCATCGTCACCCTCGTCGAATTCTCCCATGATGGGAGCCCGCTGAGAAAATCCCCCGTGAAGGTTTTTTTCCTTTTAGGATTCGCCGCCGGGACGGGGGTGCTGTGCCATTCGATCCTGGCGCTGCATCTGGGTTGGTCCCTGTGGCTTTCCTCGGGCCTGACCACCCTGGCCCTGTTTTTCGCCTATGAATTCGCCGACATGCTTTTTCCACCGGCGGCCGCTATCGCTCTGCTGCCCACCATCCTTCCACCGGAGCAAATCTTCCATTACCCCTGGCAGGTCATGGCGGGAACCGCCCTCTTTCTGACGGTTTCCCTGTTATTCTTCCGGCCTCTTCCGCAACGAAAAAAAGAAGTCGACCGGCTACCCTGTTAAAATTGAGAGATTTATATTAAGCTTACCGGGAGGGAAATTTTGATCCGAAAGGAAGAATGATCATGAAAAGCTCCGATGAGGCCAGAACCATTTTTATCACCGATTTCGATCTGGGCCGGCTGGAAAACCTGCTGGGCAAGATCGATATGACCAAATCCCGGGACACAAGCCATCTGGAGGACCTGGAATTCGAACTGGGCCGCGCCGAAATCGTCGATCCGAAAAAAATACCTCCCGATGTGATCACCATGAACTCCAGGGTTCGCCTTCTCGACATCGACAGCGAAGAGGAAAAGGTTTACACATTGGTCTTCCCCCATGACGCCGACCCGAAGGAAAACAAAATATCCATCCTGGCGCCAATCGGAACCGCCCTCCTCGGTTACCGGGTCGGTGATATCATCACCTGGCAGGTTCCCGGCGGCACCCGTCAGTTCAAGGTCGTGGAAATCATCTACCAACCCGAAGCCGCCGGGGATTATCACCGCTAAGCGATTGATGCGTTTTTGTTGAAAAGCGTATCCGCAGCCGCTTTTTCCGCTCATCAACTCCCCACCTTCTCATTCCCCGGAGCTCACCATCCCCCTGCGCCGGGGCTGTTCCGGCGTCACCGCCAAGGAGTACCATTCCCGCCTTGCGGATGCCGAGGGCGGTGCACCGCGAGTGCAAAGAGCGTCTCTTCCCGGTGGCAGGAATCTGCGATAAGCCATCTTTGCCGCAATCCCCGCAAGGGACGCAAAGAATTTCAAATGTTGAGCAGGATGGACCGCGGCGCGGCAAGTCAGCCGGTTTTCCGCCGGCGATGGTCGCGAAAGCCGGGGTTGACGATATGGGCGCAGTCGCCGGTGGCAAAAAACTCGAGCAGATTGGCGGTGGCTTGCTCAAAAAGATCGTCCCAAACCTTTCGGTTGCGGCTGGCGACATGGGGGGTGCACAGAAAACGGTCGTCGGCAAGGGAAAGCAGGCCGAAAGCATCTTCCGCCGGCGTTGGCGGATAAGGGTGGCTCAGATAATAGCCGTCAAAGGCCGCCGCCCGGATCACCCCGTCCCGCAAAGCCTGAAACAGGGCATGGCCGTCCACCAGGCCGGGACGGGCCGGATTGATGAGCAGCGCGTTCTTCTTCATGCGGGCGAGTTCACCGGCGCCGATCATGCCATGGGTCTCATCGGTCTCCGGCAGACATAGGAAAAGGGCATCGCTGGCGGACAAAAGGGTGTCGAAAGAGACATATCGCGCCGCGAGGGCTTCTTCGGCTTGGGGTTTCCGGGAGCGGCTGTGATAGAGGACGGGGGTCCGGAATCCATGAAAAAGGATTTCGGCGATGCGCCTTCCCACATGACCCATGCCGAGGATGCCGATGATCATCCCGCGGACGGAAAAATTCATGGCCCGCAAGGGGCTCCCGGTTTTGATGGCGTTGTTTTCGGCGATAAGGAATTTCTGCAGGGCGAGCAGAAACCCGAGGGCATATTCGGCCACGGCGTCGGCGTTGACACCGGGGGCGTTCATGACCGCGATGCCGTTCCGGGTGGCGGTTTCCTCATCGACATAGGTGCCCACTCCGGCGCCGCAGAAGGAAATGGCTTCCAGGCAATCGGCCTGCTCCAGAAGTTCCCGGGTAAAACGGAAACGGGCGCCGATGAAGAGGCCCTGCACTCCTTTCAAGGAATCGGCCAAGGCATCCCTGCCGGGGACAACCGCCAAGGAAAAACCGGCTTTTTTCAGCCGATCCCGGAAGGATTCGGCAAGATCGCAGGCGATGAGGATCTTTGGGGTCATGACCGGTTCCGTCATTCCATTTGCAGAATCAGGCAGATCCTTTTTTGTGTGCCGAATCTGCCCTTAACATCAAGGTTAAAAAAAGATATATACTCGTTTAAGGTCAAAAGGCAAATTTTCGGCTCGGGCACGGGACAAAAAAACCCCGTGCGGGAGGAGAGAAACGGCACGGGGGAATAAAAAGGTGGCGGAGATTGCCCCATCGATTTTCAAAGCAATTTTGAGGCCACCTTTTGACATCTCTTTTTCTTTATTACCACGATTTGCCCTCTCCTCGAGAACACACTCCTATTTAACTCGCTTTTGAAAACTGCGCCTTTGGCCCTTATGTGCCGTTTCGCGGGTTTCTCAAATACTTGCATCCTGTTGTAAAAGCATGTGCTTTTCAAAATCCTCGCGCCTTACCTAAGCTTCAGATTCTGGTTTTCAACATCCTGTCGAAGGAAAAGGCTCAAAGTGATGAAAAAAACCGTTCTCTTCACCCTGCTCTTTCTTTTGACCGGCCTGGCCGTCACCCTCTACCTCCGCTACCCGGAAAGCCTCAAACCGAAGGCGGCATCGGAAGCGCCCACCGGTCAGCGTATCCCGGTGGAAGTCCTAGAGCCGGTACCTGAGCGGCGCCCCGCCATCCTTCAGAGAGAAGTCCCCACCTCCGCCGACGGCACCCGACAACCCCTCCCGCCCCTGGATTCCGCCGATGAGGAAACGGGAGCCTGGGCAAGCGTGCTTTTCCCCGAAGACGGCGGTGACGGGATTTTGACTCGGGACCATCTGATCCAGCGCTTCGTTCTCTTGGTGCACAGCCTGGCGGAGCACAAACTGCCCCTCGACAAGATGCCCGTCAAGCCGGTGGGCGGTCCCTTCCAAGTCATGACCGATAACGGCCGCGCCTTCATCGACCCGCAAAACTACAACCGTTACGCTCCTTATATCCGTTTGCTGGAAAGGATCCCTATGGAGACGGCGGGCCGGGCTTACGCCCGCCTCTATCCCCTTTTTCAGCAGGCCTATGACGAACTGGGAGTGGTCGGGGGACAATTCCACCAACGCCTCCTGGAAGGGATCGATCACCTCCTGTCCACCCCGGAACCCAGGCAGCCTGTGCCGCTGATCCAGCCCCATGTCCTTTACCGGTTCGCCGATCCCGATCTGGAAAACCTTTCCGCGGGACAGAAAACCTTGCTCCGCATGGGACCGGAAAACGCCGCCGTCGTTAAAAACAAGCTCCGGGAATTCCGCAAGGTTCTGACCCGCTGAGGTGTGGTGCTTTTCCTGCCGCCTTTCATGGCGGTCAGAAGCCCTGGGCCACCTCCCAGTCGTCAAGCAACAGGTCCTCGAGGGTAAGTGAGAGTTCCCTTTCAACACCCTCTCCCCGATCCACCGTGACATTGTTGATCAGGACCCGCGTCACTTTCCCGTCTTTGAGGACAACCTTTACCTCGTCGCCGTCAAGCCGCGTCCGATACACGATTCCCGTCTGTAAGCGTTGCAAAGCCGCGCTGATCAGCATGGAAACCTCTTTTCGGTTAGCCCTTTACATTTACCTTCCCGGCTCCTAACATATTTTAAACAATGGTCTTTCAGAATCAGCGGAAAGACCGGCAAAAAAACAGGTTGGCAATGATAGACAAGACGATTCTGATCATCGAGGATGAAGAGGATATCCTCGCCCTGATGCACTACAACCTTACCAAGGAAGGTTACCAGGTAATCGGTGTCCTTTCCGCCGAAGAAGGGCTGAAACGGCTCCGCGACACAAAACCGGACCTCATTCTTCTCGACCTGATGCTGCCGGGGATCAGCGGCATGGAACTCTGCCGGAAGCTGAAAACGGCTGAGGAAACCGCCTTGATTCCCATTATCATGGTAACCGCCAAGGGCGAGGAAAGGGATATCGTCACCGGCCTGGAACTGGGGGCCGACGATTATATCAGCAAGCCTTTCAGTACGCGGATCCTCTGTGCCCGGGTCAAAGCCGTGCTGCGCCGCCCACGGCGGGAAACGGTCCCCGCCGCGGACCCCTCGGCCCTGCACATCCACGAGCTCATCATCCACCCCGGCCGCAAGGAGGTGCTGGTGGAAGGCACACCGATCGATCTGACCTTCACCGAATTTCATGTTCTGTACTTTCTGGCTTCCCGCCCCGGCTGGGTTTTCACCCGCTATCAGATCGTCAACGCGGTCCGCGGCGAGGATTATGCCGTCACCGACCGGGCCGTCGACGTGCAGATCGTCGGCCTGCGAAAAAAATTGGGGCGCTGCGGAAAATACATCGAAACCGTCCGCGGCGTCGGCTACCGCTTCAAAGATTGACGGATGAAAAACCGCCCCATTTTCCAGAAACTTTTTGCCAGCTACCTGGTCTTCATCCTGTTGATGATGTCCATCACCACCTTTCTGTCCGTCAATACCCTGAAGAATTTCCACCGCGAACAGACCCTCATCGACCTCCGCGACCAGGCAATGCTCATCGCCGAACAGATACGTCTCCCTTTTGCCGCCGGTGAGGAGCGCCTCCTGCGCGGGATGATCACCACTTTAGGCGAAAAAACCGGCTCCCGCATCACCCTGATTCTGGCCAACGGGCAGGTCCTGGCCGACTCCACCGAAAACGGCCAATCCTTGGACAACCACGCCGACCGACCCGAATTCCTCGAGGCCCTGGCCGGCAGGATCGGCCAGGCGGTTCGTTACAGCTATTCCCTCCATACATCCATGCTCTATGTCGCCCTTCCCATCGGCCCGGAATCCGCTCCCACCGGCGTCGTGCGTACCGCCAAGCCCATCCAATCCTTCAATGCGGCCCTCTCCATGGCCTATCCGGGAATTATTTTCAGCAGTCTTGCCGTGGCCCTGGCTGCCGCCCTGATCAGCTTCCTGGTTTCCCGGCGCATCAGCCGTCCCCTGGAAAGGATCAAGAAGGCGGCGGAGATCTTCGCCACCGGCCATCTGCGCAAAAAAATCCACATCGCCGGACCGGCGGAGGTGGTGGCGCTGGCCGACAGCCTGAATAAGATGGCTGCCAGGCTGCAGGATCGCATCGATACGGTCATCCGTCAGCGCAACGAGCAGGAAGCCGTTCTCTCCAGCATGGTGGAGGGGGTGGTGGCGGTGGACAAGGAGGAACGCATTCTGCGGCTCAACCAGGCGGGGCAGGTCCTGCTCTCCGTCAGCGACGACAACCCGCAGGGGAAGCCGATCCAGGAAGTGGTGCGCAAGGCCGATATGCTGCGCTTCATCCGCCACACCCTGAGCAGTCCGGAACCGGTTGAGGGAGAGGTGCTGATCCAGGACGGAACCAGGGAAATCTTTTTCCAGATGCACGGCATGCCGCTGAAAAACGCCGCCGGGGAACCCTTCGGCGCCCTGGTCGTCCTCAACGATGTCTCCCGCATCCGCCGTCTGGAGAACGTCCGCCGCGATTTCGTCGCCAATGTCTCCCACGAACTGCGGACGCCGATCACCGCCATCAAAGGGTTTGTGGAAACCCTTTTAGAAGGCGCCCTCGACCAGCCCGAGGAAGGCCGACGCTTCCTCCGCATCGTCGCCAAGCAGGCGGAGCGCCTCAACGCCATCATCGAGGATCTGCTGCGCCTCTCACGCATCGAAGAGGATGAAGAAACCGTGAGCATCCAACTGGAAAAACGCCGCTTGAGCGAGGTGCTCAACGCCGCTCTTGTCTCCTGCTCGGCTCTGGCCCGGGACGAGTCGGTGCATATCGAGCTGCAATGCCCGCCCGAACTGACGGCCGCCGTCAATCCGCCCCTGCTGGAGCAGGCCGTCACCAACCTGATCGACAACGCCATAAAATACAGCCCGAAAAACGGCAGAGTTCTGGTGCGCGCCGAGGAAAACCAGCAGGAAGTGCTGATCATCGTTCAGGACTGGGGGACGGGGATCGCCGCGGAGCACCTGCCCCGCATTTTCGAACGTTTCTACCGGGTCGACAAGGCCCGCAGCCGCAAACTGGGGGGAACCGGCCTGGGTCTGGCTATCGTCAAACACATCGCCCAGATTCATGGCGGCACGGTAGATGTCGTCAGCGTCCCCGGCAAGGGAAGCACGTTCTCCGTGCGGCTGCCCAACCCCCACCAATAATCCTCGCCTCCTCACCGATTTCTAACACTCCCGCAACAATCTCCTCGCAAATCCTTGCGATAAAAGAAGCCAATCAAGCCGGCCTCATTTCCGTTCTTTTATCCTCCAGGGCGTTGTTTGGATCGGCAAAAGAGAAAGAACTGCATTCAAACCATCGCAACGGGATCATGAGGCTAACAAAGCCCTAACAAAGGGCCATCACAATTACCCAAAGGAGAGAAAAGTGATGAAAAAAAATCTGCATAGGCGTGGTCTGTTTTCCCTGGCGGCAGCGTTCCTGCTGACCGTCTCCTCTGCGGCGACGGCAGCGGGCAATCTAGGTGTCAACGGCTCCACCACGGTCCTCCCCATCGCCCAGAAGGTGGCGGAGGCTTACATGAAAGAAATGCCGGAACTGGCCATCTCCATCTCCGGCGGCGGCTCCGGCAACGGCATCAAGGCGATCATCGACGGCACCACCGACATCGCCATGTCCTCCCGCTTCATCAAGGACATAGAGGTGAAGATGGCTATCGAAAAAGGTGCCTATCCGGTGCCCTTCCGGGTGGCCTATGACTGCATCATTCCCGTCGTTCATCCTGGCAACAGCGTCAAGGACCTGACCCTGGAGCAGCTCAAGGGGATTTATCAGGGCGCGGTCCGGAACTGGAAGGATATCGGCGGCCCAGACCGTCCCATCGTCGTCATCTCCCGCGACACCTCTTCGGGGACCTATGAGGTCTGGGAGGAGAAAGTCATGAAAAAGGAAAAGGTCTATCCCGGCGCTCTGCTCCAGGCATCCAGCGGAGCGGTGGCCCAGGCCGTTTCCAAAAACCCCAACGCCGTCGGCTATGTCGGCATCGGCTACCTGAACCGGGAACTGAAGCCGGTCAAGGTCAACGGCATCGAAGGCACCAAAACCACTACCCTCGACGGCAGTTTTCCGATCAGCCGGCCCCTGTTCATGTTCACCCGCGGCTGGCCGGAAGGGAATACGGTGAAATTCATCAACTACCTTCTAGACCCTCAGAAGGGCCAGAAGTATGTCGAAGAAGCGGGTTATGTACCTCTTTACTGATATGCACTGAACCGGGGAACGACCGGGCGCGAAGCCTTGCGCCCGGTCGGTTTGCCGCTCTCTATAGTGCCCAGAAACCTGGAATCCGGAAATGCTTTCAGCCAGAAACACCCGAGAAAAAACCATCCGCGGACTATTTTTCCTCATCGCCTTCATGTCGATCTTCACCCTCGTGCTGATTTTTCTCTTCCTGGTGAAGGAGGGAGTGCCGATTTTCGAAGAGGTGTCGATCAGGGATTTTGTTTTGGGAAGATACTGGTACCCGACCTCCGAGCCCCCGGATTTCGGAATCTTCCCCCTCATTCTCGCCTCCTTGGGCGTGACCGTTCTTGCGGCGGCCATCGCCATTCCCTTGGGGGTGATGACGGCCATCTATCTGGCCGAAATCGCCTCCCGCCGATTCCGGGAGATTGCCAAGCCGGCCGTCGAACTGCTGGCATCCCTGCCCTCTGTGGTGATCGGCTTCTTCGGTATGGTGGTAGTCGCTCCTTTCCTCCAAGAGACCTTCAACCTGGCCACCGGCCTCAACCTTTTCAATGCCGCCCTGATGCTCGCCTTCATGTCGGTGCCGACCATCTGCAGCATCTCGGAGGATGCCATCTACAGCGTCCCCAAGGAACTGAAGGAAGCCTCCCTGGCCTTGGGGGCAACCCGCCTGGAAACCATCCTCAGGGTCATTTTGCCGGCCTCCCTTTCGGGAATCAGCACCGCGGTCATATTGGGCATGTCGCGGGCCATCGGTGAGACCATGGTGGTGCTGATGGTGGCGGGCGGGGCAGCCATGGTGCCAACATCCATCTTCGATCCGGTACGGCCCTTGCCGGCCAGCATCGCCGCGGAAATGGCCGAAGCCCCTTTCCGCGGCGATCATTACCACGCCCTCTTCGCCACCGGCATGGTGCTGTTTTTGTTCACTTTTTGTTTTAATCTGGTGGCCGATCAAGTGGCCCATCGATACAAACAGACAGGAGCGGCGACATTATGAGTCCACCAGGCAAACCGACGGCCGCAGCGGCACTGGAGCAAAGCCCTGCCATGGACATCCTGCTGCAAACCCACGAGGCGCGACTGCGCCGCCGCAAGCGGATGGAATGGTTGGTCTTCTTTATGTTCCGAAGCGCCGTCGCCGTCACCGCTCTGGCTCTCTTGATCATTCTTTTTTTCATGGCCGCCAATGGCTGGCGTGCCGTCACCTGGACCTTTTTGACCCAAGCTCCGCGCAACGCCATGACCGAAGGGGGCATCCTGCCCTGCATCGTGGGCACGGCCTCTTTGGCTCTGGGGGCCATGGCTGTCGCCTTTCCCATCGGCATCGCTTCGGCCGTGTATCTCAATGAATACGCCCGGCCGGGCAAAATCCTCCGTGTAATCCGCATCGGCATCAACAACCTGGCGGGCGTGCCGTCGGTGGTTTTCGGCCTTTTCGGTCTGGCCTTCTTTGTCATTTACTGTCAATTCGGAGTCAGCATCCTGTCCGGCGCCCTGACCCTCGGCGCCATGTCCCTGCCGGTCATCATCGGCACCACGGAGGAGGCACTGAAAGCAGTGCCCAGCACTTACCGGGAAGCCTCGCTGGCCCTGGGCGCCACCAAATGGCAAACCATCTACCGGGTGGTGCTGCCGGCGGCCCTGCCCGGCATCCTCACCGGGGGGATTCTCGGCATCGGCCGGGCGGCGGGAGAGACGGCACCGATCATGTTCACCGCCGCGGTGTTCTTCACTCCCGCCCTGCCCTCCTCCCTGTTCGACAAGGTGATGGCCCTCCCCTACCACATCTACGTCCTGGCCACCGCCGGCACCGAGATCGAGGCGACCCGTCCCCTTCAGTACGGGACCGCCCTGGTCCTTATCACCTTGGTGCTGGGCCTGAACCTCACGGCGATTCTGTACCGTTCCCGGTTGCGGAATAAAGCCAAGTGACCAGAAACACGGAAGTTCGAGGTTTGCATACATGAACAACAACGTTAAAATTGCCTCCAAACATCTTGATTTCTATTACGGTTCCGTCCAGGCTCTCCACGACATCAGCATAGATTTCTCCAAAAACCGGGTTACCGCCCTCATCGGCCCCTCCGGTTGCGGAAAAAGCACCTACCTGCGCTGCTTCAACCGGATGAACGACCTGATCCCGGGCACGCGGATGGAGGGAGACATCCTCCTCGACGGCACCAACATCAATTGCTCTTCGGTGGATGTGGTCACCCTGAGGAGCCGCATCGGCATGGTTTTCCAGAAACCGAACCCGTTTCCCAAAACCATCTTTGAAAACATCGCCTATGGATTGCGCGTCAACGGAATCCGCGACCGGGGGATACTGCAGGAAAGGGTCGAGGAGAGCCTTCGCGGCGCCGCTCTCTGGGACGAGGTGAAAGACCGCCTCCACAGTTCGGCCCTCGGCCTGTCGGGGGGCCAGCAGCAGCGCCTCTGCATCGGCCGGGCGCTGGCGGTAAAACCGGAAATCCTGCTCATGGATGAACCGGCATCGGCTTTGGACCCCATCGCCACTCAGAAGATCGAGGAGTTGATCCATGAATTGAAAAAGGATCTGACCATCATCATCGTCACCCACAACATGCAGCAGGCTGCCCGGGTCTCTGATTACACAGCCTTTTTCTACATGGGGAAACTGATCGAAACCAATGAAACCAAAAGGATTTTCACAAAGCCGGGCCTGAAGCAGACGGAAGACTATATCACCGGGCGGTTCGGTTGATTCTTCCCGCCGCCGCTTCAATTTTCCATTTCAACCCAGGAAACCAGCCATGCAGATTCTGCTCTCCCGTGAACTCGACCGCCTCAAGCAAACCATCCTCTCCCTCTGCTCCGAGGTCGAAGACATATTTCAGAAATCCTTGCTGTCCCTGAAGAAAATGGATCTCTCTCTGGCCGCAAAACTGATCGAGCGCGACTCGGAGATCGACAGCATGGAAGTGGACCTCGAAGAGGACTGTCTGAAGATCCTCGCTCTTTATCAGCCTGTAGCCGGCGACCTCCGCTTCATCGTCAGCATTCTGAAAATCAATAACGATCTTGAGAGGATCGCCGATTTGGCCGTCAATATCGCCGAGCGGGCAATGGCCATTGCCAAGGAACCACCGATCCCTGTCCCCTTCGATTTTGTCCACATGGGGAATCTCGTCGACCGGATGCTGCGCAAAAGCCTCGATTCCCTGGTCCGGCTGGAACCGGACCTGGCCCGGCGGGTCATCATCCTCGACGAGGAAGTCGACACCCTCCACCGGGAAACCTATGAACTGGTGCGCCAGGCGCTGATCCGGAACCCGGAGGATTTTTCGGCGGTCATCAGCTATCTGGGCGTTTCCCGCCATCTCGAAAGAATCGCTGATTACGCCACCAATATCGCCGAGGACGTCATTTACCTGACCGACGGCGAAATCGTCCGCCACAAAACCGATCTGGCCAAAGAAATCAACAACGATCCGCCGTCCCGATAAAAAAAGCCCCGTTCACGGAGATGAACGGGGCTTTTCCTTGGGGATAAAAAGTTTTATTGACCAGTCGCTATGTGGAGTCAGGCCACTTTCTGCAGGCGTCTGCGGAAACGGGGCCTTTCGGCTATCATATCCTCTATCTCCGCCACACCGGGCACCCTTCCTGCGACCCTGACATGGTCGTCGATCAGCAGTGCCGGGGAGACATAAACCCGATTATCGATCATTTTGCGCCGATCCCTGAAGAGATGGACTTCGGCCTCGACTCCGGCATTGGCAAGAGCTTCGCGGACATTGTACTCCACCTGCTTGCATTTTTCGCCGTTTTCCGGTCGACAAAGAATATCTATGCGCATGGCACCCCCTTTCGGAAAAATTAGTTACTTTTTTAGTAATCATTATACGTATCTTTTCCTAAAAAGCAATTTTTTTATGTACATGCCATACATTTGTCAAAAAGTTACGAAATAATATTTTTCATTCTTTTTCTTCCTGACTTTCTTCCGGCAGGTGATGGGTGACGGCCAATTCACCGCCTATTTCATCGACGACGATCTCTTCACCGTCGCCTATATCACCGGCAATCAGGGCACGGCCGATGCGGGTTTCCAGTTGATGCTGGAGAAAGCGCTTCAAGGGCCGGGCGCCGAAAACCGGATCGTAGGAGGAGCGGACAATGAAATCGACGGCGCCGTCGCTAAGATGAAGCTTGAGGCGACGGTTGTCGAGGCGCTTGCGCAGGTCGGCCACCAGCAGATCGACAATACGTCCGATTTCCTCCCGGGAGAGAGGCTTGAAGAGCACAATGTCATCCACCCGGTTGAGAAACTCGGGGCGGAAGTTGCGCCGCAGTTCCCCCATGACGGCCTTGCGGGCCGGCTCGCGGATCGTGCCATCCTCGGAGACGCCTTCCAGAAGATACTGACTGCCGATATTGGAGGTCATGATGATCACCGTGTTCTTGAAATCGACGGTACGCCCCTGGGCGTCGGTGACCCGCCCGTCGTCCAGAATCTGCAACAGGACGTTGAAGACATCGTTGTGGGCCTTTTCGATCTCGTCGAAAAGGATCACCGAATAGGGTTTGCGGCGCACCGCTTCGGTCAGCTGCCCCCCTTCTTCATAGCCCACGTAGCCGGGAGGGGCGCCCAGGAGGCGGCTGACGGTGTGTTTTTCCATGTACTCGGACATGTCGATGCGCACCATGTGCTCCTCGCTGTCGAAGAGGGTCTCGGCCAGGCTCTTGGCCAGTTCGGTCTTGCCGACGCCGGTGGGCCCGAGGAAGATAAAGGAGCCGATGGGGCGCCGCGGATCCTTGATGCCGGAACGGGCGCGGATGATGGCATCCGTCACCAGTTGCACCGCTTCCTCCTGGCCGACCACGCGCTGATGGAGGACCTTGTCGAGTTTGAGCAGCTTCTCCCGTTCCCCTTCCACGAGACGGGTGACGGGAATGCCCGTCCACCGGGAAACGATGTCGGCGATCTCCTCCTCGGCCACCTCTTCGCGGAGCAGTTTGGGTCCTTCGGAGCCGCCGCGTTCCTCATACCGCTTCAGCTCCTTTTCCAGGTCGGGAAGGCGGCCGTATTTCAACTCCGCGGCCCGGTTCAGGTCGGCATTCCGTTCCGCCAGTATGATCTGCTGGTTGACCTTTTCGATCTCCTCACGCACCTTCTGGACCTTGCCGATCTCCTCTTTTTCAGTACTCCATTGCGTCCGCAGGCGGTCGGCCTCGTGTTTCTGTTCGGCCAGCTCCTTGCGTAGCGCTTGGAGCCTTTCCTTGCTGGCTATGTCTTTCTCCTTGGTCAGGGCGGCCTCTTCGATTTCCAACTGCATGACGCGCCGGGTCACGGCGTCGAGTTCCGCCGGCAGCGAATCGATTTCGGTGCGGATCATGGCACAGGCTTCGTCCACGAGGTCGATTGCCTTATCGGGCAGGAAACGGTCGGTGATGTAGCGCTGGCTTAAAGTGGCCGCGGCCACCAGGGCATTGTCCTGAATGCGCACGCCATGATGAACCTCGAAACGCTCCTTGAGGCCGCGCAGAATGCTGATCGTGTCCTCCACATCCGGCTCGTCCACCAGGACCGGCTGGAAACGGCGCTCCAGGGCGGTATCCTTCTCGATGTACCTGCGGTACTCGTCGAGGGTGGTGGCACCGATGCAGTGCAACTCTCCCCGGGCGAGCATCGGCTTGAGCATGTTGCCCGCGTCCATCGCCCCTTCGGCCTTGCCGGCGCCGACGATGGTGTGCAGTTCATCGATGAACAGCAGGATGCGCCCGCTGCTCTCCTTGATCTCGTTGAGAACGGCCTTGAGGCGCTCCTCGAATTCACCCCGGTATTTAGCGCCGGCGATCAGCGCCCCCATGTCGAGGGCGAAAAGGGTTTTTTCCTTCAGCCCTTCGGGGACATCGCCGCGCACGATGCGGTGAGCCAACCCCTCGACGACGGCGGTCTTGCCGACCCCAGGCTCACCGATCAGGACCGGGTTGTTCTTAGTCTTGCGGGAGAGAATGCGGACAACGCGGCGAATCTCATCGTCGCGGCCGATGACGGGATCGAGCTTGCCCTTTTTCACCTCCTGGACCAGATCCCGCCCGTACTTCTCCAGGGCCTCGTAGGTGCCCTCGGGATCGGGACTGGTGACCCGCTGATGGCCCCGCACCTGGGCCAGAACTTCGAGAAGCCGCTCTTTGCGGATATTGAACTGATGAAAAAGACGGCCGCTGGGAGTCTTCTCCTCCTCGTCGCAAAACGCCAGCAGCACATGCTCGACACTCACGTATTCATCCTTGAGATGGGCCGCTTCATCCTCGGCGCGGGCCAACAGTTTACTCAAGCGCTGGGTGATATAGACCCGGCCCGCCTCGACGCCCGGCCCCGAAACCGAGGGGCGCCGGGACAATTCCTTGTGGACAGCTTCGGAAAGAGCCTGGGCAGGCACGCCGATCTTGTCGAGAAGACGGGGGACCAGTCCTCCCTGCTGTTCCAGAAGGGCCCCCAGCAGATGCTCGCCGTCGATTTCGGCATGACCGAACTTGACGGCCCTGGTTTGCGCCGTCTGCAGAGCTTCCTGGGTCTTTTCCGTCATTTTGTTGATATTCATGTAAAAGGCTCCTTCCCTTTCATACCATAAAGCCCGGAGAAGGCTTCCTCCGGGCTTCACAGTGGTTCATCGTCAATGATCAGTTCCTGGATTCGATCCTGATCTGACGCGGCTTGGCCGCTTCGGCCTTGGGAAGCCGGAGGACCAGCACCCCATCGGTGTATTCAGCCTTGGCGGCATCCTGATTGATCCCCTCCAGAAGCTGGAAGCGGCGGTGATAATCCCGCGGCTCGTATTCCTGATGAGTCAGTTCCCCCTGCCCCCGAAGGGGAAGAGCGACCTGTCCTTTGATGGTCAGTATATCATTTTCGATATCGATGGTGATGCGCTCCTTGTCCACTCCGGGCATGTCGGCAACCAAAACCAGATCCTCTTCGTCCTCCACAATGTCCACCGGGGGCACGATGAAGTTTCTTTGATTGCGGGTTTCTTCGGCTTTGTTGATTTCTCCCATGTCACGGGCGGCGATTTCTTTTCCGTTCATATTTCATCTCCTGGGGTTAATATTGGTTCCGGTTTCTTTCCGTCAGGCCTTGAGCAGAACCCGCTTGGGTTTGGCTTCCTCGGCCTTGGGAAGGGTGACCGTCAGAACTCCGTCCTTGAGTTCTGCCACCGCTTTGGCGGCATCCACTTCAAAGGGAAGCTCGATGGTGCGCAGGAATTTGCCGGCTCCCCGTTCCTTGCGGTGAAATACCCTTTTCTCCCCTCTCTCCATGAGTTCCTTACGCTCGCCGGTCAGGGTCAGGGTGTTTTTCAGTACGTTCATCTGCAGATTTTCCGCCTCGACGCCGGGCAGGAGGGCGCTCAGATAGACGTTTTCGGCATCCTGGGAGATATTGATCCGGGGGATGTCGCGGTAAGCCAGTTCCGGAAAGAAGGCCCGATCCCGATATCGCCGGCCGAAGTCCATCCTTCTGAAAATGTCATCCATTTCCCTTCTCATGTTGTCCATTTCCACTAACAGATCCCAGTGATTCATATTCCCTCTCCTTTGCTTCAGGTGGTTGTTGAATGGTTCCTCCGCTTGATTCCTGTCATCTCCTTATTCCAACCTTCATGCCAATCCAACTGAAAAATTTTATTTCAACAATTTCAATTATTTATGAAACTCACAAGAAGCAGAAAAAAGCCCTGCGACAGTCTGCCGTGTCGCCCTGCGACAGCTGCGACGTCGCTTGGGTGGCGCAGGGGAAACGAGTTGGAAAAGGGGCGGCGGAGCGCCACGGCCAAGGGATCAGTCAGCGAGGTCGTGGCGTTCCAGACCCAGCTTTTTGAGATGGCGGTACAGGGTGGCGCGGTGGACACCGAGAAGGCGGGCGGCCAGGGAGATGTTTCCGGCCGCCTCCCGGTAGGCGCGGCGGATGGTTTCGGGATTGAGCTCGACACCGGGAGCCGGGTAGGAATGATTGCCTTGTTCCGCAGGAAAGGCATCCCGCGGGCCGGAAGTCAGCAGCGGCCGTTCGGAGGGAGCGGGATATGGAGGGATGATGGCGGTTTGCGAAGCCGGGGAAAGGCGCACCTCTTCCCAGCGGTCGGGACTCAGGTGTTGCCTTTCCAGGGTCCACTCCCGGAAGGCCCGGGCGCCGATGACCTCCCCTTCCGTTTCCACCACCACGCGCTCTAGAACATTGCGCAGTTCGCGGATATTGCCGGGCCACAGATAGGAACGGAGGAAATTCACCGCCTCGGGGGTCAGCCTTTTCACCTGGCGGTGATATTTGCGGTTGAGGACGGCAAGAAAAAAATCGACCAGAAAAGGCAGGTCATCGAGACGGTCGCGAAGGGGCGGCAGATGCAGGCGCAGCACCGCCAGGCGATGGTAGAGATCGGCGCGGAAACGCCCCTCGGCGACGGCCCTTTCGAGGGGCACATTGGTGGCGCAGACGAGGCGCACGTCGACGGGGATTTCCCGCTCGGAACCGACCCTCTCGACGGTGCGGTTCTCCAGCACCCGCAGCAGCTTGACCTGGGTGCCGAAGGGCATGTCGCCGATCTCGTCGAGGAAGAGGGTGCCGCCGTCGGCCCGCTCGAAACGTCCACGATGGGTGCGCAGGGCGCCTGTGAAGGAACCTTTTTCGTGGCCGAACAGCTCGGACTCAAGCAATTCCTTGGAAATCGCCGAACAGTTGACGGCCACGAAAGGACAGCCGGACCGGGGGCTTTCCTCGTGAAGCGCCCTGGCCACCAGTTCCTTGCCGGTGCCGGTTTCACCGGTGACGACCACGGAAGCGTCCGTCGGCCCGTAGAGTTCGATTTTGCGAAACACATCCAAGAGCGGCGGGCTGACTCCGACCATGCCGTGAAAAATCCGCGGCAATTCGACCTCCGCTGCCATGGCTTCACGGAAAAAAAACTGCACCTGTTTCCGTGGCCTGATTCCTTCCTCGCGGGACGGGCGGATCTCGGCGACGACCGTGGTCTGCCAATTGCCGGCTTGCAGACTGATCCGGATGTTGTGCAGGGCTTCACCATGGCTGGCCACCTCCTCGGCAAGCCCGGAAAGCGAAGGGGACGAATCAGCAAAAAAACCGTCCACGGCGCGGTCGCCGCAATCCCTTCCCAGGAATTTTTCCAGACGCGGGGAAAAGCTTCCGATGCGCCATGCCCCGCCGCCGAAATAGAGTGCCAGATCGGGAATCCTTGCCGGCAGGTGCCGGTCTTCCCCCATCCTTGCCGTTTTCGCCATGCTGACGCCTCTCCATTTTAGTCTCCGGACCGATTTTCCCGCTGACATCAACGCTATAGCATAAAATAATCTTCCGGGCGATTATTTCAATCCCCAAAAGGAAGGGGAGCCGATGGCCATAGGATGGTAGAATGTAGGGAATAAAACCGGCCCGGAAAACCCTTTCCGGTGATCTGTGCGGGCAGTCCCCGCCAGCCTGTCATCCGCAAGTACTTCCAGCAGAGGTGCCCATGACCAAAAAAACCACCCCTTGTCTTCACGGCCCTCTCATGAGCCGCCGGGAATTCCTCGCCTGGCAGGCCGGCGGTCTTGGCTTTGCCGCGGCGCTGCTCCATGGCCTGCCTTTTTCCGCCCAAGCCCTGGCGGCGACCCCCGATCTGGCCGTCGCCGTCGGCGATCCGGGCCCGGCGACCCGAGAGGCGGTTCGCCTGCTGGGCGGTATCGGCCAGTTCGTCAAACCGGGAAGCCGGGTGGTGATCAAACCCAACATGAGTTTTTCCGGCCCCCCGGAAAGGGGCTCCACAACCCACCCCCAGGTGGTCCGCGAACTGGTTTCCCTCTGTCGTGAAGCGAAAGCCGGATCGGTCAGCGTTCTCGACAACCCTTTGGGCCCCGCCGAACGCTGCATCGAAGGAATCAGGGAAGCCTGCCGCCTGGACGGGGAGGATATCGTCCACGCCGTGGAGAACCGCCGTCTCTTTTCCGCCGCCGCCATAGCCGACGGGGAAAGCCTGAAGGCCACCGAGGTAATGACCGAGGTCCTCAAGGCCGACGTGCTGATCGCCGTTCCCGTGGCCAAATCCCACGGCAGCACCGGGGTCAGCCTGTCCATGAAGGGAATGATGGGGCTGATCTCCAACCGCGGCACCCTGCACCGCGACCATGATCTCGATGTGGCCATCGTCGATCTCGCCTCCCTGCTCAAGCCCCACCTGGTGGTGATCGACGCCACCCGCGTCCTGAGCAGTCACGGACCCGGCGGGCCGGGCCTGGTGCTGCAACCGCGGACGGTCATCGCCTCCCGCGACATGGTCGCCGCCGACGCCCTGGCCGTGGAGCGCTTCAGTTGGTACGGCCGGAAGATGAACGCCTCCCAGGTGAGCCACATCCGCCTCGCCCATGAGCGGAAACTGGGGAGGATGGACATCGCCAACCTGTCGGTTGTGGAAGGAAAGGCCTGACCCTCGGACATGATCCGCCGTCAAAGAATCTTCCAGACCTGCTCTGTCCTGCTCTTCATCCATCTCCTGGTGGCGGCCGGTTCCTTCACCACGGACGAGTATTTTCTGCGCCGGATCATCGCCCTCGATCCGGCGGCCTCGCTGGGGACGGCACTGGCGGCCCGCGCGCTCTTTGCGGGGATGGCGGGAGCCCTTGTCCTGCTGGTCCTCACCCTTATCTTCGGCCGCTTCTTCTGCGGCCATATCTGCCCCCTGGGCGCCTGCATCGATCTCGCCGACCATCTGCCCCGGAGACAAAATCGCTTTCTGCCCAAAATCAGCCTGGTGCGAACGGGCGTTTTTCTGATTCTGTGCGGCGCCGCCTGCGGGGGACTCTCGCTTCTTTTCGCCTTCGCGCCTCTGGCCCTCTCCACCCGCCTGGTCGCCCTTCTCGGTGAACCCCTTCTGCGTCTGGGTGCGGCCTTCGGCGTCGATTTTCTGCGTACCCTCTGCGACGGAGGATGGCTGACCTTTGCCCACATCCGCACCCCGTTCTACAGCCCCATCCTCCCCCTGGCGATTGTCACCTTGATGCCGTTTCTAGGGACGTTGATCGCCCGCCGTTTCTGGTGCCGCGCGGTCTGTCCGGCAGGCGCCCTTTTCTCCTGCGCCGCTCAGCGGCCGGCGCTGACCCGCCAGGTTGCCGAGAAATGCATCCGCTGCGGACGCTGCCGGAAAGCCTGCCCCACGGAAGCCATCGGCACGGATCCCCGGATCACCCGTCACGGCGAATGCATCACCTGCCGTCATTGCGCCGCGGTCTGTCCTGTCCACGCCATCAACTTTTCTTTTTCCCTTCACCAACCGGCTGGGTCCCGCTGCCCGGATCCGGGAAGAAGAACCCTTTTGGTCGGCGGCACGGCCGCTCTGGTCGGCGGCGGGTTTCTGTTGTCGACAACCCGGGTCCCGGAAGCTGCCGATTCTGTTCCCCTGCGCCCGCCGGGCGCCCGTCCCGAGATCCATTTTCTGCGCCGCTGCATCGGCTGCGGCGCGTGCATGGCGGTCTGCCCCACCAACACCCTGCAGCCCAGTGGCTTTGACGGCCCCTGGAGAGCGCTCCTCAGCCCGCTGCTGACCCCCGCTGTCGGCCCCTGCCGCACCGACTGCGCCCGCTGCGGGCAGTTCTGTCCCACGGCGGCCATCCTGCCCCTGACGGCAGAGGAAAAGATCTGGGCGCGGCCCGGCAGCGCCCGGATCGATAAAAAGCGCTGCCTCGCCTGGCAGGAGGAGCGGGCCTGTCTGGTCTGCGACGAAGTCTGCCCCTTCGCTGCCATCGTCCTGGTACGCGTTCCCGGCATCGGCAACGCGGTTCCGGAAGTGATCACCAACCGCTGCAGCGGCTGCGGCTACTGCGAACATGAGTGTCCGGTCGCCGGCACAAGAGCCATTGTCGTCAACGCCGACGGAGCCTTGCGCCTGAACGACAGCAACCATCGCCGGGAAGGCCTCAAAAGCGGCCTCGACATCCGCCTCCAGGCCCACGAGGGATATCCCGGCGGAACGGAAAACCATCTCGGACTGCCCCCTGGATTCACCCCCTGAAACCACATCCGCCTTGACAAATCCTTCCTGCGTTTATTAGTTTAGGCGGCCACCAAACCAACCAGGAAAAACCCCGGAGGAACTTTCCATGAGCGGTCCATCCATCATTATGAATTATCAGATTACCCAGGAAAAGCAGGCGGCCTGCCGCCATGAAGGAAAACTCAACTACGAATTGGTTTTCGGCAAACGCACCGGTGACCGGATCTGCCCCCATTGCGGCCGGACCTTTTCTCCCGGAGAGGAGATCCTGCCGGTGGAATTCCGCTGCCAACTCATCATGACCCCCCATGCTCTGCTGAGCGCCGTCCGCCTCAATCCGGATCTGGAGCTGTGCCATAACCCCATGCCCCGGGCCCGCCAGTTTGCCTGGTATCTGGCCAGTAAAAGCGGCGGCGGGGTCAAAATGGGCGTTGCCAGAGAGGCCGCCGAAGCCTGTGTGCAAAGGGGTTTGATCGACAAACGGGATGTGGGTTGAAATCTGCGGCGCAGGGAAAACACTTAATACAGGCCGGAACGGCCTGGTCAGGTGAAAAGCTCTCTCAACCTCGCAGAACGGACCAGATCAACAGTCCGTTGTAGGCCAGGTAGGCAACAACAAGGAGGGCACCCTTGACGCGTCCGATCTGTCCGCAGCTCTTGGGCCTGTAACCCATAAAAAACAGGGATAAGGTCAACAGCCCCATGACCAGACAGTCGCGATACAGAACCTCGGGGGACACTTCCAGGGGATGGATGGCGCCGGCGATGCCAACTACCGCCAAAGTATTGAAAAGATTGGATCCGAGAACATTTCCCAGAGCGATATCATGGGCCCCCTTGCGGGCCGCCGCCGCCGATGAGGCCAGTTCGGGCAAAGAGGTGCCGACGGCGACGATGGTCAAGCCGATGATGAGGTCGCTGATGCCAAACCCTTCAGCGATGGCAACGGCTCCCCAAACCAGCAACCGGGAACTACCCACCAGGGCGAGAAGACCAACCAGCAGATAGATCAAGCCCTGTCTTAGAGGAATGACCTCAGCCTGGGCGGCCTTCTGAACTTCCTTGACCAGCCCGGATCGGGACTGGGCCACCACCGGCAGAATCGCCCACAGCATCAAAACGGCAAACACGGACAGCAGGGCCCAGGCATCGGCCCGTGACAGAAAACCGTCCTTAAGCTGAAAAACAGCGAGCAGGGTTACCAGGCTTAAAACCGGCAATTCCTTTTTCAGGACACGGGCATGAATGGCCAGCGGCCGGATCAGTGCCGCTGTACCCAGAATCAGGGCGATGTTGGCGATATTGGAGCCGTAAGCGTTTCCCAGGGCCAGTCCGGGATTCCCCTGGGCGGCGGAAAACGCGGAAACCACCATTTCCGGGGCCGAGGTACCGAAACCGACGATCAGCATGCCGATGAGCAGGGGCGACATTCCGGCGTGATGGGCCACGGCCGAGGCGCCATCGACAAACCGATCGGCACTCCAGATCAGCAGCAGGAGGCCGACGACGACGGCCAGCAGGGGAAGAAACATAGCTATTTTTCAGTCGTGATAAAGGATCTGTGCCTTCACTGCGGCGGCCTTGGCCTCCCCGAGAAGGGCCTCAATGATAGACAGGGAAAAGGGTACCGCCGTGCCCGGCCCGGCGCTGGTGATGATATTTCCATCGCGAACCACCTCTGCGGGGACATATTCCCCGTTACCAAAATCGTCGAGGGAACCGGGATAGCAAGTGAAACGTTTTCCATCGAGAATCCCTGCCGCGGCAAAAACCCTGGGGGCTGCGCAGATGGCGCAGCAGAGGATTTTATCCCGGAAATAATCCTCGGTCAGGCGCAGCACCCTGTCCGATTCCATCAGCGCCTTATGGCCGGGACCGCCGGGAAGGATAAGGGCATCGAAAAGGCCGATGACCCGGTTGAGCACCGTGTCGGCCTTGAGGGTAACCCCCTGGCGTCCCTGAACCCATTCTTTTTTCAGTCCCGCTGTCACCAGATCGATGCCGGCCCGGCGCAACAGGTCGATGGGGACTACCGCCTCTATTTCCTCAAATCCGTCGGCCAAAACCAACAAAGCTTTTTTGGTCATATCTCCCCCTACCCAAAACAGTAATAGGAATTTTTTGCGGTTCAAAAAATCCGCTGGCGATTAGTTTTTGCTCATTCCCCCGGAATAGACCTGGGAGCTGGGCATGTATTATACTTGCCCGGGTTGTTCCTCATGGGCGTAAGCATATACTTTTCAACATTCAACGCAATCACTTATCGCCGCCATACCCGCAAAGGCACCGCCCTTTTCGGCAGTCCGGACGCCATGCTGATACTGATTAATCCCCCTGTCGCCAAACCCTGTGAACCCCCGGCGGGCATCGCCAAACTCGCCGGAGTGTTGGCCGCGCACCGCTACCCCTTCACTGTCGTCGATGGCAACCTGGAGGGCTTGCTTTATCTGCTGAACGCTCCCCACCAACCGCAGGATACCTGGTCGCGACAGGCGTGCAACAAGCTGAAGGATAACCTGGCCGCCCTTCGCTCCCGTCTTCTTTATGCCAACCTGGACCGTTACAAGCGGGCGGTGGCCGATGTCGGCCGCGCGCTGTTGCTGGCGGGAGCAGCCCATGGCGCTACCCTGACCCTGGCCAACTACGAAGAGGCTTCCCTGTCGCCGCTGAACAGCGCCGATCTCCTGCGGGCCGCGGCCGGTCCGGAAAAAAACCCCTTCTACCCCTGGTTCGCTGGGCGCCTGTCAACTCTCGTGGAGAAGAAAAATCCATCCCTCGTCGGTTTTTCCCTCAATTACCTCAGCCAGGCGCTCACCACCTTCGCCATGATCGGCTTTCTAAAAAAACGCTTCCCGGAACTGCCTCTGGTCGTCGGCGGGGGGCTGATGACCTCATGGATGAGACAGCCGGAATGGCGCAACCCGTTTTCAGGACTGGTGGAGCACCTCGTCGCCGGCCCCGGGGAGGAATCTCTTTGTTCCCTGCTGGGCCTAAAGGCCCAGGCGGGTCATTCGTCTCCTGACTATGGGAGGCTGGCCGCCAACCCTTATTTGGCCCCCGGCTTCATCCTCCCCTATGCCGCAGCCAGCGGCTGCTGGTGGAAACGCTGCTCCTTTTGCCCGGAACAGGCCGAAGGAAACCCCTACGCCGCCATTTCACCAAACCAGGTAATGGCGGATATCGACCGGCTCGCGGCGGCAACCGCCCCTTGCCTGATCCATTTTCTGGACAACGCCATCAGCCCCACACTTCTCCAGGTTCTGGCGGCACGACCGCTGCCGGCGCCCTGGTACGGGTTCGCCCGGGTCACGGAACTCATCGCCGACAGGGATTTCTGCCGCGCCCTGCGCCGCTCCGGCTGTGTCATGCTCAAACTGGGCATCGAATCGGGGGATGAAACCGTCCTCGAAAAAATGGACAAGGGCATCGAGCTCCAGGTCGCCTCCCGAGCCTTAGCCGCTCTGCACAGCGCCGGAATCGCCACCTATGTCTATCTGCTCTTCGGCACCCCCGCGGAAACCCTCGCCGCAGCGCGAAAAACCCTCGCCTTCACCCGTCGTCATGCCGCGGCCATCACCTTTCTCAACCTCGCCGTTTTCAATCTCCCCGCCATCAACGGGCCATCTTCCGGTCTCGCCACGCGGCCTTTCTACGACGGCGACCTCTCCCTCTACCGGGATTTCGAACATCCCCGGGGGTGGAACCGTAAAGAGGTGCGCCTTTTCCTGGACAGGGAATTCAAGCGGGACCCGGCGATACGCCCCATCCTCCACCGGGACCCGCCACTCTTCACCTCCAACCACGCCCCGTTTCTGCACATGGGATGTCAATTTCCATCTGGCAATACCCTTTGAAGCGCCTTTTTCAAAGGAAAAAGCAAAAAAAGGGGCCTGTGAGAAATCGGCTCACAGGCCCCTTTTTTTGCTTGCCGTAATCTTGTTGGTTTATGGTCGGGGCGAGAGGATTTGAACCTCCGACCCCTAGCACCCCATGCTAGTGCGCTACCAGGCTGCGCTACGCCCCGAAAACCAACAGGTGCGGATTATGTGCAGTTTTGATGCAAATGTCAAGAGGAAAGACCGCCCCTAAAACCAGGAGAAAACCTTCCCAAAACCCTCGCCAAGAAACCGGAAACTACCTTGAGAAATCAATTTCACCTATTGGTTTTTTCTTTATATCCCGTATATTTTATCCGCCGGAAGGACGGCGATGCCGTGTTCGGTCAGAACCCGGATCGCTTCGTCGCTGTTGTCGAAGCGGAAAATCACAATCGCTTTGTCGCCATAATGGTCCACGAAGGCGTACATGTATTCGACGTTGATCCCTCTTTGCTGCAAGGGTTCAAGCACGCTGTAGAGACCGGCGGGATGATCCGGCACCGCTACGGCCACAACTTCCGTCTTGCTGACGGTAATACCGTTCTTGCGAAGCACCTCCTGAGCCTGGTCGCTGTCGTTGACAATCAGACGCAGGACACCGAAATCGGAAGTATCCGCCAAAAAAAGCGCCCGGATATTGACCCCCGCCTCGCCGAGAATTTTGGTCACCTCCGCCAGTCTTCCCTTTTTATTCTCCACGAAGATGGAGATCTGGTTGACTTTCATAGCCCCTCCTTTGGGATGGTGTTTGCCGTATCAGGCAGGGGGCCGCCGGTCGATAACCCGTTTGGCCTTCCCTTCGCTGCGAGTGATGGTTTTCGGTTCCACCAGCTTGACTTTGCAGGTGATGCCGAGCAGATCCTTGATCTCCTTCTGAATCCGGAAGGTTAGGGTCTGCAGAACCTTGACCTCGTCGGAGAAAGTCCGTTCATTGACCTCCACCTGGACTTCAAGGGTGTCCAGGCTTCCTTCGCGGTCGACAATCAGCTGGTAATGGGGCTCGATACCCTTGATATTGATCAGCACACTCTCGATCTGCGAGGGGAAGACGTTGACGCCGCGGATGATCAGCATGTCGTCGGAGCGGCCGCTCATCCTCGCCAGCCGGTTATGGGTCCGGCCGCAGATACAGGGTTCGGGAATGAGGCGGGTGATATCCCGGGTCCGGTAGCGGATCAGGGGAATCCCTTCCTTGGTCAGGGTGGTGATCACCAGCTCGCCCCGCTCCCCCGGAGGCAGGATTTCGCCGCTGTCGGGGTCGATGATTTCAGCCAGGAAATGATCTTCCCAGATATGCAGACCGTGCTGGGCGTCGACACACTCAATGGCCACGCCGGGCCCCATGATTTCGGAGAGACCGTAGATGTCGATGGCCTTGATGTTCAGCTTCGCTTCGATTTCGTCGCGCATCGACTCACTCCATGGCTCGGCGCCCAAAATGCCGATACGCAGCTTGAAATCTCTGATATCTAACCCTTCCTCGCGGATGGCTTCCGCCAGATAGAGGGAATAGGAGGGGGTGCAGGTGATCACCGTGGAACCGAAATCATGCATGATCAGAATCTGTTTCTTGGTGTTCCCCCCCGACATGGGGATGACCGATGCTCCCAGTTTTTCGGCCCCGTAATGGGCGCCCAGGCCACCCGTGAAAAGTCCGTAGCCGTAGGCGTTGTGGATCACATCGCCGCGATGGGCGCCGGCGGCGACAAAGGAACGGGCCATCAGCTCCGCCCAGTTGTCGATATCGCGGCGGGTGTAACCGACCACCGTCGGCTTGCCGGTAGTGCCGGAAGAGGCGTGAATCCGCACGATCTGGTCCAGGGGAACGGAAAAAAGCCCGTAGGGATAGCTGTCCCGCATATCCTGCTTCAGGGTGAAGGGCAGCCGCCGCAGATCATCCAGGGAGTGGATCCGGTCGGGTTTGACGCCGTGTTCATCGAAGGAGCGGCGGTAAAAGGGAACCGTGTTGTAAACCCTATCGACAACGTTTCTGAGGCGTTTCAGTTGCAGAGACTCAAGGGCCTCCCGGGGCAGGGTTTCAAATTCATCATTCCAGATCATAGGTGGACCTCATCCAAAAGCGGGTATTTGCAGTCGCCTTGCCGACCGCATCGACACCATGCCGATACCTTGAAAACATTACCGGGAATTGCAGGAAATTTCAAAATATTTCGACCAGCCCTCGGTTCGGCATGGGTTATTTTACACCGATGACGGCTTCGGAAAGATTGAAGGTGTGGTCGCCGATCTTCTCGAAATTATGCAGCATATCGATGTAGATCAAACCGGACAAAACATTGCACTCCCCGGTATTGAGGCGGTTGATGTGGTTGTTGCGGAGGGTTTCTTCCAGGCGGTCGATGCTGTTTTCCATTTGCTGGGATTTGAGGCCGATGGTCTTGTCGCGCTTTTCCAGACCCTGCACCACAAAAGCCAGAAAGTCCTGAGTCAACTGGCACAGCTCACTGATCTCCATCTGAGCGGTTTCGGAAAAAGCGATCTTCTGGTCTTTGGCGCGCTGCCGCAACTCCCAGAGATTCTCACAATGGTCTCCCACTCTCTCCAGGTCGTTGACCATGTGCATCAGCGAAGCGATCTCCCGGGAAACCTCGGAAGTGATGGACTGCTGGGAGAGAAGCACCAGAAAGTTGGTGATCTCCTTCTGCAGCAGATCGATGTACTCCTCGGTTTTTTGCAGGTCCTTGATTTTCTGTTCGTCGGGTTCCAGAAGAAAACGGTTGGTCTCCTCCAGAAAAGATATGGCCAACCGAGCCATGCGCACGGTCTCGGAGCGGGCCTGCCCCAAAGCGATGGGGGGGGTGTTGAGAACGCGGGTATCCAGATATTTGAGGCGAAATTCGGTGACCACGTCCTCTCCCCGGATCAGCAGGGTCGAGACCTTGGCCAGAAATCCCACCAGCGGAATGAAGACCATCGTATTGATGATGTTGAACAGGGTGTGGGTGTTGGCGATGTGGCGGGCGATGTAGGGTTTGTCGCCGATGTGCATGCCCATGGCGGTGGCCTGTTGCTGGGTCTGGATAATGAAATCGGCATCGCCGGGAGTTACCGAATTGACGAAACTGAGGAACAGGGGAAACAGGAGCAGCATGTAACAGACGCCGAAAAAGTTGAACAGGAAGTGGCAAAGGGCGGTTCTTCTGGCCGCCAGATTGGTGCCGATGGCGGCGAGGTTGGCGGTGATGGTGGTGCCGATGTTTTCACCCATGATCAATGCCACGCTGCCTTCGAAGGAGAGCAAGCCGTTGGCTGCCAGCGCCATGGTGATACCGATGGTGGCGCTGCTGCTCTGCAGAATCAGGGTGATCAGCGCCCCCAGCATGATGCCCAGCAGATGGTTGTCACCGATAAAGAGGAAAAGGGCGCGGAAGGCCTCGCTGTCCTTGATCGGGCCGAGGGAGTCCTTCATGACCGCCAGGCCGAAGAAAAGGATCCCGAAACCGAGGATAACCTCCCCGAAATAGGTCCATTTTTTCTTGCGGGCGAAAAGTTTCAGGCCGACGCCGAGGGCAATGGCGGGCAGGGCGTATTGGGTGATGTTGAAGGCGATGAGCTGGGCGGTGACGGTGGTGCCGATATTGGCACCGAGAATGACACCGATCGACTGCACCAGAGACATCAGGCCGGCGTTGACGAATCCCACCACCATGACCGTGGTGGCGCTGGAAGACTGGATCAGCGCGGTGACCGCTATTCCCACCAGCATGCCCACGAGACGGTTGTTGGTCAAGGCGGCGAGGATTTTGCGGATGCGGTCGCCGGCAACTTTCTGCAAGCCTTCGGACATGATTTTCATGCCGAAGATAAAGAGGCCGAGACCGCCTATGACACCGAAAAATACGCTTTGGGTAAGAAAAGGAGCCATCGCTGCTTTCGGGAATAACAGGATCGGGACGATCGGCACCGTCGCCGAAAAAATCCATAAAAAAGGCGAAAACCGCCAGGACTATAACTGAAGGGAAGCCATTTTTCAATGGACAATGGACGGATTAAAGGCAAATCCGACTGGAGGGAGCAAAAGAAGAAAGGGATTCCGGAACCGGCAGGAAACATCAGGATGCCTCGGCGCCGGCACTACCTTCATCACCGAAACACCACCTGAGGAACAACCGGTTATCCAAACAGCTTTCCAGGCTTTTTCGCGCCAGCAGACCGAGAATGTTCCTGAGGATCTTCAAGGCGATTTGGGGATGGTGTTTACACAACAGATCGAAATCACCTTTCCCGAAGCAGAGAAATTCCGCATCTTCCACAACGGATACGGTAGCGGCGCGAGGCGTTTCGCCCAGAATGGCCAGTTCACCGAACATTTCCGGGGGAGTCAGAATGGTCATGGTCTTTTCCTTGCCGTCGGTCAGCATTCGGGAAACCTTTACCGCCCCCCGGAGAATTATGTAGAGGGACTCTCCCGGCATATTTTCCAGAAAGATAACCTTTCCCTGGGAGACCTTTTTCACCGAAAAACTGGCAGCCAGATGGTTTTTCTCTTTGCCGCTGAGATCTTTCAGCAAAGGACATTCTTCAACGGATTTAAAAAACTCGGTCATCCGACAGGCTTCCCGGCAATTTTTGGCGAAAAGACAGAATAGGCGGCAAGAGAAAAGCGCCCCGGTTTCCCCCCCCGCCCGTTCATAGGGTGTCGCCAAACCCGATCATCTCAAGGCCGGCAGGAAAGGGACGCTCTGCAGAAATCCATTCAACAGACTGCTGAAAATTGGGGATAGTGCGAACCGGTCAAGGCTTTCCCTTCTGGTTTACCATGTCACGCAGTTCTTTTCCGACCTTGAAAAAAGGCAGTTTTTTGGGCTTGACGTGAATCATCTCACCGGTTTTAGGGTTACGCCCGGCATAGGCCTTGTAATCCTTGACGACAAAACTTCCGAAGCCGCGGATTTCTATCCTTTCGCCCCGGATCAGCGTCTCCGCCATGGAGTCAAAAATCAGATTGACGATTCCCTCAGACTTTTTGTAGGTCAACCCCTTGGCGAGGCACAAAGCTTCAACCAGTTCCGACTTGTTCATGGATCCTCCTGAAAACCACGGATAGGAATGCAACCCTTCTCAGAACCAACTCCTGAACCAGCACCAGAGAAAAACTCGAAACCTGCCGATTTCCCCTGGGAAATGTTAACTTTGTCGGGTCGTCAATTGACATTAAGCATATAAAGGGATACCTGGACTGTCAATAGTGCCAAAAATTTTTTCCAACTATTTTATATGTTTAAGAAACATGGTGAAGATCACCCCAACAACGGGTGCCTTCTCTGATGTCCTCACCGCCGGACCGATTCTCCCTGGCAAACAACTTTTCCAGCAGCGCCTGGCCAGATTGCAGAATAGCAATCTGGAAAATCTTCCTGCAAAAATTAATCCACTGTCATAACAACCCTCCCGCTGCGGCGGGGTTGCCACCCGTTGCGGTTTACTTCCCCGCGGAATCTGTAATAGAATGCGCCATCATGTCCGCCAGGCGCATCCAAAAATATATCTGTCGTGAAATAGTCGTTCCCATGGGAATCAGCCTGGCCATTCTCACCTTCGTCCTGCTCATGGGCAACCTCCTGAAACTGACCGATCTGGTCATCAACAAAGGGGTTCCCTTAGGAGAGATCGGCCTTCTTTTTTATTATCTGCTCCCTTCGTTCCTCGATATCGCCCTCGGCATGGCTTTCCTGATCGGCATCCTGGTCGGTTTTTCCCGTCTTTCCGCCGACCATGAGATCATCGCCATGAAATCCGCCGGCATCAGCCTCCGTCAAATGACCCTGCCGGTTATCGCCATCGCCCTGGCGACATCCTTGGCTCTGGCGGCCATCGCCTTCACCGCCAAGCCCGAGGGGAAAAAGAATTTCAAGGAACAGGTTTTCCGCATTCTCCAGAACCGCCTCGGCAAAGGCCTTGAGCCGATGGTCTTTTTCCACGACTTCAAGAATGTGGTCCTCTTCGCCCAGGAGGTGGACGGCAGCGGACAGATGACCGGAGTATTCCTCTCCGACAACCGCAATCCCCAGGAAAATTCGGTCATTTCCGCCAGAAGCGGGCGTCTCTTCAGCAATCCCGACACGCTGGCCTTCACCATATTCCTGCAGGAAGGCACCCTTCACAACCGGGCGGTACAGAAAAAGGATGCCGAATACCGGCTGTTGAATTTCGTGGAATACCAGCTGACACTCGATTTCACCGAAAAAAGTGACGCCCGGGAACGGCGTCTGGCACCAAAGGAAATGTCCTTATACGAAATCCTGGCCCAGCCTCAAATCAACCGGAAAATGTGGATCGAGGTACACAAACGCTTCGCCGCCCCCTGCGCCCCGCTGCTTTTCGTCTTCCTCGGCATTCCTCTCGGCATCCATTCCCCCCGTTCGGGACGGATGGGGGGCTTCGCCTTTTCCCTTGTGATCTTCCTTTTCTATTATCTGCTGTCATCCTTTTTTGAAACCCTTTGCCTCGAAAAGAAGGCGCTTCCCCTTGTCCTCATGTGGGCCCCCAATGTCATCTTCCTGGGTGTCGGCCTTTTCCTTTTCCGCAGCGCCGCCAGGGAAAAAAACATCTCACTGCCGTCCCTCGCCGACTGCTTGCGCCGCCGGACCAAGAGCCCCACATGAGGATTCTCGACCGCTACATCATCCTTTTGTTTTTGCGTTTTTTCTCCCTGGCCCTGGGGGCTTTTTCAGGGATCTATCTTTTGGTCGATTTCATCGAAAAGGTCGATGATTTCATTGAACATCATGCCGCATGGCATCTCTACTTCGCCTTTTTCCTCAACAAGCTGCCGACGATAATCTCCCAGATCACTCCCCTGGCCGTCCTCCTGGCCACATTTCTGACGGTGGCCGGTCTGTCCCGCAACGGCGAGTTGACAGCCATGTTCTCCGGCGGAATCGGCCTGGCGCGAATCCTGCGCCCCCTTTTTCTTCTCACCCTGTTCATTGTCTTCGTCAATTTTTCCGTCAACGAATATCTTCTTCCGGCCACGACCGAAAAAATGAATCACATCTTCCACCATCAGGTTCGTAAAAAACCGATCACCATCCTCAAAGAAGGAGGCACCTGGCTGCGGGACGAAAACCGGATCGTCCATATCCGGGCCATGGAACCGCAACGGATGGTTCTCCAGGGGATCGTCATCTATACCCTGAACGACAGCTTTCAGATCACCCTGAGCGAAGAGGCGGCGCGGGCAAACTACGACGGCCACGGCTGGATTGCCGAATCCGCCCTTGTCCGCCGGTTCGACCCCGCCACCGGCGCCGTCACCCACTTTTCCAGGGTGGTCCAAAAACCCCTGAGCTTTCACAAGCCCCCCGAGGAATTCCGTACCGCCGACGCGAAAAGAGAGGAACTTAATTTCCAGCAGCTGCGCCACTATGCGGTTAAACTAGAAATGGAAGGATTTGACGCCGCCAGTTACCGGGTCGACATGCACAGCAGACTGGCCACCCCCTTTTCCTCTTTTATCATGACCTTTCTGGGGGTTCCTTTCGCCTTACGGGGAAGCCGCAGGGCCGGCGTGGCCATGGGGTTGGCGGTGGGCATCGCCATCGGCATGGTTTATTTTTTCCTGCAGGCGACCCTCACCGCCTTCGGCTACTCCGCCCTCCTCCCTCCGCTGGTGGCCGCCTGGTCGGCCAATCTGATCTTTTTACTGCTGGGCTTATGGTTGTTCCTGACCCTGGAGGCATGATCGCCCCCCCCGCTGAGTTGGCCCTCGAAATGGGGATCTTTTTGCAACAGAAGGGACATCGGCCATGAAACATCTCTGGTTTGTCTTTCTCGCCCTTTCGTTGCCCTGGGCGACCCCGCTTTCCGCCCTCGAGCTGCTTTCCGTGGCGCCGACGGAAGTATACCCCGGAGATACGGTCCGTTTGAGCGGCGGTCCCTTTCCCCCCGACGTCCTGGTCCGCATCGGCAGGGAAGTCCTCGATGCCGTCCCGGTCACGGAACAGGAACTGACGCTCACCGTTCCCTCTGTGCCGGAAGGAGACTACCTCCTCTCCCTTCTCCACCAAGGCGTCGCGTCACCCTCTTCCTTCACTCTCAGAATCCGGACAAAGCCCCCCACCATCATCAATCTGACTCCATCCGTCGTGGATGAATGTCTGCTTCAGGAAAATGCCCGGATTGAGGTCGAGGGGGAAGGCTTTCCCCGCGGCTCTTCCATTCTGGTGGACGGAAACCCGGCTCCCTCCCAATGGGAAAGCGCCGGCAGCATCACCCTTCTTCTCCCGCCGCTGACAAGCGGAACGCATCAGCTCCAGGTGATCGCCCCCGGTGAGCGCCGTTCTCTGCCGCGGGCTTTCCTCGTCAACAACCGGCCGGAGATCCACTCGGCCTATCCGGGGGAGGACCGGGTCAATTCCTACGAAGTGATAATCCGCGGTAAAAACTTTCTTTCCCGGTCCACTCTGCTGGTGGATGGAACGGTCATACCCGCCAGCGCGGCCCTTCCCTCCCAGACCGGCCGGCTGCGTCATGTCGACTGCGAAACCCTGATCTATACCCGTTATCCCTACAGCCGGACACCAAAAACGGTGATCCTGCAGGTGGTCAATCCCGGCGGAGTACAGAGCGATCCCTTCTCCTTATCCATCCCCTGACCCCTTTTCCAGGCGCCGGCAACGGAAAAAAATCAATGGCCTTGCCAATAAAGCCCAAAATGAGCTATTGTTTGAGGATTTTTTTTTCACTTTTCAATGCGCATCCTGTTTTGAAATCATGGCCCCAGGAGACTAACCATGCCTCGACGCGACGACATAAAAAAGGTTCTGATCATCGGCTCCGGGCCGATCATCATCGGCCAAGCCTGCGAATTCGATTATTCCGGGACCCAGGCCTGCAAGGCGCTGCGCCAACTCGGCTACCAGATCGTGCTGGTCAATTCCAACCCGGCCACCATCATGACCGACCCCGGCATGGCGGACAGCACCTACATAGAACCCCTCAACGCCGAAACCCTGACCGAGATCATCAGCAAGGAACGTCCCGACGCCCTGCTGCCCAATCTCGGCGGCCAGACCGGTCTCAACCTTTCCAGCGAACTGGCCCGGCGCGGGGTTCTCGACCAGTACGGGGTGCGGGTCATCGGCGTCAATCTGGAAGCCATCAAGAGAGGTGAGGACCGGGAAACCTTCAAGGAAACCATGACCCGGCTCGGCATCGAGACCCCGCGCAGCGAGATCGCCACCGGCTTGGAACAGGCGTTGGAAATCCTCGCCCGGATTGCCCTGCCGGTGGTCATCCGTCCCGCCTACACCATGGGCGGAACGGGAGGCGGCTTCGCCTACAACCTGGAGGAATTTGAAACCATCGTCAGCCGCGGTCTGGCCGCCAGCCCGGTCAGCCAGGTGCTCATCGAGGAGTCGGTGCTGGGCTGGGAAGAGCTGGAACTGGAGGTGGTCCGCGACGCCAAAAACCAGAAGATCACCGTCTGTTACATCGAGAACGTCGATGCCATGGGCATCCACACCGGTGATTCCTACTGCACCGCCCCGATGCTGACGATCAGCCCGGAACTGCAGGCCCGCCTTCAGGAACAGGCCTACCGCATCGTCGACGCCATCGAGGTGATCGGCGGCACCAACGTCCAATTCGCCCACGATCCAAAAAGCGGCCGGATAGTGGTCATCGAAATCAATCCCCGCACCTCCCGCTCCTCGGCCTTGGCCTCCAAGGCCACCGGTTTCCCTATCGCCCTGGTTTCGTCCATGCTCGCCGCCGGCCTCACCCTCGACGAGATCCCCTACTGGCGTGACGGAACCCTCGACAAATACACCCCCAGCGGCGACTACGTGGTGGTCAAGTTCGCCCGTTGGGCCTTTGAAAAATTCAAGGGGGTGAAAGACTGCCTGGGGACGCAGATGAAAGCCGTGGGCGAGGTGATGAGCATCGGCAAGACCTACAAGGAAGCCCTCCAGAAGGCCATCCGCTCCCTGGAAAACGGCCGCTACGGCTTAGGCTTCGCCAAAAATTTCCACAAAAAATCGTTGACCGAGCTGCTGGAGCTGCTCGCCGAACCGACCAGCGAACGCCAGTTCATCCTCTACGAAGCGTTGCGCAAAGGAGCCGACATCGATCTCCTCCACGAGCGCACCCACATCAAAAAATGGTTCCTTCAGCAAATGAGGGAACTGGTCGAACTGGAGGAAAAAATCCTCGCTTTCAAGGGGCAGCTGCCGCCGGATGATCTGCTCATAGAGGCCAAGAAAGACGGCTTCGGCGATTGTTATCTCGCCCGCATCCTGTCCCTTGCCGAGTCCACCGTACGTGAGCGCCGCCAGGCCCTCGGCGTCACCGAAGCCTGGGAAGCCGTGCCGGTAAGCGGCGTGGAGAACGCCGCCTACTATTACTCCACCTACAACGCACCCGACAGCGTTCCGGTCTCGCAACGGCGCAAGATCATGGTTCTCGGCGGCGGTCCCAACCGCATCGGCCAGGGGATCGAATTCGACTACTGCTGCGTCCATACCGCCTTTGCCCTGCGCGACGCCGGCTTCGAATCGATCATGGTCAACTGCAATCCGGAAACCGTCTCCACCGATTACGACACCTCGGACAAGCTCTATTTCGAACCGCTGACGGTGGAGGAGGTCCTGTCCATCTATAAAAAGGAAAAACCGGAAGGGGTGGTGGTCCAGTTCGGCGGTCAGACCCCGCTCAACATCGCCCGCCAGTTGGAGGAGGCGGGGGCCCGGATCCTCGGCACCAGCCCCGAGACCATCGATCTGGCCGAGGACAGGGAGCGATTCAGCAACATCATGAAGAAACTGGGCATCCCCCAACCCGAATCGGGAATGGCCGGGAAGGAAGAAGAGGCCCTGGCAATCGCCCGGCGCATCGGCTATCCCCTCATCGTCCGCCCCTCCTATGTCCTCGGAGGGCGGGCCATGGAAGTGGTCCACGACGAGGCGATGCTGAAGGAATACCTGGCCAAGGCCGTGGAGATTTCCCCGGAGCGGCCCATCCTCATCGACCGTTTCCTGGAAAACGCCATCGAGGTCGAGGCCGACGCCATAGCCGACGGCGGCGACGCCTTCGTGCCCGCCATCATGGAACATATCGAGCTGGCCGGCGTCCACTCGGGAGATTCGGCCTGCGTTCTGCCGCCGGTCACCATTCCCCACCGCCATATCGACACCATCGAAGAATACACCCGCAAGATCGCCGTCGAGATGGGGGTCATCGGCCTGATCAACATCCAGTACGCCATCGCCAACGACATCGTCTACATACTTGAAGCCAACCCGCGGGCCAGCCGCACCGTTCCTTTGGTCAGCAAGGTCTGCAACATCCCCATGGCCCGCATCGCCACCCAGGTCATGCTCGGCGTCAAAATCCGCGACCTCGGCCTGGTCCGCCGTCCCATTCCCCATTTCGGCGTCAAGGAGGCGGTCTTCCCCTTCTACATGTTCCCGGAGGTGGACCCCGTCCTCGGCCCGGAAATGCGCTCCACCGGGGAGGTGCTGGGCATGGCCGGAAGTTACGGACTGGCCTATTTCAAGGCCCAGGAAGCCGCCAACTCCCCCCTGCCGCTGACGGGTACCGTGCTCATAACCGTGGCCGACCACGACCGGGCGGGTGCTTTGGAAGCGGCCCGCCGTTTCGCCGAACTCGGCTTCTCGATCCGCGCCACCTCGGGAACCCAGGCCATGTTGGCCGAGCATGGGGTCCCGGCGGAGACGATCCTCAAGTTGCACGAAGGGCGCCCCAACATCAGCGACGCCATCAAAAACGGCGAGATCCAGCTGGTGGTCAACACCCCCGTCGGCAAGATCGGCGCCTATGACGATTCCTATATCCGCAAGGCGGCCATCAAATACCGGGTCCCCTACATCACCACCACCGCCGCCGCCATCGCCGCGGCCAAAGGTATTGCGGCCCGCCGCCAGGGAAAGGAAGAAATCCACAGCCTTCAGGAGTACCACCGGGTCAAGGAATAAAGGCTTACCGCCGGCAATTTTCGTTGTATAATGTAGGCAATTTGGTCATTGGAAGATTAAGCTGCAATGGTGGATGGGACGAACCTGGTTCGTCCCATCTTGTCGTTTGGTCTGCCGCCGACAAAAAAGGTCACCGCACAACAGCACTCCCGGCGTTTTTGGGGCGTCACGGCGATTTTTCCCAGGCTTGGTCTTTTTTGAAAAGCCGGCGTTTTCCCCCACACATGGATTTCGCCTAAAGGGCCGAATTCCTCTTTTTTTTTGCGAATGAATGAAATTATTTTTAGGTACGACCCACCCTTTGTGTAGGAGTTTCACGACGTCCCATGGTATCCGCTTCTTTGCCCAATTGCTTGGGGACCCTTTTCTTCCCGAACCGTGGTTGGATGACAATGTTCCTGTTGAGCCTTCCTCTGATCCTGGCCACGGAGGGAGCGGCCAATTCCACAAAACAGGCCCCTAAACCGGCAAAAAAAACCGTTGCCACGGCTACCAGAACGGCCCCGGAAAAAGCCCCCGCTTTCACTTTTGAAAAATTGGTCGCCCTGGCCGGAAAAACGGCGGAAACCCCCTACCAGGCGCCGCAGAAACCCAGCGATTTTCTCCTTGAAATCGATTTTGACGCGTGGCGGGATATTCGTTTCCGCCCCGAAAAAGCCCTGTGGAAAGGATCGGGTCTTCCCTTCGAGATACAGTTCTTCCATCCCGGTTTCTTTTATGACCGGACGGTGAAGATCAATATCATCGCCGGTGATAAAATAACCCCCCTGGCCGGGACCAAGGAGATGTTCGATTACGGGAAAAACATCTTTGCCCCGCAGGTGCCCCCCGAGGTCGGCTTTGCCGGCCTGCGCGTCCACGGCCCCATCAAATCCGGCCAATACTTTGATGAAATAGCGGTCTTCCTGGGAGCAAGCTATCTGCGCGCCGTCGGTAGAAACCATCAGTACGGCCTCTCCGCCCGCGGGCTGGCCGTGGACACCGCGGCAGCGGAAGGGGAAGAGTTCCCCTGGTTCCGGGAGTTTTGGATAGAAACCCCGGCTGTCGGCCAGAAATACCTGCAGATCTTTGCCCTGCTCGACAGTCAGCGCCTCACCGGTGCCTATGCCTTTCGTCTGATCCCCGGGGAAGAAACCACCATGGAGGTCCAAAGCACGCTCTTTTTGCGCGCCCCCGTGGACAAACTCGGCCTGGCCCCGTTGACCAGCATGTTTTTCTTCGGCGAAAACAGCAGCCCAAGGAAATTCGACGATTTTCGCCCTGAAGTTCACGATTCCGACGGCCTGCAAATTCTCTTCGATCATGGTGAATGGCTGTGGCGCCCCCTCCAAAACCCTTCGGGTCTGCAGGTCAACAGTTTCGATTCCCCCAACATCAGAGGCTTTGGCCTGTTACAGCGGGACCGGGATTTCGGCAGTTATCAAGACCTCGAAGCGCGTTACGAAACCCGCCCCAGCCTCTGGGTCGAACCGATTGGAGAATGGGGTCCGGGCCGCCTGGAACTGGTCCTGATCCCCACTCAACAGGAAATACACGACAACATCGTCGCCTATTGGGTTCCTGCCGCAGCGCCCGTTCCCGGAACCCCCTACCGCGCCGATTACCGGCTCCGCTGGCTCGATGCCGACAGGGTTTTTCCCCCCGCCGGGCGGGTGATAGCCACCCGGGTGGGAAAAGCTCCAGATCGGGAAGGTAAGGTATTCGTCGTCGATTTTGACGGCGAACCGCTGCGAAAACTGTCGGCCGAGGCGCAACTGGAACCCGTCGTGTGGGCCGGCGAAGGGGGGCAGATCCTTGAACAGCAGGCGTTCCGCAATCAGGTCACCGGATCATGGCGGCTGGTTTTCCGCGTCAAACTGGCCGAAACCAGCAAGATCGCCCAAATCCTGCCGGACAAGCGCCCCCCTGTGGAATTGCGGGCCTTTCTCAAACACGGCGCCGATGTCATCAGCGAAACCTGGAGCTACACCTTCAAGCCCTGAATGAAACCGATGCCCCCTGAGAAGCCCTTGGCGACAGCCATCTCCGAAGGTGATCTGGAGCGGGTTGGGCGGCGCCTGTTGCTCTACCTGCGCAGCCTGCCTCTATCTGAATCCCGCCGCTTGGAAACAGCGGCGGGAATCCTTCGCGACCTGCGCGAAAACCCGCCCACGGGGAAAACCACAGCCGAAGCGGAAGCCATGGGCCGTCTGCGTTCGCATCTCGGCGACGACGGGCCGCAACCTTTCCTTTCCCCGCCGGTTCCGCCCCTGTGCCGTGGCCACATGATCCCGGAGGAAATGGATCGAAGGCCCTGGTGGACCGCTATAAACCGTCTTTTCCAGCGCCTGAAACGTCACCTGGGCTTACCCGAGGGACGTCCCGATCCCCTGGCGCAACTTTCTCCCCCCAAAATCGAAGGGGAGTTTTTCAACGAGCCCTGGTGCCGGACCGCTTCCTATCGGCGCATCGTCCTGGCCATTCTGGTCATCGTCCCGGCCCTGCTGGCCGGCCCAGTCTTCGCCACCCTGCTCCCCCACAAGGGCAATTCGGTGCTGGAAGTCGCCCTGGTCACCGTCTTCGCTCTGCTCTTTGCGTGGATCTCCGTCGGTTTCTGGACCGCCATGCTCGGCTTTCTCACCCTCATCCGGCGTTTCGACCGCCTGCTCATAACCCGCCCCACGGGCGACGCCAAACCCCAGGCCATTCGCCAGGGCGTGCGGACAGCGATCCTCTTCCCGGTCTGCAACGAGGAAATGAGCCGCGTTTGCGCCGGGATCGCCGCCACCTGCCGGTCCCTGGAGCGAACCGGCCAGAGTCAGGCCTTTGACTTTTTTATCCTCAGCGACACATCCGATGCCGACGCCTGGGTCGAAGAAGAAATCGCCTGGCGCGATCTGTGCCGGGAACTTGCCGGCCCGACCCCCATCTATTACCGCAATCGGCGCATCAATCTGAAACGCAAAAGCGGCAACGTGGCCGATTTCTGCCGCCGCTTCGGCCGCCGTTACACCTACATGGTGGTCATGGACGCCGACAGCGTTATGTCGGGGACGACTTTGGTGCGCATGGTGTCGGTCATGGAACGCCAGCGCCGCGTCGGCATCCTGCAGAGCGCTCCGGCGGTGACCGGCCGCGAAACCCTGTTGGCCCGGGTTCAGCAGTTCTGCAGCCGTGCTTACGGCCCCATGTTTGCCGCCGGCCTGCACAGCATGCAGCTCGGCGACGCCCAGTTCTGGGGGCACAACGCCATTATCCGCATCAAACCCTTCATGCGCCACTGCGGGCTGCCCCGGCTTCCCGGCAAACCACCCCTGGGCGGAGATATCCTCAGTCACGATTTCGTCGAATCGGCCCTGATGCGCCGCGCCGGCTGGGGGGTGTGGCTGGGTTACGACCTTGGCGGCAGCTACGAAGAGACGCCGCCAACCCTGCTCGCCGAACTGAAGCGGGATCGCCGCTGGTGTACGGGCAATCTGCAACATTTACGCCTGGTCTTCACCAGGGGGCTTTTCCCCACCCACCGCGTGCTCTTTCTCAACGGCGCCATGAGCTATATCTCCGCTTTCCTCTGGTTCCTCCTGCTGCTTCTCTCCACCATCGAAGCGGTGCTCATCGCGGTCACCGAACCGGCCTATTTCCCGCCGACCCGTTCCCTGTTCCCCCTCTGGCCGGTGTGGGATCCCTACTGGCCGCTGGTGCTTCTGGGAGCAACGGCCACACTCCTTTTCCTGCCCAAGCTGTTCAGCGCCTGGCTCATCCTGGTCAAAGGAAAAGTCGGCGATTTCGGCGGACCGCTTTCCCTCGCCCTGAGCATTCTGGGCGAAGTGGTGATCTCCACCCTGCTCGCGCCCATCCGCATGCTCTTTCACACAAAATTCGTCTTCTTCATCCTCCTCGGACGCCAGTCGGGTTGGGGCAGCCAACAACGGGACGATCTCGGCACTCCGTGGCGGGACGCCGTCCGCTTCCACGGCGCCGGCACCCTCTTCGCCCTGCTCTGGGGAGGCTCCCTTTATTTGCTGAACCCCGGCTTTTTCTGGTGGATTTCACCGATTACCGGTGCTCTGCTCTTTTCCATTCCGATATCCGTTTGGACCAGCCGCGCCAGCCTTGGGCGCCTGGCCCGCAGGATGGGTCTTTTCCTCACCCCCGAGGAAATCGCCCCGCCGCGGGAACTGCAGGAACTGGACACCTGTGAAAAACGCTTTTCCGAAGGTACATCCCCCCTTGATTTGCCGCCGAAAACGGGTTTCGCCAAAGCGGTTCTCGACCCCGGCGTCCATGCCCTTCATATCGCCCTGCTGATGCGGCGGCCCCGCCCCCGGTCCGCGGAAATCCGCCGATCCCGTCTCGCTCTGGTGGACAAAGCCCTCCACCAGGGACCGGCGCAGCTTTCCCCGCGGGAGAAAAAATGGCTCCTTTACGATTCCGAAATGCTTGCGGAACTCCACCGCAAAGCGTGGTCGATCTCGGCAGAAAACCTGAAAATCAACTGGCACCTAGCACGGCTGTAAGAAATTCCCGTTTTTCCACAGCCCGTTAGGGAATCAAGTTGAATCCACATTTATGGCAAACTTTTTGCTATAACAATCCCGCCGGAAAAGATATCCCATCACTGCGTGGCGGCCTTGCTTTCCTGTCAATTCTCCTCATTGTTTTCCCTGCGGAAATTCGGGAAAAAATAGGCCTGTTTCAGGTCGCAAACGGACGTCTTTGCCCAGGGCCAAAGCATTATCCCTTCCTGCGAAATGACGTAAGAAGTCGCCCGGACCTGGTTTGAGCCTGAAATCGCCCGACCTGGAGGTTTTGGAAATTCCTTACCGCCAGACCTGACGCCACCGGCCCGGTTTTACGGCAAACTCTCCTGGAACCACAGGTCACGATCTTGCAATGATTCCCATTACGGCAGAGGTTTGCCCTTTGCCGGCGCCTCACCTGTGGCCGAATTTTGATTTTTACATCCTCTCCCGGCGGAATTTTGACGGGATTCATGTTGCCGCCCTATGAAAAACCTTAGTCTGAAAACCAAGATCACCATCCATGCCGCCCTGGTTTTCCTTCTTCTCATGCTCCTGGGAACCTTCGTGGCCCGCAGCTATTTTCATCAGCAACTCCGAGCTTCCGTTGAAGACCAACTCTTCACCACGGTATCGCTTCTCGCCGATGAGTTGAACAAAAAGGTGAACAACATCAAAACCGTCGCCCACGAAGTGGCCGGCAATGTCACTCCCCAACTCCTGGCCAATCCACGGGAAGCTCGCGCCTACCTGGAACAGCAATTCCGCCTGATGAAAATCTTCGCCGAAAGAATGACTCTCTTTACCGTCGACGGAGAAATGGTGGCCACCACCCATGACAAACCCGGCCCGCTGAATCTTGACCGCTTCTATCACATTTATTTGCAGAAAACCGCTGTCACGGGCGCTCCCTTTTTTTCCGAGCCGGTCACGGCATCCCCGGAAATCAATCGACCCCTCGTCGTTCTGACCATCCCCATATTCGGACCGGAGAAGGAACTGATCGGCGTTTTCGCCGGCAGCATCGACCTGCTGAACGACAACATTCTCGGTTTCCTGAGCAACGCCAAACTGGGGCAAACCGGCTTTTTCCAACTGTTTACTCAAAACCGCACCATGATTGTCCACCCCGACCCGTCGCGCATCATGCTTGAAGCGGGGACAAAGGGTGACGACCCATTGTTCGACCGGGCGATAGGCGGATTTGAAGGTACCGGTGAAACGCTGACCGGCCAAGGGCAAAGGGTGCTTGCCGGCTTCAAACGACTCCCCGGCACCAACTGGATCCTGGCTGCAACCTTCCCGGTGTCTGAAGCCCTGGCCCCGGTAAAGACCGCTCTGCGCCTGGCATTGATCGTTCTTTCCTGTGGATGGGGGATATGCGTTTCCCTCATGTGGATCGCCATGCGCCACCTGATCAAACCGATTCTTTCTTTGACCAGGCAGCTAAGGGACCTCGCCGTCCACCCCAAGCGGCAAAAAAGGGTCGCGGTCAGCGCCCACGACGAAACCGTGGAACTGGCGGAGAGCATTAACAACCTGATGGAGGAGTTGGAAAAGAGGGAAACGGACCTGGCCCGTCACCAAGAATTGTTTCAGATTCTCGCTGATTGGTCGACCAACTGGATTTTCTGGGAATCTCCCGCCGGAGAAATCCTCTATGTTTCACCGGCCGCCAGCCGCATTTCCGGTTATCCCCCCGGGGAACTCAGGAAACAGGGGCAACATTTCAACGCGCTGGTTCATCCCGAAGACCGTGCCCTGTGGAAAAAACACTGCCACGAAGTTGTTGGCGGGGTGAAAACCTCTCCCTTGGATATCCGCATCCTCACCAAAACCGGAGAAATCTGCTGGCTAAGCCACTCCTGCCAACCGGTCCTCGGGGAGAACGGGAAGATTTTGGGCATCAGGGGCAGCCTGGCGGACATCAGCGAACGCAAGGTCATCGAAGAACAACTGCGCTTTCTGAGTACCCGCGACGGCCTGACCGGCCTGTACAGCCGCGGATTTTTTAATGATGAACTTGACCGCATCAGCAAGGGACGAGTCTTTCCGGTCACTTTGATGATGGCCGATCTGGATGGACTCAAAAAGATCAACGACACCCTGGGGCACGCGACGGGTGATCATGTGATCCGGCAGGCGGCGCGTCTGCTTCAGAAAACATTCCGTACCGATGACGTGGTCGCCCGCATCGGCGGCGACGAGTTCGCCGTGCTGATGCCAGGCGTGGATGAAACGGCGGCAGTTAAGATCTTGCAACGATTCCGTCGGCTCGAGGCCGAACACAACCGGGAAATGAAGGGAGGGAAGGTGGCTTTTTCCGTAGGGGCTTTTACGGCTGCCGATGGAAAATCTCTGGCCACGGCCATGGAAAAAGCGGACGCCAGGATGTATCGGGACAAAGAACGGCGCAAACAAAAGAGTCGGCAGGGCAAAAAGAACTAATTCTTTCCCGTTTGGTCTTTTTTCAGCGGTTCCTGGTGGATGAAGATCTGGTCCGCGGTGATCAGTAGTTGGTGTTCAAATTCCACCCCGACCTTTTCAGCGGTTTCGAGATTGAGGAAAACACGGTAATTATAGGGGGCGGTCATGGCCAGTTCCCCCGGCTTTTTCTTCCCGGAGAGGATATCGATAATCTGTTGCGCGTGAAACTCCCCGGTGACGGCGGGATCGTACTGGTTCATTCCCATCAACGCGAAATGACGCACCTGCTCCCGGTCGTCGGCGGCAAAGGTCGGCAGTTTCTTCTCCTCGGCAAAACGGTAGAAAGGCGTGGGATCGACCTCGCTCAGGTCGAAACAGTTGAGATTCGGAATAAAAATGGCGTCCGCTCCCCGGTCATGAAGGTCCTTGAGACCGGCCAGACAATCCGCAAAAGGCTCCTCGACTCCCAACCGGTTGTATTCCACCACTTCAAAACCCACATCCCGGCCCGTCTCCCGGGCATCGTCGACATACCCGTAGCTTCTCCCCACGGGAGAATCGTGATACATGATTCCCAACCGGCGGAATCCTACCAACTGGTGAAAAACCAAAAACATGAACCGGCCCGATTCCTGGTTCAAGGCGGTGGTGAAGTTGATCGCCCCCGAGTCGGTGGGACTTTTGACGATGCCGTTGCTTAACGGGCGACTGATTTCGACACCGACGATGGGAATACGGCCGTCGTTTTCTGCAAGGACCGTCCGTGTGGCATCCAGACCCATGCAGATCAGCAGATCGAAATCTTTCCTTTGCAGAATAGTGTGGACCTTCTGCCGGTATAACTTCTGATCCTCCGAACCCCATCCCAGGCTGAAATAAAGATCCTCGGGGAATTCCACCTTCTCTTCCCAGCCCCTTTCCCGCAAACCGTCGCGGATATGCTGAAGCGCTTGCGAAAAGCTCCAGTAAGGACCGGTTTCCAGATAGGCGATGCGGAAAACCTTGGCCGGCGGGGTAGCGGCAAAGACTGCCGGAGAAGAACAGATAAGAACCCAGCCCGCCAGCGCCAAGAGCAGACAGCAGGTTCCGGAAAATAATTTTCCCATGATTTGACGCCGGGGGAGCAGGCTCTCCATCTCTTTTTACCGGTCTTTCGACGAGGATTTGACAGGCATCGAGGCGATCAGCAGAAAACAGCCGACAATGGGGGTTAGGAGAAGACTGCTGAAAAAATACCCCCAGAAACCAAAACGGTAGGTCCTCCCCAGGTAGGCGATAATCAGACTGATGACAACATAGAACAGGGATATGGGAGCATTCATGGCTTCTCCTCTCCGGACATGGGCGGTTTTGGAGGTGACGGTTTTTCACCCACCGTCACCCCGGGGGATAAGGCTTTGAAAAGCCGATCCAGCCGCGACAAAGATTCGTGCAGCGAATCGATCCCGATACGTTTCAGATAGCCGGCCTCCCCGTCACCAGGGAAAGGGGCCGGGGATTTTCCCTCCTGCCCTCTGCCACCGTTGGCCGGCGGCAGGATTTCCGTCGGCGCCGGAGGAAGCGCCGTGCCCGGCAAAGCGCCATCGGGATTGAGGATCAGCGGCAGACCGTCCTTGCCGCCGACCACCACCATCTTGCTGTTGGACGAACCCGCCAGCGCCCGCGTGGCCTCGATCCCCTGCCAGCGCAGGAAGGGCTCCGTCATGTTCTTGTTGACGATATCCTGGGTCACGCGCACCGCCTCGGCGTCGATCAGCTTGATCTTGAAACGCTCCTTGGCCTCCAGAACCTTGTATCCCTGGCGCAGAACCTCCTGTTCGGCGACAAATTTCTCGTTGATGGCCAGATTCACCGGCTCGGGCAGGCGAATGGCGCGCAGCAACACCCGGTCCACAATAACCGGCTTTCTGCCCAGCGCCCCGACCATGGAAACATGGATCTCATCCTGGATGTTGACGGAGATCTTGGAATAGAAATCCTCCTTGTCGTAATGACTGGCGATGCCGCGAACAGCCGAGGAGAGGGTCGGCAAGATCAGTTTTTCGCGGTAATCCTGACCCACCGTGGTCAAAAGAATCGGCGTTTTGGAAGCCAACGGGTAATAGCGGACCGACACATCGATGTCAAGGAGGAGCCCTTTGGAAGTGAGGACATTGAACGTATGGGTTTCTTCCTTCACCCTGGCATCGAAAAGGAACAGGGTATCCCAGGGGAAGATGAGATGGGTTCCCTCCGGATAGATCCGGCTCATGTCGGTTCCGCCGAAAAATCTCTTGTAATGGACGCCAACATGGCCCGGAGCGATGGTAATCACCGTATGGGGCCAGAGCAGCAGAATGACTAGGGAAACACCAAGAAAATACCAAAAGAGATGAAGCTTTCTGGAGTCAAGCCACCATTTCAGGGAAGCGAATCTTTTGTTTTCCGTCATGTCGGTAGTCCCGTTGTTTTTCGGCCCGGTCCCGGTGGCGCCGCGGCTCTCCCGGTTCGCCTGGGGAGTTTGCTATCGTATGAATAAAAAAGAGAAAAAGCAAGGTTTGGACTTTGACATTTCTGCCAAAACATTGTAAGAAACCAGAAGTTGAACCCGTGGAGACCCCAACATGAGGAACATCCTTTTGGCCCTGTCCCTGGCTCTGTTCTGTTTCCTTCTGTTTTTCCTGGTTGTATCGTATTTCGCTCCCGCCAAAAAAACAATCAAACTCAAAACAAAAGATTTCGCTGTCCAATTATATGAAAAATCCCGTCTGACACAGCCTTCACTGACGACAAAATCCCAACTCGCGCAGCTTATCGGGGAAAGGCTTGTCTGCTACAGTGATTCTCCTCTCGAAAGAATCGACACCTGCGACAGGCGTTACCTCGAAAGCATCGTCAATGTCGGCAGGGAAAAGATCCACACACCCCCCAACCTTGGCCTTTTCATTCCCGCCGTCAAATATTGCCCTGTCGTTTATAACATCTGCATGGGCTACAAAAACGATTCGGACGCATGCATCATCGAAGAAACCCAATGCATCGACAGGACCTATGACGAGTTCTGGCGGGGCAAGCCCATCGCCCAGACAAGCGGGTGATCGACAGCACCCCGATTTCTTTTTTCTGCACCGCAGATACCGTTCTCATGCCCCGAAAAGGGGCCGCCACTCTTCTTTCAAGGGGCGCACCATCCGCAGATTTTGCCATCGCCAGCGGGCGGCGACGGTGAGCAGATATCCTTCGTCCACAGGGACCTGCTGCCAATGGCAACCCAAATCCGCCCCCCCATCCAGGGGCGAGTCGGTGTTTACCTGGCGGGGATCCTCCAGAAAACCCTTCCCACGCACTTTGAGAACCGCTTCCTTTATCGTCCAGCGCCGTATGAGCTCGGCCGACGGGTCGGCTGCGGCCGCGATCGCCTTCCTTTCCGCAGCGGCAAAAACCAGGTGGAAATCGTCCACGGGCACAGGGCGGATTTCCTCGATGTCCACGCCCACACATCCGGTGACGCCGCCGTCGCCGATGACACAGACCGCCCACTTCGCGGCATGACTGAAACCGATCTGCCAGGGGGAGTCACGGAGAACAGGCCGTCCATCCCCTTCCCTGGCGAGGGAGGCCAGGGTGCTCCGCGCATCATTCCCGGTCAGCAGATGCAGGCCAAAGGCCAGGAGGATTCTCACCAATAGACGCCGGCGCCGATCCTCCCCACGGCGATTTCTGCGGATGGCATCGGCCTGCCCCCGCGGCAGGTAATCGAGAAAAAATCCCTCATCCTCGCCTGCGAGCTGGCCGATATCGGCGGCCACCAATAAAAGATCGGCAAAATGTTCTTTCACAGGTCGTTCCGTTGTTTCATACAGCAATCGGCGACCTGCCGCAACTGGGAACCGATCCGGGCAAGGAGTTCCTCGACACTGCCCCCGGCGAATTCATCCTTGTGGGCATCGATTGTCAATTCGAGCCTCCCTTCCCGCACCAGACCGGTGACGGCCAACTTGGCCTGCTGGGGAAAATCGTCGGCGACATCGCCGTCAAAGCCGATTCTTTCCAAACGCAAGGCGGCTTCTTTCCCTTCCCCGGAGGAGGCATCGCCGAGGTAGTTGAACAGCAGATCGGGCACATACTCGGGCCATGGGGAAATGTCCGTCATGTAGCGGATGAGGCCGTAACCGATCCCTTTTCCAGGGATGGAGCGCAGCCTGTCGCGTACCCGGCGGATGGTGGCGGAAACGTCCCTTGCCACCGCCAGGGCCAGCGGATGCACGGTAGTGAACCAGCCGACCACGGCGGCGGGGGAAATATCCGCGAACAGTTCTTGGCGCCCATGCCCCTCCACATCGACGGTGACGGCATCCACCCCCCGCCACTCCCTGATGGCAAGGATCAAAGCGCTCAACAAGAGATCGTTGATCTCCGTCCGGAAGGGAATGTGGCAGGGGCCGAGCAACTGGCGGGTCAGCTCCGCATCGAGACGAAGGGTGGCCGAGGCCAGGTCCTTCCGGCGCCTCGTGGATACCGGAAAATCCGCCGGCAAGGCCGGAGGCAGGCCGGCCAGCAGGGTTTTCCAGAAAGCGACCTCCCCCTGCCGGGCGGGGCCGCCGGCATACTCCTCAAGACGGCGGGCCCAGGCCGGAAAGGAACCGTCGGCCGCGGACAGCGAGCTGGGCAGTGCGGGCGGCAGGCCCCGGTCGACGGCAGCGAGGGCGGCGCTGAAATCCTCCTGCAGAATCCGCCACGAAACACCGTCCACGACCAGATGATGGATGACCAGAGCCAGCCGGTCGCCCTCCCCGTCCCCGGAACCGGGCGCCAGAAAACACCAGGCGAGAGGGCCCTGCGCCAGATCGAGTTTTTGAGTGACGTCGTTGACGGCCTGCTCCAAATCCTCGCACCGGCACATCCGGAACCCAAAGCATCCCACTCTGAAGGGACGGATTAATTGAACCATCTTGCCGTTCACCGGCCGATATGCGGCGCGCAGCATTTCATGGCGTTGCGCCACGGCATCAAGGATCTGCCGATAGACCTCCGGCAGACGACAGCGGCCGGAGCGCAGCTGAACCGACTGGAAGAATTGGCCATGACGGGTGGGCAATCCGAAGAACCAGCGCTGGATCGGCGTCAGCGGCACTTCCTCCAAGGCTTCACTGTCGCTGCCGGGGATCGCGGCGACAGCCGTTTCCATCAGGATCCGGGCGAGCTCAACGACGTGGGGCGGCTGAAGCATGGTGAAATGATGACCCGGGCAGAAACGCTCCACCGCGCCCTGGAGAGCAAGCCCTTCCCACCCCAGGGGGCGGGTCTCGAAGGGAAGATAAGCGCCGTCAACCGCTTCCAGGGGACGGATGCAGGTCATGGCCAGGGGAAGGGGCGGTGGACAGTATCTACCCCAGGCCAGAAGCTGGGCGCGAATCATCAAGCGCAGCGATCGGCGGCTTTGCCCATCCGTTTCCCCGACGGCCCGGCCATCATAGCCGGACATGGTACTCAACCCGATGTCGATGGCCTCCGCCGGCACCTCGTCGGGGACATCCTCCACAGGAACCGGGCGTCCCTGGTCATCGACAAGCAGGTGGCTGCGCGTGTTCAGGGAGACAACGCCGCGCACCGCGCACCCCCTGGCCACCAGCTGCCGGGCGATTTCCCAGGCGGTGAGGCCGGCCATGCACAAGCCGACCAGCAAAAAGTCGCCGCCGGGGAAACGTTCCAGAAGAGGGGCCACATAACGGGCCGCCGTCTCTTCGAGGCGCAGGTCGGGCTCCTGCCCCTCCTCCATGCCGTAGGGCGGCAGAAGATAGACCGGCTGCTCTTTGGGCAGGGCAGCCACCAACTCCCGGTAACAGAGCAGCGAACCGCCGACGGCATGAACCAACAACAGGGGGGTGCCGGGGCCGCTGCGCAAAGGCACCAGAGGCTGCCACTTGGGCCCTTCTTCTGCGCCGCGCCGCCGCGCCAGAGCACGGATGGTGACGCCGGCCATGAGCTGAGCGGTGGACAGCCGCAGGCCGAGATCCCTTTCCATCCGCACCGTCAGACGGGTCGCCTTCAGGGAATCCCCGCCGATGCGGAAAAAGTCATCATCGATGCCGACCCGCGGCACACCGAGAAGTTCCTGCCAGATCTGGGCCAAGGCCATTTCCCGGGCGGTTTCCGGAGGCGCGTCACCCCCGGTGACCTCAAAAACGGGCTGCGGCAGGGCGCTGCGATCGAGCTTGCCGTGGGAAGTCAGGGGCAGGCGGTCAAGGAAAACGAAAACCGTCGGCACCATGTGGGCAGGAAGGCGTGCCTGCAGATAGTTGCGGATACCCTCCTCATGGTGCCCTTCACCCACCAGGTAGGCGCAGAGCCGATCGTCTCCCGAGGGGTCCTGGCGCAACGCCACCGCCGCGGCCGCCACGGCGGGATGAGCCAGAAGCTGCTGTTCGATTTCCCCCGGCTCGACCCGGAAGCCATGGAGGCTCATCTGTTCGTCCACACGGCCCAGAAATTCGATGGCCCCGTCGGCCAGCCAGCGGCACAGATCACCCGTCCGGTAGAGGCGGGCATCCCCATTGTCGGCCTCGGCGGCGAAGGGATCGGGAATGAAAGCCGCTGCCGTCAACTCGGGCCGGTTGATGTAGCCCCGGGCCAGGGAGATGCCGCCGATATGCAGTTCACCGGGGAAGCCCACCGGCTGCGGAGCGTCGTCTCCGTCGAGAATGTAGCAGCGGGTATTGGCAATCGGCCGGCCGATGGGAATCCCGCCGTCCATGCTTTCCACCCTGTGGCAGGTGACCATGACCGTCGCTTCGCTGGGCCCGTATTCGTTGTATACCGCATAGGGCTGGGGCTGGAAAAAATGCAGGGCGTCGCCGCCGGTGGTGAGGAGACGCAGGTTTCGCGGCGGCGCCAGGGTCAAGAACTGTTCACAGAGAACCGTGGGCATGTTGGCCAGGGTGATCCCCTGCGAATCGAAATAGTCCCTTATCCCCTGGACATCGGTGCGGGTGCCGTGGTCGAGGATGTGGATGGCGCCGCCGGCGGTCAAAGGAGGCCATATCCCCCAGGCGGAAGCGTCGAAGGAAAAACTGAAAAGATGGCCGGCGATATCCTCGGGGCCGAGGCCGTAGTGGCGCACATGCCAGGTACAGAAATTGGCCAGGCTGCGGTGCTCGATCATGACCCCTTTTGGATGCCCGGTGGTGCCGGAGGTATAGACGACGTAGGCGAGGTCCCGCAGCCCGGGAGCGGCCGCAGAACCGGCTACGGCCCCTTCTCCGCACTCCTCCAGGGTCAGCCAGGGGATGCTGAAACCTGGCGCCAGGGGACGCAGCGCCTCATCGCCGACCACCGCCACGGGAGCGGCGTCTTGCAGGAGAAAACGCAGCCGCTGCGGCGGCCAGGAGGGGTCCAGACATAGATAGGCAGCTCCCGCCTTGAGGATGCCGAGCAGAGCGGCGACATAGTCCGCGGAGCGTTCCATCAAAACCACGACCACCTTATCCGCTCCGGTCCCCAGGCGGCACAGCCACGCCGCCAGGCGGTCGCTGGCAGCATCCAGTTCGCCATAGGTATAGCGTTGAGCACCACAGACAAGGGCGATGTTCCGGGGATAGCGGATGACCGTTTGGCGGAAAAGATCGACAATGGTCGAGGCCGGCTCGCCGGCGTCGGTGTCGTTGAAGCCCGCAACCACTTTCCGAAGTTCTTCCGCGGAAACAATTTCGAGCCGGGAAAGGAGGCTGTCCCCTTCGGCTGCGATCCGCCGCAGCAGGGTCAGCAGACTGTCCCCCAGACCCTTGACCTGTGCCGCGGCCAGGACCGCGCCGTTGTAATGAAAACTTGCCGCCGGTTTTTCTCCCTGGTCGATAACCAGGCTCAGGTCGTAGTCGGTCTGGTTGAATCCCGAAGCCAGAGTGAGCGCCGGAGCGCCGCCCGCGCCCGTTTCGGGAAGATTCTCGATGACGAAGAGATGGCGGATCAGAGCACTGCCCAGGGGGGTAAGGCGTTGAATGTCGACCAGGGGAAGATGGGCATGGGCCTCCAGGGCCAGAGCCTCTTCCTGCATGCGCTGCAACAGTTCGCTGAACAGGGTGTCGGCCTGCCAGGAGACGCGCACCGGAACCGTCTCGACGCAAAGGCCGACCATTTCGTCGAGGCCGTCGATTGCCCCGCTGCGCCCGGCAAGGACGGCACCGAAAACGGCGTCATTGCGGTTGTTGGCACGGCC
>JAAYDE010000134.1 GCA_012729375.1 Deltaproteobacteria bacterium | reverse complement strand
GGGATGCGTCTGCGCACGGCCTGTGATTTTGACCTCACAGCGCTGCGCGTGACTCGGCCCCAGTCATTTATTATTCCAGAACGCACGGTGCTTGAAACTGAGCTTCCCGACTTAATTCAGGCCGTTGCCGCTGAAGGGGCATTTGCCGACCCACGCGTGACCACTGTAATCTGGAGGAAATGATATGCTCGCCATCGGTTTTCGCTTTCCCGGCGGGCGGTATCACGCCACGCCGTGGGGGCGGCATGTGAACGAGGCCGATGTCGAATGGCCGCCTTCGCCATGGCGCATTCTGCGGGCACTGATCGCGGTCTGGCATCGCAAGGTTGATCGGGTGGCTTATCCCAGGGCGGACCTGGAGAAGCTCTTGGCGCAGCTTGCCGGAACACTTCCCTCTTATCGTCTGCCCTCCGCCGTTCATTCACATGTGCGCCATTACATGCCGGTACGCGAGGGGTCCAAGGACAAGAACACCTTGATCTTTGATGCCTTCGCGCGTGTCTCGCCCGAAGATGAACTGGTCGCACTTTGGCCGGAAATCACCCTTGAAAAAGCGTCTCAACGGCTTCTTGATGAACTATTGATGGGGTTCGCCTATCTGGGGCGCGCCGAAAGCTGGGTTGAGGCGCAGAGGCTTGAATCATGGGAGGGCGAACCGGATTGTGTACCGGGGGACACCGCTCTTGATGTAAAAACAGGTGAAATTGGCGAAGTCGTTCCTCTCCTCTGCCCCCAACCGCCCGCTGCTTATCAGGTTTTTCGTGCTCAATGGCAAGATGCCAATCCAGTCAAAGGGAAGAAAAAAGGTGGGGCGGTTCTCCCCGACTCTTGGCTGGAAGCTGTCAGCCTGGAAACCAGTCAGCTTCAAGCCGCCGGATGGAGCCAGCCTCCGGCTGCATGGCGGGTTTTTTACCGGCGACCATCCGATGCGTTGCGGCCCGCCGTGGCCACGATGGCCATTCGCCCATGTAAACTGAAGTCAACAGTGACCACGATTCGATTTGCTCTATATGGCCGCCCGTTGCCGCGCATGGAAGATGCGGTGAAGATTGGCGAACTTGCTCGCGTGGCTTTGATGCACTTGGCCGAAAAACACCTTGGGCAGGTACCAGCCTTGTTCTCAGGGCATGATCTTCCTGAAACCAACTGCCACCAGCACGCATTCTATCTCCCTGAATGCAACAGTCATGGCCGAATAGACCATCTTCTGGTTCATCTATCAGGCGGATTCGAAGCAAACCACCTCCAGGCGATTCAAAAGCTCAATCGGCTCTTTACCCGCGATGGTAACGAATGGCTAGTTCTTTATGAGGGCTCTGGAGACATCGGCACTTTCGCTGATGTCTGTTGCCATGCAGGGAAAAGTTCAATATGGCGTTCCATTACGCCTTACCTGCGCCCATGGCACACCAAGAGAAATTTTGGGGTTGCGGAGCAAGTCCAGCGGGAATGCCGCTTGCGCGGGTTGCCAATGCCGGTCTCAGTCAAATTGAAACCTGAGGCGCTTGTCGGGGGGCTGCCGCGCCGCCCTGTGCATTTCCACCGTTTTCGGAGCAAGCGTGGACTCACCCAACCTGACACCCATGGATCCTTTGTTGAAATTGTTTTTCCTGAGCAAGTTGTTGGCCCTCTCGCCCTCGGCTTTGCTTGTCACTTCGGCCTCGGCCTTTTCGCTCCTGTAACCTGAATTCATGATCGGCTGGGTTCTGGGATTTGTCGGTGCCATTTTTCTCTGGCTGGCCATCTTCGGTTTTTACAAGCTCATCAGCCGGTTGGTTGAGTTTCTCATTTACGGAAAGCAATCCGGAGAGAGGTGTGAGTGATGGAAACCAAACTGGTGGTTTTCAAGGATAAAAAAATTCGGCGGACACTACACAATGACGAGTGGTGGTTTTCCGTTGTCGATGTTTGCTGTGCGTTGACGGATAGCGCTGATGCGGGGGCCTATTGGCGAAAACTCAAGCAGCGGTTGAGCGCGGAGGGGAGTGAAGTCGTGACATTTTGTCACGGTTTGAAATTGATGGCCCCGGACGGCAAACGCCGTGCCACCGACTGCGCCAACACCGAGGGTATTTTCCGCATCATCCAGTCGATCCCCTCGCCCAAGGCCGAGCCCTTCAAACGCTGGCTGGCCAAGGTCGGCTATGAAAGGGTCCAGGAGATCGAGGACCCGGAGTTGGCCACCAAGCGCACTCGTGCTCTGTACCAGGCCAAAGGCTATTCCGACGTCTGGATCGAGAAGCGGATGCGGGGCATCGCCATTCGGGCCGAACTGACCAACGAATGGAAAAACCGCGACGTGAAAGGGGAGCCGGAATACGCCATTCTGACGGCGGAAATCAGCAAGGCCGCTTTCGGCATGACGCCGAGCGAGTACAAGCAGTTCAAGGGGCTGGAACGGGAGAACCTGCGCGACCACATGACCGATCTGGAGTTGATCTTCTCCATGCTGGGAGAAGCGGCCACTACCGAAATTACCCGCAAGCAGGACGCCCAGGGCTTCAGTGAAAATCGGGTGGCCGCCCACAAGGGGGGCCGGATTGCCGGAGAAGCCCGTGAAAAGCTCGAACAGGAAACGAACGCCAGGGTGTCAACGCCGGAAAACTACCTGGACGAGCCGGAATCGAAAAAAAGGCTGCCTCGAAAAAAATCATGAACGATCCCCTTCTCATCCCGGTCCGCATGCTCAACGAGTTCGTCTATTGCCCACGTCTGGGTTACCTGATGTGGGTACAGGGGGAGTTCGCGCCCAGTGTCGACACGGTGGACGGCAGGATCAAGCATAGCCGAGTCGATAAAGGGAAAGGCGCTCTTCCGGAGAAACCGGAGGAGGAAGAGACCATTCATGCCCGGTCGGTGGCCCTGAGTTCCGAAACCTTGGGGATCACGGCCAAGCTGGATCTGGTGGAGGGGGAGGGCGATCAGGTCAACCCGGTGGATTACAAGCGCGGCAAGCGGCCTCATGTACCGGGCGGAGTGTGGGCGCCGGAGCGTGTGCAACTCTGCGCCCAGGGGCTTTTGCTTCGGGAGCAGGGCTACAAGTGTGACGAGGGAATCATCTATTTTGTCGCTTCCCGCGAACGGGTGCCGGTTCGCTTCGACGCCGACCTGATCGATCAGACCCTGAACGCCATTCGGGATTTTCAGGCACTATCCCAAACCGGCAACATCCCGCCGCCGCTGGAGGACAGCCCCAAGTGCCCCCGCTGCGCCTTGGTCGGGATCTGCCTCCCGGACGAGGTGGGTTTTCTGGCCCATCCCCGCTTCGAACCTCGGCCCATCATCCCTTGCTCTGAAAAAGGGCTGCCCCTTTATGTTCAGTCGCAGCGGGCCTATGTCCGCAAGGATGGGGAGCGGATGATCATCGAGGTGGAAAAGGAAAAGGTGGCCGAGGCCCGCTTCGGCGAGACCTCCCAGGTCGTGTTGTTCGGCAACGCGGCATTGACCACCCCGGCCCTGCATGAGTGCCTGCGGCGGGAAATCCCGGTGACCTGGATGAGCTACGGCGGCTGGTTCATCGGCCACACCATCGGCACCGGCCATCGCAATGTCGAAAACCGGATCCATCAATACCGCGCCAGTTTTGACGAGGGCACCTGTCTGGCGCTGGCCCGGACCTGGATCGCGGCCAAAATCGCCAATTGCCGCACCCTGCTGCGCCGCAATTGGAAAGAGAAAGATTCCGGTGTGGAGCGGGCTCCGGATGAATTGTTGATCGGCCTGAAAAGTGACATAAACCACGCCCTGCGCGCCTCTTCCCTGGAGATGTTGCTGGGCATTGAAGGCGCGGCCGCCAACCGCTATTTTCAAAGTTTCAGCTCGTTGCTGATTGCTCCGGAGGATGAAGAGTTGCCCTTCCATTTCGATGGCCGCAACCGCCGCCCGCCCAAGGATCCGGTCAATGCCCTGCTCTCCTTTGCCTACGCCATGCTGACCCGCGAATGGACCATCACCTTGGCAGCGGTGGGCCTTGATCCCTACCGGGGTTTTTTCCATCAGCCGCGTTTTGGAAGGCCTGCCCTGGCGCTGGATATGATGGAGCCATTCCGCCCGCTGCTAGCTGACTCCACGGTTCTGACCGCCATCAACAATCGGGAAATCCGACCTGCGGATTTCATTCATGCGGCCGGAAGCTGCAACCTGACCGACAGCGGCCGGAAAAGATTCATCGCGGCTTTTGAGCGACGTATGGAACAGGATGTAACCCATCCCATTTTCAAATACCGCATCAGCTACCGCCGCTTGCTGGAGGTCCAGGGGCGCCTTTTAACCCGGTTTCTGTCCGGTGAAATTCCCCATTACCCCAACTTCGTGACCAGGTAGTTTGGGATGGATCGGCTCTATATCATCAGCTATGATATCAGCAACCAGCGGCGCTGGAAGAAGGTTTTTAAGCTCATGCACGGATTTGGAGAATGGCTGCAACTCTCGGTTTTTCAGTGCCGGCTTGGAAAGATGCGCGCCCTGCAACTGGAGGCCGCTTTGGTCGAATTGATCAACGCCAATGAAGATCATGTCCTTATCCTCGACCTGGGCCCGGCATCCGATGTTCAGCCGAAGGTGCGGAGTCTCGGAAAGGCCTTCAAACCGCTCGCCAAGGAGCCGGTTATTGTCTAACTCGCTGCCGATTCGGTGCGAGAGGTGCGGTGGCATCAAAACCCCCGGGAGTCCTCGCAACAAGGGAGGTCTTTGAAAATTGAAGAAAGGAGAAAATTTCCAGATTGAATCGACGAACCCAAAAAGCGTTAACAGCCAGGAGAAAAACCTACCTCTCGCAAAAGCGGCTGCCGGGCCGCATGAAAACATGCCTCGCGAGAGGGCTATTTTCCGGGGTAGAAATGCCCCGGCCTCATTGAAGC
>JAAYDE010000133.1 GCA_012729375.1 Deltaproteobacteria bacterium | reverse complement strand
GAGAGGCACCGGGGAAGCGGCGGCGCAGATAAAAATCGCACCTGCGGCGCTGATCGGGACGAAACAGCATATAATATGCGGCGACAAAATGCAGGAAAAAATAGGCCGCGCGCCGGCCGCCCAGGCGGATCAGGCCATAGAAGAAGCGGTGCTGCCACGGCGCCCCGACGCTGCGACTGCTCCAGTGACGGCTATTCTCTTCATTTTTCGGCACGGCCCTCCCTCCCCAGCATTGAAGCCATGACGAAAATAGCGGCCGCTACCGCCAGAGCCAGCAGCGGTCCCACCACAAGGGAACCGAGCAGCCACTCGAAAAGCCGTTCCAATCCCTGATAACCTAGGGTGCGCAGAGATATTTCCGTCAGGAATTCGCCGTGGCGCATGAAATAGCCGGCCTCGATGCACAATGCCGGCACAATGGGCGGCATGCAGAGTTGGCTGGCGCTGACCGCCGCCACCTTGTTGAGGCGCAGGAAACCGGCGGCAAAGAGCACGGCGATGGTGTGAAAGGCGATCAGCGGCACGGCGCCGAGGAAAACCCCGAGCGCCCCGGCGGCGGCCAGCTGTCCCGGCGTGGTGTTTTCCGTCAGCAGGGTGCGTAGCGACTGCACTGGACGCAGCACGCTGATCACCTGAGCCCCTTTCGGATCGGGTACGATCTTGCGGTGCGGCCAGGGCAGAACCGAGCGCATCGTCAGGTGGGTGTTGAGAAAGGTCAGCCGCAAGTTGTCGCGGAACAGATGGAAGTGGGAGACCCGCTCCTCTTTCGGCGGGTAGTGGACCGAAACCGGCGCCTCGCGGAGTGGCACGCCGGCCCAGGCCGCTTTGACCAGCACCTCGATCTCGAAGGAAAACCCCCGCTCGGATAATTTGAGCTTCTCGAGCACGGCCAGCGGATAGATGCGGAACCCGCTCTGGGTATCCCCCAAGGCGACCCCGGTTTGAAGCCGCAGCCAGAAATTGGAGAAACGGCTCCCGAAGCGGCTCGCCTTAGGCGCCGCGGAACGTTCGAAATCCCGCTTCCCGACCACCACGGCCAGCGGCTCCCGCTGCGCCACCTCCACCAGCTTCGGCAGATCGGCCGGGTCGTGCTGACCGTCGGCGTCAAGGGTGGCGATGTGGGTCATGCCGCGCCTTTTCGCCTCCCGTGCTCCAGTCAGGATCGCCATTCCCTTCCCACGGTTGACCTCGTGGCGGATCACCGTTAAAGGCAGACCGGCCAGGGTCCCGGCGCCGCCGTCGGTGCTGCCGTCATCCACCACCACTACCTCAGGATGCACGGTCAACGCCTTTTCCGCCACGGCGCACACCGAGGCGCCATGGTTGAAAAGGGGGATCAGAATCAGGTACCGGATCGGCTCAGCCACCGTCCCCCTCCCCTCCCATGCGCTTGCTGCTTCTGGCGAAGCGCAGGAAATCCCCAAGGTTGAGGAGGAAACGTTTCCAGCTGTTCGGGGAGCGCCACAGCATGGCCACATAGCCGAGCAACACCCTGGGGCGCTGGAAGTGGCGCTTGTAGAACTCGATGAACAGCTCCTCCATGCGTTCGCGGCGGATGCCATGGGGAACGAAACGGAACTGCAGGCAATCCATCTTCTCCCAGTCCTCATCGAACGTTCCCAGCTCATGGATGGTATCGTAAAGGGGGGAGCCAGGGAAGGGAGTGAACTTGGCGAGGTTGAAATCGTCCAGCGGCAGGGAGTAGACGTAGGCCATGCTGCGCCGGATGCTCTGTTCGGTCTCGCCGGGCAGCCCCATCATCAGCAACCCCTTGACCCGGATGCCGGCCTTCTTGATGAGCCGGATCTTGTCGGCGAGCATCTCCAGGTCGGCGTTCTGGCGGTGCTGGGCGAGGAGTTCGGGATCGCCGGTTTCGATACCGATGCTCGCCATCCAGCAGCCGGCCTCCTTCATCCGGGACAGCAGCTCGAAATCGACGTGCTCCGCCCGCAGCGCGCAGTTGAAGGTCATCCCCAGCGGCCCATCGATCATCAGGCGGCAGAACTCCTCGACCCGCTCCTGGTTGAAGGTGAACTGGTCGTCGTAGAAATTGACATGGCGGATGCCGAAGCGCTGCCGAAGGTATTTCAGGTGCTCGTAGAGGTAGGTGGCGGAGTTGTAGCGGAAGGTGCGGCGGAACACGGATCGGTCGCAGTAGCTGCACGCATAGGGGCATCCGCGGCTCGAGATGCAGCTGCTGTTGGGGGTGCGGGGGTAGTTGAAGATCGGCAGCCGGTAGGCGTGGGGGTAGCCGTGGAGCTTTTCATAGGCGGGAAACGGCAGACTGTCGAGCGCCAGGCTGGCGTCCCGGAAACCGCTGAAGACCGCCTCGCCGCCGCGGCGGCAGACCACTCCGGGGATCCGCTCCGCCCCTTCGCCGTCGGCGGCGACCAGCTCGGCCAGGGTCTGCTCCCCTTCCCCCACCACCACGAAATCGACCTCCGGATAGTCGCGGACGATCGCCTCGCGCAGCGCCGAAACATGGGGGCCGCCAAACAGGGTGCGGATGCCAGGGAGTTCGGCCCGGGCCAGGGAGGCCAGCCGCACGCCGTCCAGGAAGCTGGAAGTGGTGCAGCTGAAGCCGATGAAGGCGGGCCGCATCGTCAGCAGCGTGTCGCGGATCAGGCGCTGGTCGTCGGGATGGGCGAAACAGTCGACGATGCGGGTTTCGATCCCGCAACGCTCCAGATAGGCGGCGATGGCGGCCAGACCCAGGGGCGGCATGATATTGGCCAGCCGCGAGAT
>JAAYDE010000132.1 GCA_012729375.1 Deltaproteobacteria bacterium | reverse complement strand
GATCCCTTTTCGTTCCTACAAGATGTGAATTTCTTGGGCTTGTCTCTCATTTCGTCTTCCTGTCTCCTATGGCCGCCGGTTCACGGTTACAACCCTCGGCGCCTACACCCAAACCCGGCCAGGCCGAGATGGAGCCTCCGCCCTAGATGACATCGGCCTTGATGGTGGTCAGGTTCACCCTCTTGATAAATCCCTTTTCCGTCCAGGTCGCCTGTAAATCGATCCTCTTGGTATTACTCATCGGTCCGTCGGCAACGGTCCATTGCAGGTTATAGCGCCCGCGGATTTCCTGGTGGGGATTGTCGCCGGCGGCGGTGGAAAGCAGTTGATTGTCATAGGCGAGGCCGGTCAGTTCCTCAAGTTTTCCCAATGCCAGGTTGCCCCCTTCCGTCATCTGCCGTGAGTAGGCATTACTTTTGATGGCAGTTACCTGCATGGAAACCACCGCCAGAATGCCAACGGCCAGGATGGTTATGCCGGTCATTACCTCGATGAGCGAAAAACCCTGCTGACCCGTGCGTTTTTTGTTTTTCATAGCGCCGAATTCCTGCATTTGACAGTGGAGGTTAAAAGGCGGCGGCGAAAGCGGTCGTCGTATTCCAGAACGCGGTTCCCGACCAGGAAACGCTGGTTGAGGGAAGGCAGATCCGGGTCTTGCGCCGCGGTTCGCACCAGCATCCAGATCTGCACCCCTCTGATAGCCTCGGCATCGACAGTGACGCCGGTGTCGCGGCCGGCGATGATGCCATCGGTAGTGCCGTCGGCCGTATCATCTGCGGCATCAATGAATCCATCCTGGTTGACATCGAGATCGAACCATTTTCCATTGGCCCCCGGCACCGCCCAGACGATCCCGTTGGTGTTGCGCAGATAGCGGCCATAGCCATCATTGACGGCGTAGGCAAACCGCAAGCCGTTCGCTTCGATGTTTTCAATCAAAGGGCTTTTATTGATGGTTCCATTCGGATTCGGCAATCCCCTGGCGACCTTTTTTATGCCGTCAGTTTCATAGGGTAAATAGGAAACGTCCTCGTTAGGGTCAGTCTCCAGTCCACCATTCTCCATCAACGCAGCGATTTTTCCGTTGCCATTTATGTCGGCCGTAAAACGGAACTCCTCCGCCCCGGCGTTAATGAATCCGGCGATATTCTCCTTCCCCGGATCGTATCCCGCCATGCGGATATCCATCTTCATGATCATCATCGCCGCGCGCAGATCCTGCTGGGCGTTGGCAACCAGAGTCTGCGCCGTGTGGGTGCGGACGTTTTTGGTAAACAGGGACAAAACGGCTCCGCTCAAAATACCGAAGACGGCCATGGCGACCAGAATTTCCGCCAGGGTGAAACCGCTATCGGACCTCAAAGAGATTTTTCCGCCTCCCATAAGCTTAATCACCCCATTTGTTTTCGAGACGGACGTTACCCGTCATGGAGAGAATGATCTGGTATTTTTTGTCATTGGCATTGGCGAGTTTTACCCTGCCCAGTTTTTTCGGTAACCCATTGACACCGAAACCGGTCCGGTCCGCAGAAAATGTTGTCGAATCAAATAGTATCCCCTTGGGCAGGGTCACCTCCCCCAGAAGTTCCTCGCCGCCGTTGCGGATAAAGTCGTCCGGGGTCCCTTCGTCCGCTCCGTTATCAATGAACATGACGAAACTACCGGGATTCCCCGGGGTAAAGTTCAGTGCCACGTTGGCCCCCCGTTTCACGGCTTCCATTTTCGCTTTCTGAAAATAGGAAAGGATATCCCTGGCCGCCCCTTTCAACCTGAAATCCTCGGCCATGGTCCGCAACTGGGGCAAGGACACCGCCGCCAGAAGGCCAACGATCCCTATCAAAACAATCAATTCCATCAGGCTGAAGCCTGCTGTCGAGCTGTTTTGCCTGTTCACCCCGTGCCTCCTTTGAACCTGTCGAAATTCAATCTGGCAATTTTTATTCCAAAGTAAAAAAATTAATTATTTCAATAGGATAAAAACAAAAAATCCCCTTTCGGGGATCAGGACAATGCAAATTTTGCAGGGTGGCGCGCAAATCTTTCACGATCGATCGAGATCGTGCTCGGCCAGTTTGTAGTGAAGGGCGCGCAGGCTGATCTCCAGCAGGCGGGCGGCCAGGGTGCGGTTGCCGCCGGTGGCCGCCAGCGCCTTGCGGATGTATTCCTTTTCCAGCCGGCGGCTGGCTTCCTTCAGGGAATAGCTGTTGGCCGCCTCGCGGTCCTGGCGCCGCTCGTCCCAGGGCAGGGAGGCGGCGTCGATCTCCTCCCGGCGGCAGAAGATCATCGTCTTTTCCATGAAATTCATCAGT
>JAAYDE010000131.1 GCA_012729375.1 Deltaproteobacteria bacterium | reverse complement strand
GACGATCCAGCCCTGTCCCATTATCCAGAAACCAACCCCCGGGTGGAGATTGAGCCCTCCCATCTCGCCTATGTCATCTTCACCTCCGGCTCGACGGGGAGACCGAAAGGGGTGGCCATCGAACACCGCAGCCTGATCAACCAGATCAACTGGCTCCAAAACCGCTTCGGCGGCGGTGAAGATGAGGTGGTCCTGCAGAAAACCCCCCTCTCCTTCGACGCTTCGGTTTGGGAACTCTTTTGGTCGATGGTCTCGGGATCCGTGCTGGCGTTCCTGGAACCCGGGGGGGAAAAGGAGCCGCGGAAAATCCTCGCCGCCATGCAACGGTGGGGGGTCACCATCGTCCAATTCGTGCCGTCATTGCTTCAGGCCGTGGCACAGAGCCTATCGCCAAGGGATGTTTCGGCTTTTTCCGGCCTGCGCCATCTTTTCTGCGGCGGCGAGCCCCTCAACAAAAAACTGCTCGAAGAGATCCGCGCCATACCAAGCTTTTCGGCCCGGATCCACAACCTCTACGGCCCCACCGAAACGACCGTCGACGCCGCCTGGCACACCTGCCCCGAGGCGCTGCCGGAAATCATCCCCATCGGCCGTCCCGTGGACAACACGGAGATTCACATCGTCGACGCCCAGGGAGCGCTGCAACCCATCGGCGTTCCGGGAGAACTCTGCATCGGCGGGGTGCAGGTCGCCCGCGGCTACCTGAACCAGCCGGAACGGACCGCGGAAAGGTTCGTGACCAACCCCTTCGGGAATGGACGCCTCTATAAAACCGGCGACTTGGCCCGCTGGCTGGCCGACGGCAACATCGAGTATCTGGGCAGGATCGACCAGCAGGTCAAGATCCGCGGTTACCGCATCGAAACGGGAGAGGTCGAGAGCGTCCTGAAACAGCATCCCGGCGTGACCGAAGCGGTGGTCCATCCCTACGGGAAAGAGGGGGAAAAACGTCTCGGCGCGTGGATTGTCGGCGCGGCGGAGCCCGGCGAGCTGCGCCGTCATCTCGCCCAATCCCTTCCCGACTACATGATGCCGGCGGCTTTCGTCAAGCTCGCCGCCCTGCCCATCACCGCCAGCGGCAAGATCGACCGCAAAGCCCTGCCCGATCCGGAACCGGCGCCGGCCACCAGCTACCAGGCACCGCGCCATCCGCGGGAGGTAAAGCTCTGCGCCCTCTTCGCCGCGGCACTGGATGTGGAGCGGGTCGGCATCCATGACGATTTCTTTCTGCTTGGCGGGCACAGCCTGCTGGCGATTCGGCTCCTCAACACCGTCGCCAAAACCTTCGGCGTCGAGGTGCCGATCCAGGACCTGTTCGCCCATCCCACCCCGGCCGCCCTGCTGGAAAAAATAACCGGCACCGCCGCAGACCTCGCCCCCCTCCCTCTGGAAAAAAGCGGTCTGAAAGAAGCCCCCCTCTCCTTCGGTCAGGCCCGCTTCTGGTTTCTCGACCGCTTCGAGGGAGAAAGCGGCGGCTACAACATTCCCGCCGCCATCCGTATCGGCGGCGACCTCGACCGCAGGGCCCTGGAAAAATCCATGGCCTTCCTCATCGCCCGCCATGACACCCTGCGTACCATTTTCCTTGAAAACGAACAGGGCGAAATCAGCCAGCGGGTTTGCGATCCCGGTCCCTTCTCGCTTCCCGTGGAAGGAACGGCGGAAGAGGAACTCCGGGAAAAACTGGCCACGGAGGCAAGGCACCCCTTCGATCTCGCCGCCGGCCCCCTCTGCCGCTTCCGGCTTTTCCAAATCGGAGACCGGGATCACGTCCTGTCGATCAACATCCATCACATCGTCTTTGACGGCTGGAGTTTCGGCATTCTTTTCGAGGAACTGGCCTACTCCTACGAGTCTTTCCGGAGCGGCGCCGAGCCCCTTCTGGCGGCGCCGCCGGTCACCTATATCGACTTCGCCGTCTGGCAGCGGAAGTGGCTCAACAAGGAGCGGATCGCCCGCCACAGCCACTGGTGGCGGGATAAGCTGGCGGGCATCCCGACGCTGCTCTCCCTGCCTACCGACCGCCCCCGCCCCGAGGTCCTCAGCAGCCGCGGCGGCCATGTCCCGGCCACCCTCGACCCCCCGCTGACGGAGGCGCTCTCCATCCTGGCCCGCTCCCGGGGCGTCACCCTGTTCATGGCGCTGGAAAGCCTGTGGGCACTTTTTCTGGCCAAATACAGCGGCATGGAGGATATCGTCGTCGGCACGCCGATCTCGGGAAGGATCCGTCCCGAGATCGAAAGAATCGCCGGGCTTTTCGTCAACACCCTGCCCCTGCGCCACAACCTGACGGGAAACCCTACCTTTGTCGATCTGCTGTCCCAAACCCGGAACACCCTTCTCGAGGCCGACGCCCACCAGTCCCTCCCCTTTGAGAAACTGGTGGAGGAACTGGCGCCGGAGCGAAGCACCGCCCACACCCCGATCTTCCAGACCATGTTCGTCCTCGGCGACGAATCCTTCGACACCGTGCGTCTTCCCGGCCTGGAAACGGCCCCGCTCTTTCCGGAATTCGACAGCGCCAAGTTCGACCTGACCTTGAGCCTCGGCCTTTACGGCGACCACCTGGGCGGCCATCTCGAATTCAGCAGCGACCTCTTCGAGCGGCAAACGGCGGAGCGGATGGTAAGGCACTTCGCCCGCCTCGCCGCCGAGGCCGTCCGCAACCCCGAAAAACCGATAGCCGAGCTTTCCCTTCTCGACGCAGCGGAGCGGCGGTTGGTAGTGGAGGAGTTCAACGCCACGGCGGCGGCCTATCCCGAGGACCAGGTTCTCCACCGGCTCTTCGAGGAGCAGGTGGAACGGCATCCCGAGGGGAT